>PLJR01000393.1 GCA_003140295.1 Acidobacteriota bacterium
CTGCCCCGATCGGGCCACCACGTATCCGTCGGACCCACGAATTTCAAACGCGTCGCGACGCCGCAAACGCGGGGAACGCGGCAAAAGAGAGGAATCAAACAATAACCCGGGAGGGTTGTTTTCGTCATAGCGTACCAGCGCTAAAACGCTGGTGGCGCGCGCCTCCAGAGCGGAATCGAAGGCCTCGCGCAATTCCGCGTGTCCGTACACCACCGCCATCAGCGTAAGCACGGCGGTCAGCAGAAGTTGGCAGCCCACCACGACCGCAATTAGGCGGCCCGTCAGCGAATAACGCATGTCCAACAAATTTTTAAGGGCTTTCACTTCAGTGTTTGACTGCTTTCTTCGGTTGTTCGCCCGATTTCACATTCCCGGCGGCGCCCTGCGGCTGCTTGGCAGCACTCGCCGAGGGCAGCGCCTCCGCGCGCAAAACGTAACCATGCCCGCGCATGGTGTGAATCAGCTTCACGGCTTCGTCGTCATCGATTTTGCGCCGCAGACCGGAAATATAGACCTCGATCACGTTACTAAATTTCTCCCAATTATAATCATACAGGTGCTCGAGCAGTTCGGTCTTCGAGACCACCGCGCGCGGCCGGTGCGCCAGGTATTCGAGGACGCGATACTCCATCGGCGATAACGCAATCTCCCGGTCCCCGCGCCGCACCGTGTGCTCGATGGTATCGAGCCGCAAATCGGCGATGCACAGCACGGGCGAGCGCTGCCCTTTGCCACGCCGTACCAGCGATTTCGACCGAGCCAGAAACTCGCCGAGATCGAACGGTTTTCCCAGGTAATCGTCCGCCCCCGCATTTAATAACCGGACCACGGACTCCTTTTCGTCGCGAGCCGTCAAAATCAAAACCGGTGTGGCATGGCCATTCTGGCGGTAGCGGCTCAACAAGGCGTGGCCATCCATCTTGGGGAGCATCAGGTCGAGCACCAGCAGATCGTAGTCGCCCGACTCGGCGAGATAGAGGCCTTGCTCGCCGTCACCGGCAATATCCACCGCATAGCCGGCGCCCTCCCGCAGAGCGCGAGCCAAATTTTCCGCCAGGCGCCGTTCGTCTTCGACCACTAGCACACGCACGATTCCGCTCCCCCCCAAAAAAAGTAAAGACGCTAAACAACAATAAAGATACGGACACGTGGTTAGCACATGCAAGGCCCTTCGCCAAGAGGAATATCTGCGCCCAAAAAACGTCGCGCACCCGCGCTGACCTAACCGGATTTAGACGCGTGGAAGAGAAGAATGCGAGCAAGATCGCTCAAACAGCGTTACAGCGATAATTCGATCGCTTTCATGCAAACGCACACAGACGCATATCCCAGGCCGATACCGATCAGCGCGCCGACCACCACGTCGCTCAGGAAATGCATGCCCAAAATGATGCGCGACACCGCAATGCTTGCCGCCAGAAACAACAAGTACCCGTAGCACTGTGGGTAGAAATAAGCGACGGATACCGCCATCGCAAACGCGGTGATCGTGTGGCCCGACGGAAAGTAAAATTGGTCCGGGGGCAGAACGGTAGCCCAGCAATGCTTCGCTAAATGGTAAGGCCGCCGGCGGCGGCTGCTCATTTTCACCAGCCGAAATAAAAGTACACCGCGGGAAATCTTCGCGGTGGCGGCGACCCGTGAAAATCGGGCCGGTGCCGCAAGCTTTCCGCCGCGCCGATGGAGTCGTGGTCGGTCAGGGTGACCAGGTCCATGCCGCGCTTTTTTAGCGTGGCATAAATCCGCTCAGGCGCCGAATAAGATTCGGGGCAGATGCGTCCGACCAGCGGCGTCGAGCACATTCCCGAATGCTGCGAGTGCACGTGCAGGTCGCACTTCATGCACTACAGGTTAGAACTCCAATGTTACGCGCACAAAAACACACCGCTAAAGAACGCTCACAATTTACCGTTTGGGCAACGATACTTTTGGTGAGTTTACCTATCTGATCAGCGCCGCGGCGTGGCACAATCGCAACCCATGCCTCGGATCGTTCTGGTCTATTTCGATGCGGGAGGCGGGCATCGCGCGGCCGCCTCCGCGCTTGCAGAAGCCATCCGCGAAGAGCGTTTGCCGTGGCAAGTCGATTTGCTCAACCTGCAAGAACTGCTGGATTCCCTGGATATCGTGCGCCGGTTCACCGGAATTCGCATTCAGGACGTTTACAACAAAATGCTGCGGAACGATTGGACGCTCGGAAGCCCGCAACTCATGCGCGTCTTGCAATGGACGATGCGCGTTTTTCACCGGCCCACCGTCCGGCGCCTCGAGCGCCATTGGCGGGAGACCAGGCCGGACCTGGTCGCCTCGCTGGTTCCGCACTTCAATCGCGCGCTGTGTGAAAGCCTGGCCAAATCACGGCCGGGCAGCCCCTTCGTCACAATTCTCACCGACTTCGCCGATTACCCACCGCACTTTTGGATCGAACGGCAATCGCAATTTTTGATTTGCGGCTCCGACCATGCCGTCGCCCAGGCGCGGGACATGGGCCACCCTGAAGAACACATTTTTCGCACCTCGGGCATGATTCTAAATCAGCGCTTCTATCGGTACGCCGCCGTCGACCGCCGCCGCGAGCGTGAAAAACTTGGCCTCGATCCCGAGCGCCTCACTGGCCTGGTGCTATTCGGCGGACAAGGCTCGCGAAAAAAGATGCTCGCGATCGATGAGCGCCTGGGGCAATCCGCGCTGCCCGTGCAGCTGATTTTTCTGTGCGGGAAAAATGAACGCCTGGCGGCCGAATTGCTCGCCCGCAAGTCCCCCGTCCCACGCGTCGTCGAGGGGTTCACCACCAACGTGCCGTATTACATGCAGCTTGCCGATTTCTTCATCGGCAAGCCCGGACCCGGCAGCATCGCCGAGGCCATGGCCATGCACTTGCCCGTGATCGTAGAGCGCAACGCGTGGACTCTCCCGCAGGAGCGGTACAACACCGTATGGGTGCGCGAGAAGGAAGTCGGGCTGGTGGTCGCAAGTTTTGCGCAAATCGGCGAGGCGGTGGCGCAGTTGATCGAGCCCGAAAATTTCCTCCACTTTCGGGCGCACACCGCAGCCATGAAAAACCAGGCCCTCTTCGAAATCCCCGGGATTCTCCGGCGAATTTTGTCAGCCGCCGGTAATGCCGGTAATTAGACCGGCGCCCTCCTAAATCTCCACTTAGTTAGTTTTTGGCTAACAAATACGCAAAAAGGAGCCTCGGGGGCCACGTCGTTCCCTATACTTATGGCAGCGAAGGGACCTACATGCCAGCCTCACAAAAGATCCACGCGCACGATCTGGAGCGGCGCGAACTTCAATTGACGTTATTTGCCTGCGTGGCCATTGCGATTCTGGCGGCGGGAACCGCGATCCTTATGTACCCAGTGGTGTTTTCGCGGCAGACGTACGCGACCGATAAGGCCCTGCCCATCGCTTTCGTCGGATTTTGCATCCTTAGCGTGCTGCTGGCGGGATATTTGTGGGAGCGCCAGGCCACCATCCGCCGCCTGCGCAAAACCATGGCGGCCGAGCGTATGCACGTCGCGGAAGCCCAACGCCAGGCCAGCACCGAACTGCTGAAAACCATGCCGAATTTCAGTTCTTTCCAGGACCGCTTGCCCATGGAATATCGTCGGACGATCACCACCACACAAAAGCTTTCGATCCTGGTGGTTGCCCTGTCGGTGGCCGACGCCACCTCGATCGATTCTCCAGGCACTCCGTCCCTCATGGGGGACGCCGCCAAAGTAATCTCGCGAAAATTACGCGAGCAGGATTCCATCTACATTCTGGGCGCCACCTGCTTTGGCGCGGTCCTGCCGGGAGCCGACCTCGACTTTACGCGTCACGTTTACGATCGCGTTGCGGAGGGACTCGCCGATGCCGCCGGCGCGAACAACCGGTTTTCTTACAAGATCGACATCGTAAATTATCCCGNNGCCCGCCGATGCCACCAGCGCCCATGAACTGGAAGGAGCAGTCAGGGCCCTGCTGCCGGCTGACGATTCGATGCAGGCCATGGCGCAAGCCATTATCTAGCGCGCTCTCTTCAGTTTTCTGATGAAGATAGCCGAGCCCCGGCCCCGGTTTGATGAAGCCTCCGGTTGATCGCCCGCGGGCGCGACGCACCGCTAACCTGCGGCTTCCCCGTTTCGATGACGGCGAACTTCCACAATCAAATAAATAACGATGGCGATATTGATCGCCAGCAGAGCGACTCTCGCTAAATCGACTTTCTTAGCAAGTTCGTAAATTTCCAGAGGCAAGAGTAAGGAAGTGGCTATGATCGAAAAATATTCAGCCCATCGTTTCGCCAGCGACAAGCCGATGCCCTCGGTCAGCATGAGCGCGGAATAGAAAAATGTGCCGACGTCGAGCTCTTTCAACTTCCTGCTACTGATGAAAGAAACTTTCTCGAGCAGGCGCTGGAAATGAGCGTTGTCCGGATCGACGCGAAACCGGTCGCCCCACCGCAGGAGTTCGACCGCCAGATCGTGGTGCAGCGACTTCAGCAGGCCAATGCCCAGGGCCAGTAGAAACAAACCCTTGAAGAGTTTAAACGCCGCAATCAACCACAAACCGTGGAATTGTGCAACACTGCGTGGCATATCGCGCTTTCAGCGGGTGTGGGCTCTATTTGGAGCCCACGCAAGAAACGGTCTGGGCCCTACTCGGAGCTCA
>PLJR01000044.1 GCA_003140295.1 Acidobacteriota bacterium
GTGGTCTCCTGGAAGCTGGCCGCCGAAATAAAGGAGTCGGTGGACAGCGAGGCCTTGGTGATTCCGAGGAGCAGCGGGCGGCCGGTCGCGGGACGCTCACCTTCAGCGATGACGCGGTCATTCTCCTCGCGGAAGCGGAACTTATCCACTTGCTCGTCGAGAAGGAACTTGGTGTCGCCAACGTCCTCGACTTTTACCCAGCGCATCATCTGGCGCACGATGGTTTCGATGTGTTTATCGTTGATGTTGACGCCCTGGAGACGATAGACCTCCTGGATGGAATTGACCAGGTAGGCCTGGGTGTATTTTTCGCCGAGGACGGCAAGCAAGTCGTGAGGATTGAGCGGGCCGTCGATCAACGGCTCGCCAGCCTTGACGTGTTCGCCCTCCTGGACGTTGATGTGCACGCCGCGAGCTATGGAGTATTCCTTCTGGGTCATGCCCGGCTTGGTGTCATCGGTTTCGACGTAAATCTTGCGCAGGCCCTTGCTGATCTCGCCGTACTTCACGACGCCATCGATTTCGGAGATGACGGCGGGATCGCGGGGCTTGCGGGTTTCAAACAGTTCCACGACGCGCGGGAGACCGCCGGTGATGTCTTTCGTTTTAGTGGTTTCGCGCGGGATCTTGGCCAGCACGTCGCCAGGCTGGACTTCATCGCCGTCAGAAACCATCAAGTGGGCGCGCGAGGGCATCAGGTATTTCTTGCGCGCGCGGCCGGCCGTATCGCGAATCAGGATGGTGGGCTGATGCTTTTCGTCGCCGGGCGGCAGCGTAACGACGAGCTGCGCTAGACCGGTGACTTCGTCGACCTGCTCCTCGATGGTGATGCCGGGTTGCAGATCCTTGAATTGAATGTTGCCGCCCACCTCGGTAAGGATGGAGAAGGTGAAGGGGTCCCATTCGGCAAGAATCTGGCCGATGGTGACGGGCTGGCCTTCATCGACGCGCAGGCGAGCGCCGTAAACAACGTGGTAGCGCTCCTTTTCACGGCCTTTTTCGTCGACGATGGCGATCAAGCCGGAGCGATTCATGGCGATCAAGGCGTTGTTGCGGCCATGAACGACCTTGAGATCGAGGAAACGCACGAAGCCGCTGCTGCGCGCTTCGACCTTGGACTGCTCCTGAATACGGGTGGCGGTGCCGCCGATGTGGAAGGTGCGCATAGTGAGCTGCGTACCCGGCTCGCCGATAGACTGCGCGGCGATAACGCCGACTGCCTCTCCCAGCTCGACCATGCGCCCGGTGGCCAGATTGCGGCCATAGCACTGGGCGCAAACCCCGCGGCGGGATTCGCAAGTCAGCACGGAGCGAATCTTTACGCGCTCGATGCCGGCAGCTTGAATCGAATTGGCGAGTTCCTCGGTGATTTCCTGATTGATCTCGAGGATGACGTTGCCTTCGTAGTCTTTGATCTTCTCGAGTGAGACGCGACCCACGACGCGGTCGCGCAACGGTTCGACTTCGACGCCAGCCTCGAGAATGGGTTCGACGTAGATGCCCTCGACGGTGCCGCAGTCGATTTCGTTAATGATCACGTCCTGGGCCACGTCGACGAGACGGCGGGTCAAGTATCCGGAATCGGCGGTCTTGAGGGCCGTATCGGCCAAGCCCTTGCGGGCGCCGTGCGTGGAGATGAAGTATTGCAGCACGGTGAGGCCTTCGCGNNGGCTTGGCCATCAAGCCGCGCATACCGGAAAGCTGGCGGATTTGCTGCTTCGATCCGCGGGCTCCGGAGTCGGCCATGACGTAGATGGGGTTGATGACGCCCTCTTTATCCTGCTGTTCCAGGGCCTTAAACATCTGCTCGGCCACTTTTTCGGTGACGTCACTCCAAATGGCGATGACTTTGTTGTAGCGCTCGCCGTTGGTGATGGCGCCGTCAAGGTATTGCTGCTGCACCTTGACGATTTCTTTTTCGGTGGCCTCGACAAGGGGAGCTTTGTCGTGGGGGATGAGCATGTCTTCGATGCCGATCGAGATACCCGACTTGGTGGCGTAGAGGAAGCCCAGCTCCTTGAGCTGGTCGAGAGCCACCACGGTGCGCTCGAGGCCGAAGCGGAGATAGCAATAATAGACCAGCTGCTGCACGCCCTTTTTCTTGAGCAAGCCGTTCACAAAGGGCATTTCCTTCGGCAACGAATCGTTGAAGATGACGCGGCCGACGGTGGTGTTGAGGAATTGGCGCTTCAGCTGCACCGACTCGGTGTGCGTGACGTCCTGGTCGTCGTAAGCGGTGGTCAAGTCGATCATCTCGCCCGTATAGCGCAGGCGGATGGGGGTGAGTAGTTCGACTTCACCGGCTTCGAGCGCCAGGACAACTTCTTCGATCGAGCCGAAGGCGCGGCCCTCGCCCTTGGCTCCGGGCTTGGCCTTGGTGAGGTAGTAGATGCCGAGGACCATGTCCTGAGTGGGCACGGCCAGAGGCAGGCCGTTGGCCGGCGAAAGAATGTTGCGCGAGGAAAGCATCAGCACGGTCGCTTCGATTTGCGCCTCGGGAGAAAGCGGGATGTGCACAGCCATCTGGTCGCCGTCAAAGTCCGCGTTGAACGCGGTGCAAACCAGCGG
>PLJR01000053.1:0-2302 GCA_003140295.1 Acidobacteriota bacterium
CGATAATCCCGTTTCTCGGGACTTGGCCCCCTAGAACCCATGCGGATGGAAACGGTTGTTGAGTTGTATAACGCGATGGCATGATTCCGGAAATGAAACAGTCGAAGGACAAGCAGAACAAAGGTGTCGGGATAAGCCCCGCGATTCTTTTCGTACCGCTGTCCCTTTCCATAAGTTTGCTGGCGCAAGCAGCATCAAACGCATGCACGGGGAAGAAGGTCCCGAGATTCGAGGACTACCCAGCAGCAGCTGCTTACGAAGGCAAAGCGCGCGTTCCAATTCTCGCCACGGCACTGGACCGCACAGGCGACAGCAATCTCGTATCCAAACACTGGGCTTTATGATCCTGAATTTCGACCTGCGCGCAATTCTAGATTGGGTCTTCCAACTCAAGCGTACTTCGAGCTTGGTTTCCTTTCATCGATAACTCTGGCAAGTTGGCTGGCCTTGCGTAAATCCGCCCATCGGGCGATTTGAACTAGGCCATCGGGGAGAACTCGACTACCTCGTCGACGTGCGCAAGCCGGGCGATGCGAAAAATGCCGTGGCAGATGCGGACTTCGTTCCGAAGCCGAAGGTCGTAAAGACAGGCACGGACGGCGACTGAAGATTGTATCCTCAGGTGCGTCATTGGCTCGACAGGCCTTGGATTGCTAACTCGTCTTTCGGGAATAAATGGTGAAATCGGTTGCGGGGGCACGATTTGAACGTGCGACCATCGGGTTATGAGTTCAAGAGGGCAACGCAGTGAACGTCACTAAGTCTCGCCGAATCTGTTGTCCTCCCTCTTGGCATACCCGTTTTTTCAGGTCGAAGACGTGGGTTTTGCGCCCATGTTGCGCCCGAATCTATCTAGGGCAACAGAGGAACGCTAACGTAACGTTGAGGCGTTATGGACTCAAGCTATCCTAACGTAACGACCAATTCCGAGCGGGGGCCATGCCTTTGAAGGGAAGCGATTCCCGTGTCCGTTATGTCAGAGCTGGCTGTTACTCAAATCATCTAAGAAGGACAAGCCGTGCTGCACCTGCGATGATTGCGGCATCCAGATTTTCTTTAGAGGTAGCGTCGCCATCGCACTCTTGCATCAAATAGCTACAACCGGGATGGCTGCTCTGCGGAAATAGTATTGAAAGCACGTTCGTCCTTTCCGCCAGGAAAGTTGCTTGCCGGATATGCGCACAATATGTCCAGTTCATGTTGTTTGGCAACGTCGTCCCAGAGTCGTTCCAGACGAACAGCTGCATTGGTCTTACCTTGCGCCCACAGCATCGGGGCACACTCTCCGCAAGCTGCAATCCTTTAGCTTGACATTTTCTTGATGCTAGCTTAGTTTCCGTTTACGAGCTTTATGGGCCCACGGGAAGTATCCAAATGGAGGGCTGCAGATGCGAACCGTAACGCGCAAGATGACCTGGGTTCTTCTGGCAGTATTGTGTGTGGCCGCTCGACCGGCTGTAGGCGGCCCGCAGAATGTACCTGGATTGAAAGTCGATAAGAAGAGTATAGGCGGCACCGTTGTGAACAGCAACGGCGGGAAAGCCGAAGCTGGCGTCTGGGTGATCGCTGAGACAAAATCCTTGCCGGCACCGTTCCGCAAGATTGTCGTCACCGATGATCAGGGACGGTTCCTGGTTCCGGACCTGCCGGAGGGAGCCTACGAGCTACAGGTGCGCGGCTACGGGCTGAAGGACTCGGAGCGCGTCAAAGCGGAATGCGGCGAGCAGGTGAAGCTGCAGGTTGCCAACGCGGCAACTCCGCAAGAAGCGGCGAAGATCTATCCTGCCAGTTATTGGACGTCGCTGCTTCAGCCGCCCCCGATGAGCGAGCTTCCAGCCAAGTACAAGAGTCAAGATGAATGGCTTGCAACCCTGAGGAACGGGTGCAACCACTGCCATGAACTCGGCATGGCCCCCACGCGCATCTATACCACTCCCAAAGATTGGGACGCGATGTTCCTGCGCGCTAAGTCGATGCACCAAGAACTCGATGGGATGGGCAGACAGGTAGTAGAGAAAACCCTTGCGGATTGGGGCTCTCGGATTGCGGCGGGAGAAGTTCCTCCCGCTCCGCCGCGGCCAACCGGCATCGAACGCAATGTCGTTATCTCCCAGTGGGATTGGGCCGCGCCAGAGTCGTTCGTTCACGATTTAATATCTACAGACAAGCGCAATCCGACGTTGTACCCGTACGGGAAAGTCTACGGTGGGGATCGAACGGGCGGAGGCAGACTGGCTGTTTTGGACCCGGTGAAGAACACTGTCTCATTGCTCCAGGTGGAACCACGAAGCAAGGACCATGG
>PLJR01000053.1:2312-3980 GCA_003140295.1 Acidobacteriota bacterium
GCTGGGGGGAAGAATTTCTATCCGGCGTGGGCGAAGAGCACGATCGCCACGGAGACCAATGACCCGGCCGCGATCGATATCGGGTACAATTTGCTGGCTGCGCGCGGTAACAACATGATGCTCGGTTACTACGATACGAAAACCAATAAATTTGTTTCGGTCGATACCGCATACAACACCCACCACCTGCAGATAGATTGGCAAGACCGGATCTGGACCGATGGCGGCGGTTCCGCGGCGGGTGAACTCGACATGAAAAAGCTGGACTTTAACAATATACAAGGGACTGAGGTGGGTGCTCAGAAGACCTGGATGCGGATCGATATGGACACGAAGAAACCGGTTCCAGGAGGGAGCTACGGAGAGGCTGTCAGCCCGGTCGATGGCACCGTTTGGTATACGTCTCCTGTAGCGGGAGGGCCTGGGAACAAGCTGTATGTGATCGATCCAAAGACGGGGAAATTCAAGGATTACCCGCTGCCTCCTCCAGGACGTTTCCCGCACGGTATTGACTTCAGCTCGGACGGGACTGTTTGGGTGTCATTGGGCAGCGGCCAACTCGGGCACCTGGACCCCAAGACCGGCCAGTGGAAGTTCTGGGACACGCCGGGGCTGAAATTCAAGGGCACCGGCAAGGAAACCGGCAGTACCGATTTCCCTTACTACCTGTGGGTGGATCAATTCAACGCGTCGGGGCTCGGCAAGGACACCGTGATCGAAACTGGGACCACTTCGGACGCGCAGTTCATATTTGATCCGAAGACGGAAAAGTTCAGTGTGTTCCGAATCCCTTACCCGATGCCGTATTATGCTCGTGGTTTGGATGGTCGAATTGACGACGCCAAAGCGGGTTGGAAGGGCCGTGGCCTTTGGATGACCTACAGTTCTTACCTGCCTAGATTCACGGAAACGCGCAGCGGCTCTGTGAATCATATGCAAATCCGACCCAATCCATTGGCAAATTAATCAGCTAGAGATAGATGGCGAGGAAACCGCCACGACGCTCGTCGTGGCGGTTTCTTCAGCCAACAGCGAGAGGCTGACAGCGATCTAAACCGACAAAGAGCGCACAAGAACAGACTGTCAACAGCGTCGGACATAGGCCCAAAAAATCCCTCTAGTTCGTGCACCTCCGTCCATCGTTCCGCTTTTCATCCCCTGCTGATGATGGCGCATGCTACGAAGGGTCGGATACTCCCGGATATGAAGATGCCATCGGTCTACGAGCGCATTTACGGTTGACTTGTATTTACACACCCGCGATCAGCGTGTAGATTGTTTACCTATTTTGCCCAGTTGATTTTTTGGCTCGGCAGAGGTCTGCAGTTTGAGCCCGTGCGGGCCTGCCGTCTGTTTCAGAAATTGTCGCAGCTCAGGGTGCCGGAAGGAGATTGCCATGAAGGGCCTGATATGGACGGTTTGCCTTTTCGCAGTTGGAGGTATGGCCCAGCTCGCGGCGACTTCCGCTAGACCGCGGCCGAAGCAAGATCTCCCCACGGCGAGCGGACACGTGCGCACCTACTACATTGCGGCCGAAGAGACCGAATGGGACTATGCGCCGCTCGGGGTCAATATGGTAACCGGCAAACCTTTTGAAGGAACGGCGGTGGCATACACCCAGCCGGGACCAAATCACATCGGGCACGTCTATCGCAAGGCGGTCTACCG
>PLJR01000053.1:3987-6499 GCA_003140295.1 Acidobacteriota bacterium
CGATCAAGGTCGTTTTCAAGAACAACGCCTCGCGGCCCTACAGCATGCATCCGCATGGAGTCTTCTACGAGAAGGCCTCCGAGGGGTCCATGTATGCCGACAATGTTCCCGACGAGCAAAAGACCGGTGCCATGGTGCCGCCCGGTGTGACGTTCACTTACGAGTGGAATGTACCGGAACGGGCTGGGCCGGGGCCGGACGATCCCAGCTCGATCGTCTGGGTGTACCACTCACACGTCAACGAATACAAAGATGTGGCTTCCGGCCTGGTTGGGGCCATCGTGGTGACCCGGCGCGGGCAGGCTAACCCAGACGGCACGCCCAAAGGCGTGGATCGTGAAATCTTCGCTCTCTTCACCGCTTTTAACGAGAATCAGAGTTGGTATGTGGACCAGAACGTTGCCGCCCACATCAGCGCCGCCGACCAGAAAGCGTTAAATAAGATAGACGCCAAACTTTCCGATCCGCACATGTACGTCACGTTCACGGGCAGCGGATTTGCCGAGACCAATTTCAAGTTTTCCATCAACGGATACCTCTACGGCAACGGGCCGGTGATGACCGTGAAAGAGGGCCAGCGCGTACGCTGGTATCTATTGGATGTGGGTGATGTGGTCAATTTCCACACCCCGCATTGGGAGGGGGGCAACTGGGTGACCTTCCACCACGCTCGTAAGAATGTGTTCGATCTGTTGCCGGCGGCAATGGAAACCGCCGACATGGTTCCCGACACCCCTGGCCTCTGGCAACTTCATTGCCAGGTGGACGACCATATGCAGGCGGGAATGATGGCGCGGTATGAGGTCCTACCCGCGAAGGCCGCCGGCGAAAAAATCGGGCGTGCTGGCGCCGGCTTCTGACGTTGGGTCCGTGGCNNGACCAGCGAGCGTCGCAGCTCAAGGATCGGGAAGGAGATTGCCATGAAAGGCCTGGTATGGGCGGTTTGCCTTTTCGGAGTCGGAGGTCTGGCCCAGCTCGCGGCAACTTCCGCCAGACCGCAGCCGAAGCAAGATCTCCCCGCGGCTGGCGGACGCGTGCGAACCTACTACATTGCGGCCGAAGAGACCGAATGGGACTATGCGCCGCTCGGCATCGATATGATGACCGGCAAACCTTTTGAAGGAACGGCGGCGGCGTACACGCAGCCGGGGCCAAATCACATCGGGCACGTGTATCGCAAGGCGGTCTACCGGGAGTATACCGACGGTACGTTCGCGACGCGGAAGCCGCGCCCTCCCGAGGACGAATACCTGGGTTTGCTGNNACGCCTCGCGGCCCTACAGCATGAGTGCGCCCGACGACGTCTTCCGTCCGCGGCACTCTGCTGGGACCGGCAGGGTTCTCGATGCCGAGGGCGAGGTCGTTACCGAGGGGGAGCCTGAGGATACGGTGGCGCCCGGGGCGACGTTCACTTACGAGTGGGATGTGCCGGAGCTGGCGGGGCCCGGGCCGGACGATCCCAGCTCGATCGTCTGGCCGTACCAATCGCACGTCAACGAATACAAAGACGTAGCTTCCGGCCTGGTGGGGGCCATCATCGTGGCCCGGCGAGGCCAGGCTAACCCAGATGGCACTCCCAAAGACGTCGACCGCGAAATCGTCGCTCTCTTCACCGCATTTAACGAAAACGAGAGTTGGTATGCGCAAGAGAACGTTGCCGCCCACATCAGCGCCGCCGACCAGAAAGCGCTCGAGGGGCAGGGCGCCAACTTTTCCGATTCGCAAGGATACTTCACGTTCGCGGGCACCGGATTCGCCGAGACCAACTTCAAGTTTTCCGTCAACGGGTACCTCTACGGCGATGGGCCGGTGATGACCGTGAAACAGGGCCAGCGTGTACGCTGGTATCTGTTGGATATGGGTGACGTGGGCGCGCTCAATTTCCACACCCCGCATTGGCACGGCAACACGGTGCTCTCCCACGGCACTCGCAGGGACACGCTCTTTCTGTTGCCTTTGGGAACGGAAACCGCCGACATGGTTGCTGACGCCCCTGGCCTCTGGCTATTTCATTGCCACCTGGACGACCATATGGAGGCGGGAATGATGGCACGGTACGAGGTTCTACCCGCGCCTACTACGACCGCCGATACGAAGCAACGCACTCGTTGAAGAGGGCGTCGGGACGCCGGACACGCAGGGAATCGCAAACTTCATCGCCACTGGAAACCGTCGTCGCAGCCGAGGTCGTGGTGTCCGTGCGCCCGCGCAACGCACGTGGCACCGAGACGGAAGCGCCCGCCGCAACGCCACACTGATGCGCCCGTCGACGCACCCGCCTTGCACACCCACTCACCACGCCATGCGAACGACACTGACACTCGCCAAGTGAAATCGCTGTGCCCGTTGGACTCCGCAACGTCAACTTGGACCAAAACGCGACGCAATGGGGTAGGGGGCCGGTTTCGAAGCACGCTGTATCCTATCCCAGAAAAACATTGGGCTTTGAAACTCCGGCCAGTAGACTGCAAGCAAGTGTTGCGACGACCCCTTGAGACCACCCGCCTTCTCG
>PLJR01000126.1 GCA_003140295.1 Acidobacteriota bacterium
TACGGGCGCAGGCAGGGTGGCGGCGGCAGCGGGAACCGGCTCCGGGACGGGCTCGGGTGCGGGCTCGCTTTCGGTGGCGGGCCGTTCGACAGGCACCGGCTTAGGCATCGGTGCGATTCGGCGCGCAGAGGGCACCGAGGGAGTCGCGGCGCGAACGATGTTGCGGTGGCAGCCGGAAACAGACAGCGCGACGACGGCCAGCAGTGGCGCAGCAATGTTCAGCAGTGGCGCAACAACGTTGAGAATGCGAGTGTGAGTACGCATTTTCATCAGGATTTGCGGGCGAAAGGGCCTGTCGTTTCGGTAGAACCGACCGACACCGGCTCGAGCGGACGAGCGAGCGGGAGTTCGATGCGAAAGGTCGTGCCGCGGCCGACTTCGGAATCGAAATCCATGGAGCCGTCGTGCAGTTGCACGGTTTTGTACGCGCTGGCCAAGCCGATGCCGCTGCCGCCGGGGCGCGTGGTGAAGAAAAGCTGGAAAATACGGGCGCGATGTTCGGGCGCGATGCCTCGGCCGGTATCGACGATGCGGATTTCAGCGAGGTCGGCGCGGCGTTCCAGCTCAAAAGTGAGCCGGCCGCCGGCAGGCATCGCCTCGATTGCGTTGAGGATGAGATTAAGGATGGCCTGTTTGAGCAGCGGACGGTCGACGCGCACCGGGGGCAGTTCGGCGTAATGCTTTTCGAGCTGCACGCCGGCGCGGCTGAGTTGCGGACGAGCGATGGCGGCGGTCTCATCGAGCAACTCGTCGAGGCGAGTTTCCTCGAGGCGGAGCTCCGGCGGCCGCACAAAATCGAGAAAGCGCTTGACGACCGAGTCGAGGCGGTCGATCTCGCTATCGAGTACGGCGATGGCCTGGCGCGGCATCTCTTCGGCGGAAGGGAGACACTCCTTGAGATTTTCCAGCCACAAGCGCATGGAGTTGAGAGGATTTTTCACCTCATGGGCCACGCCGGCGGTAACCCGCCCGAGCGCCGCGAGGCGTTCGGATACCTGTAACTGGCGGCCGATGCGCTCGAGCGATTCGAGGTCGCGCAGCGTAACCAGTGCGCCCATGCGCGTGCCGCGCTCGGTGATCACCTGGACGCTGACGCCAATGCGTTGCGGCGGCGAGCCCGCTTTCCCGGGCAGATCGAATTCCGCCGCAGCGACGGACTCAAATTCATCGCCCACCAATCCAAGAGCCGCACGAAGAGGGTGCCGGGGAGGGAAGATTTCGCCGGCCTTGCGCCCGAGTAAATGATCGGCGGTGGCGCCCAGGAAATGTTCCACCGCGGGGCTCACCATGACGGCCCGGCCGTCGCGAGTGAATAGCAGCAGGCCGTCCTCGAGGCCGCCGAGGACCTGGTCGAGATTTTCGCGCAGTGTGCTGAAGATTTCGCGCACACCCCGCAACTGCTGGCCGATCTGCACGATCTTGGTGCTTACCTGGCCGAATTCGTCGGCCCGCTCGAGGGGCTTCTGGTCAAATTCACCGCGGGAAATGTGATCGAGTTGGGAGGAGATGCGCTCGAGAGGCGCGAGCGAGGCGTTGCTTACGACCGCAGCCAGCAGCACGGAAACGAGCACCGAGACGAGGGCCAGCAAGCCGGCGGAGCGCAACGCGGGCGTGATCTCGCTGCGCAGCAGCCCGGTCTGCGCGGCCACGCGAATATCGCCAAAGGGCACTTGCCGTCCCGGAGCGCCGAGGCGGAAGGGGTAGGAAACGTCGTAGACTTGCGGAGGACCATAAATCTGCCGAAGCTGCTGGATAAAGCTGGCATTCACGAGATCGCCAAGGGGCGGCCGCGCGGTCACCTTGCGTCCGGGGAGTGAAGAATCGCTCGAGATGAGCGCGGTGCCATCGCGGTCCACGATCGTGACTTCGTAAACCAGGAAGGAGTAGCCGACTTCGGCGTCGATGAGCGAGGTCAGCGCGGCGTTTTGGTCCAGTGCGCTGCGCACGTATTCCCGCAAATCGGCGAGATTCTCGGAAGCCGGCGCCTGGCCTTCATGAGCGGCGTCCGCGAGGGCGTTCTGAGCTTCGAAGAACACCTGCTGGGCCACCAGGTCGGCGCGGTTATCGGCTTGGCGGATCACCTGCTTGGTGAGCGTCGCGACATAGAGCCAGGAATTCACCCCCACGACGGCCAAAACCAGCACCGCGACAATCAGCGTAATCTTCGTTTTCAGGTGCAGGTGCATACCTGTGGCCCTTAGCGGCCTTCGCTCTTGACCACTTCATATTCTTTTAATTTGTTGTGCAGGGTCTTGAGGCTGATGCCCAGCAACTCGGCGGCGCGGGTCTTATTGTTGGTGGAAGCGAGCGTTTGCAGGATCAACTCGCGCTCGACGGCGTCGACGGTGGTGCCCAGCGGAAAGCGCATCGCGGACAGCTCGGTCGCACCCGCGGCCAGGGTGCGGCCAAAATCGGACGGAAGATGCGCGCGCCCGATCAGGTCGCGGTCGCAGACGATGGTGGCGCGCTCGAGGACGTTGCGCACCTCGCGGACATTGCCGGGCCAGCTATAGCCCTGGAACAGCTCCGCCACTTCAGCGTTGACCCCGCGCACCTGCCGCCCATGCTTGGCGTTGAGGTCGATGAGAATATGGTCGACCAGCGCCGGCAAATCTTCCTTGCGATCACGCAACGCGGGAAGATGGATGTGGAATACGTTCAGGCGGAAGTAAAGGTCCTGCCGAAGCTGGCCGCGCGCCACGGCCTGCTCGGGATCTTTGTTGGTGGCGGCGAGCACGCGCACGTCCACGGGGGTTTCGGTCTTGCTGCCGAGACGCCGCACTTTGCGGTCTTCCAAAACGCGCAGCAGCTTGGCCTGGGTGGGGGCGGGCATTTCTCCAATTTCGTCGAGCAGGAGCGTGCCGCCGTCGGCCAGCTCGAAGCAGCCGATGCGCCGCTCGGCGGCGCCGGTGAAAGCGCCTTTTTCATGGCCGAAAATTTCGCTTTCCATCAGCGTTTCGGGAATGGCCGAACAATTGATCGCCACGAAAGGGCGTTCGGCGCGCGGTGACAGTTGATGGATGGTGCGAGCCAGAATCTCCTTGCCCGACCCGGTCTCGCCGGTAATAAGCACGGAAGCTGAAGATGGCGCGACCTGCTCGACGATGCGCATCACGTCCTGCATGACCTTGGCGCTGCCAATCAGCTCGCCAATGCGCCCCGCCTGGCGCAATTGCCGCGTCAGCGCGGCCACCTGCTGGCGGTCGCGAGCCTTCCCGAGAGCGCGGTCGAGCAGGGCGTGCAGGACGGCTCCCTTCAAGGGCTTTTCGATGTACCAGAAGGCGCCCGCTTCAATGGCCGCAACCGCGCGTTCTTCACTGCCTTTGCCGGTAATGACGATGGCTGGAACGGTTTCCAGCTCCTTGCCCAGACGGCTCAGCAGCGTCAGGCCGTCCATGCCCGGCAACTCCACGTCGGCGATCAGAATGGCGGGGCGGTAACTCGAAAAGTTCGCCAGGGCGTTTTCGGCGCTGGGGACGCCGAGCACGTCGAGTCCCCACTTCCGCAAGAGCGCCTCGTAGCCGAGGCGGGCATTTTCCTCGTCCTCGACAATCAGGACGCGGTCGGCCAATTTTTGGACGTCAGTCAACATGGTAATTTTTCGCGAGCTTACTCCTCGAATCTATCAGTAGGGCGCGTGAATGCCAAGCTGCGTTCGTTGGGGGCACGGCCATAAACCAATGACAAGCAATGAGGGAGTAATGCCTAAACAGTTAAGGCCGATTGCGCGCACCGCGCGGCCCTAGGGTGCACGCGGTGCGCCAGAACTGCAGAAGGCCCTCTTCAGGCCTTCTTCATGTATAGATGACTTATTATGTGCAAGAAGGGGAGAGCCTGGAGTTCGGCAGGGTGCATTCCCGCTTCGGATTCCGAACCGGTCCCAAAACGGCAAGGCCCACATCTTTAGAGAGTTGCACGGCGCCTGCAAAAGTTTACTGATTGACAAATTTCCCAAAAAGCTATACAGGTAGCGCGTCGGGGCCCTTCGTCCTGGTCCAACTGTTTGGCCCTTAAGATTTTAGGAACCGTCTGATTTGGCACAGCCCGTGCTCCATTTCGAGAAAGGGGGTGACCCACATGGAAACGCAAACTAGCCGCACGGTCCCAAGAGCGCCACATACGGGATTCTCCGTCCTGGTGGTCGATGACGAAGTTTCCACGCGCGACCTGTGCGCGGACATCGCCGTCGAAGGCGGTCTGGAGGTGCATTCTGCGGCCACGACCGAACAAGCCTTGGAATTACTGGAGCAAACCTCGGTAGACATTTTGATCACCGATCTGAAGGTGCCGCAGTTGGGAGGCCTGGAGTTTTTGAAACGCGTGCGCGCCAGCCACCCGAAAATCGCCGTGATGGTCCTGACGCAGTACGGAACGATCGAGACGGCCGTCGAAGCTACACGACTGGGGGCCATGGATTACGTCACCAAGCCGTTTCATGTGGACGAACTGCGCACCAAGATGCAGCGGCTGGTGCATGCGATTGAGCTCGATCACGAAAATCATATTTTGCGCGAACAGCTGCGCACGCGGCCGGGGTTTGGAGGGTTGATCGGCGTTTCACCCAAGATGCAGCGGGTGTACAAGATGGTGCAAAAGGTCAGCCAGCACAATTACCCGGTGCTTATCCTGGGCGAGAGCGGCACCGGCAAGGAATTGGTGGCCCGGTCGATCCATTTTTCAGGTACGCGGCAACAGAAACCCTTTGTCCCCGTGGATTGCTCCGGCCTCGTGCCGACGCTGATCGAATCGGAGCTGTTTGGCTACGTAAAAGGAGCTTTTACGGGGGCGCAACATTCGCGCCAGGGCTTGTTCGCGACGGCCGAAGGGGGCACCGTGTTCCTGGACGAAATCGGCGATCTGCCCGTGGACCTGCAGGCCAAGCTGTTGCGGGCCTTGCAAGAGCGCGAAATCCGCCCGGTGGGCGCCACGGAAAGAGTACGGATCAATTTGCGCGTGATCGCGGCCACCAATCGCGACCTCGAGTCGGCGATACGCACCGGTGGCTTCCGCCAGGATCTATATTTCCGGTTGAATGTGGTGCAGATTAAACTGCCCCCGCTGCGCGAACGCAAAAGCGATATTCCCTTGCTGGTCAGCTCCTTTCTCGAGAAATTCAGCGATCCGCAGCGGGACGTGCGCACGATTTCCGAAGATGCCATGCGCCGTCTGGTGTCCTATGACTGGCCGGGCAACGTGCGCGAGCTCGAAAACGCCGTCGAGCGCGCCGTGGCGTTGGGCAGCGGTCCGCTCCTGCACGTGGGAGATCTGCCAACGAACCTGCAGTATTCACCGGAACAGTCGTTGCCGGCCANNGCGCGGCTGCTGGGCATCGGCAAGACGACGCTGTACCGCAAGTTGAAACAGTACGAATCCGAAGCGCCGGCTAACTGATCGGCGCCTTGGCGGCCTCCAGCCATCCCGGCTGCTAGCTCCCTTTCCTGGTGTCGAGTTTTTCCGCCTCGCGCCCGCGGGGCGCAATCGTCGTACTCCGACTGGTCTTACCCAATATCTAACCTAAGTTGTCCAAACGGCCTCATCTGGGAATCATGCGCGTGCGCGGTTTCGGTCTGGGAAAGCCGCCGGCTCGATCAGCACTTCACGCCTTGCCAATAAATTGATTCTTAACCCATTACTGCTTTGGTCCGATGGCACTAGCGGTGCATGTGCAGATGCTGAGGTAATTGCGCATGATTCACAACATCATCCACCAAAAGTTCTGGCTGCACTATCGCAAGGTGCGCGTCGCTGTCGAAGTGTTTGCGACGCTGGGCACAGCCGCATTGTTCAGCTACCTGATTCTGCAGAGTCAAAGGTAGAAGCGAGGTGCTGATCCCCGAACACAACTACGCGGCGCGCCGGGAGAGCATCGGCTCCGAACCACGCTGGGACGATGGGTTCATGCTGTCGGCGCTGCTCGATTCAGTGGACTGCGGAGTACTGTTGTTCGGCGGAGGCGGCGAGCTGCGGGCGGCGAACGACCGTTTTGCGCAGATGCTGCATATCAGTCCTGAGCGGCTGCGCAACCTATGCAGCTTCGAGGCACTGGCTGGGGAACTGGCGGGACGCGCGGCAGACCCCGAAAACATGGGCGCGCGGTGGCGTGAGCGGTTCGCGGCGAGCGAGGAGCTGTGGGACGAGCTGGAACTGGTGCGGCCGGAACGCAAGGTTCTCGAGCGCTTCGCGCGGCCCATGCGGGGAGCCCAGGGAGAGCGGGTCGGCTGGATTGAAACCTACCGCGACGTAACCAGCCAGCGGCTGTTCGAGGCGCGGCTTTTCCATACCGAACGGATGGCGGCGCTGGGGCAACTGGTCTCCGGGATCGCGCATGAACTTAACAATCCGCTGACCACCATCCTGGGGTACGCGCAACTGATGGTGCGGCGCCGGGGCGGGCCGGCCCGCGAAGCGGACGCGCGGCTGATTTTGAGCGAGGTCGAACGTGCCAGCCGTATCACCAGAAACCTTCTGTCTTTTGCCCGGGAGAAGTTGGAGCGCGTGCGCGTGAGCGTAAATGACGTGGTGGAGCGTACGCTGGCTCTGCGCCGCCATGAACTCGCGGAACAAAACATTCTCGTGGACCTGAGCCTGGAGGCGCGCCTGCCCGCGACGCTGGCGGATGCCTCGCAGCTTCAGCAGGTGCTGCTCAATCTGATTGTCAATGCCGAGCAGGCCATCGGTCTGCACTCCCGGCTCAGAAAGCCCAGGAAGCGCTACGGATGCATCTGGGTGCGCACGCGCCGGATTTCCCGCGAGCGCGTGATGATCGAGGTCATCGACGACGGTCCGGGCATCGCCGCGGATGTGGCCTTACGGATCTTCGATCCCTTCTTCACCACGAAACCCGCTGGAATGGGCACCGGCCTGGGGCTCTCGATTGCCTCCGGGATCGTGCAGGAGCATGGCGGACAAATATCGGTGGAAAATGTGCTGGGCCGCGGGGCGGCCTTCCGAATCGAGCTTCCGTTCGCCGACCTCGCCGATAACGCCATTACCATCGTAAACGGACGCGACACCAGGAGCAGAACGCGCGCCGCGCGCGCGACCGAATCCCATTATTGCCGCGCCCCCGGTTTCACGGCGGCGCATTATTTTGAGTCTGCCGGCGACTCGAACGGCGACGGGCCCGCCAGTGAAGAGTGCTGCAGCGAAGGACGTGGCAGCGAAGCCGTGGCCGCCGCGCCGGGGCGTGAACGGGCCGAAACGCCCTTCCCCATTCGACAAAGAATTCTGGTGGTCGAGGACGAACCCACCGTGGCGGGCTTAATCGCCGATGTGCTGAGCCAAGAAGGCTACATCGTCGATACGGTGCTCGATAGCCGCGAAGGCCTGGAGCTTACGCGCACGCAAGCCTACGACCTGGTGATTTGCGATTTGCGAATGCCGCATTTGGACGGGCGCGGTTTCTATGGCGAACTGGTGCGGCAGGAGAGTCCCTTAACCAATCGGTTGCTGTTCGTGACCGGCGATACGGTGGCGTTGCATACCTCCGAATTCTTAAAGCAGAGCGGCAGCGCGCATCTAGCCAAGCCTTTCCTGGTGGAGGAACTCAAGCAAGTGGTGGAGCAAACGCTGGCGGAGGCGCGCCGGCAGGAGCATGCCGCAATGGGCACGGACCAGAACGAGCCTGGCGTTGCGCGGTGGCGCACGCGAATAACGCGAACGCCAGGCCGAACGGAATGATGGACGCCGAGCGGGAGCAGAGAGTGGCGGAAATTCACGACAGCCATTTGGTGAACGAAAAGGATCTTTTTATGGATTATCAGCAAAGCATCCTGGTGGTATGCGCCGATTCCAAACTGACCCGGCGTTACTTCGACGAAATGGAACAAACCGGCCAGCCGTATCACCTGCTACTGGCCATCTCGCCCGCGGAGGCCCGCCTCGGATTTCACCGGTTTGCGCCGGCGGTCATTCTGCTCGACGTTTCGGCGGCCGAACCGCGTAGCAGCGAAGCTTCGCTCGAATCCACCGTGGCCATGCTGACCGAGGGTGCAGCGGTGGTGGTGGTGGCGGCCCCGCAGCAACGCGCCGAACTGGCGTTCCTGATCTCTTCGGGAGTCGTTGATTTTGTGGCGCGCAGCGGAGACTTTGTGGGCACAGCGGTCGGCTTGATCGAAAGGCGCGCGAGACAGGCGCAGCGCGAGCCTGGGTTGGCCGTATTCCACGGGGGCATGCCCAGCGAGGAATTTGGAGAAATGCTGCGGCACGAGGTGAATAATCCGCTCACGGGCATTCTCGGGAATGCCGAGCTGCTGCTTGCGAGGCGTGACCGGCTGCCGGCGGCGGCCGTCGCGCGCGTCGAAACCATTGCCGATCTGGCAGTGCGGCTGCGGGAAATCGTACGCCGTTTGAGCCAAAGTTGCGGCCCGCGTGAGGAGCTGGCAAAAAACCGCGGCTGCTTGCCCACGGCACGGCCGGCACCGGCGCGAGCCGGCGAGCGCCACAGCGATCGCGGGACATTGCCAGCGGGTCCGATGGCGATGCCGGTCGCGATGGCGGCGCCCGCCAAGAATCACGAGCCCGTGGACGAGTAGTGGCGCACTCCCAGATTCCATAACGCCACGGCCAGCGCGAAGAAGGCTGCGGCCACGAAAGGTACCAGAGCGGCATACAGGCGAAATCCAGAGCGGTGCAACAACCGCACACTGGGATAGAACGTCGCAAATCCAAAGGGCACAATCCAGCTCAGAAAAAACTGGATGCTCCCGCTGTAAATGGTGAGCGGGTAGCGGCCGAAGGCCAGCAGATTNNAACCAGAACGAGGCGCAGCTCAGCATCAGGAACACCGATATATAAATGGAAGCTCCGCAAATGGCGAAGAAAAGCAGCAGCAAAACGTCCACGAAACTCCAGGGATGGTGCATGCGCACCGAAGCCCATCCCACCACCACTAGTCCGACGAGAATCTCCTGGAACGACTCGATGCGAAAATTTTCAAAAAGCACCTGAAAAAGAGACGCGACGGGACGAATCAGAACGCGATCGAATTTGCCCTCCATGATGTATTCGTTGCCGAATTCGTAGAGGTTCACGCTGAGAATGTTGTACAGGCCGAAGGGGATCAGCGAAAAACCGTAAAGAAAAAGGACTTCGTTGAAGCTCCAATCGGCGAGGCGGGGAACCTTGGAAAAAAGAACCAGCACGAATCCCAGCGCGAAAATCGTGGCGGCCATGCTGGTGGCCACGCCAATCGCAAAATCTCCGCGGTAGCTGACGCGCACCTTCAGATACTGGGTGAAGTATTCGGCGAAAAGCGCGGCGTGACGCTCGAGACCGCGCTCGACTCTGCGCCACACATTAACCTCCGCCAAAGTTAGCCTCACCCAAAGTTAACCCCCATGGATCGTAATTTTCGTTAGGGCGCGTTTCCACCAAAGATGGCCCGCCCACAGCAGAACCGCTACCCAGGCCCAGGAGATCGCCACGCCCAGCAAAGATTCCGAAGGAGTGAGCTTGCCCAGATAGATTTGCAGGGGCGTGTAGGCGATATGTTCAAACGGCAGCCACCGCGAAACGGCGCGCAGCGGGGCCGGGAAAAAGGCGATGGGGATCAGTAAACCGGAAAGCAGCTCGATGAGCCAGTATTTCGCGCGAATCAGCGACAGGATCGATTGCAACGGCACGGCGCAGGTGCCGATCAGGAAGCTGATGGCGCCCATCAACAGGAAACTGCCGGCGGTGGCCGCGAGAAAAAGCACGAAGTGAGCCGCCGAAGCGGGCGCGTGCACCGGAAATATCAGCGCGATGATCGCCGCCGCAGGCGCGGTCAGAAGGATCAAGCGGAATGCAGATTCGCCCACCGCACGCGCCAGCCACATCCCCTGCACGGAAACGGGCTTGATCAGTTCCATGGCAATTTTGCCTTCAAGAACTTCGTAGGCCATTTCCTGGTCGATGGTATTCCAATAAAAGGACCGGATGATCCAGCCCACCGAGACATAGGTGAGCATTTGCCCGAGGTCATATCCCGCGATGGTACCGCCCGAGGTTTTGAGCGCCGGGCCGTACACGGCGGTCCAGATGAAGTAATACACGGTGACGTTGATGAGGTAGGTGATGATGCCGGTGTAGTAGCGCAACCGGAAGGCCAGGATGTTGATAAAGCCGATGCGCGAGAACTCCCGGTACGGCGCGAGAGTGTCGCTGAGCGCCAGGATTTTCACGCCGAGACTTTCATGCCCGCACCTTCATGTCGAAACCTAACGCCGAGACCTTCATGCCGAGCTTTCATGCCGAGACTTCCAGGAGCGCTCCTCCGGCGTAAATGCGCTTGATGATTTCCTCGATGGGCTCGTCCTCGATCAGCAGGTCGCGCACCTCGGCGGAGGCCAGGATTTGGCGGATCAAGTCCGCGGTGGAAAACTTTACGCGGTCGAAGCGAATGCGGAAGGTCAGTTCATCCACCCGGTCGAGCTCCAGGCCTTCGCGCGAAAGCGAGGCCAGGCGCACAGCCTGTTCGCTGTCGCGGACGGCAAATTTAATTTGCTTGATACGCAGCAACTTCTGTTTGAGGAGAGCCAGCGGGCCGTCGTAGAGTACGCGCCCGCGATCGATGATCAGGAGGCGGCGGCAGAGCTCCTCAATATCGTCGAGGTCGTGGGTGGTGAGCAGCACGGTGGTTTGGAATTGCCGGTTGATGGCGCGCAGAAAGTGGCGAATGTGGTCTTTGGCCACCACATCGAGCCCAATGGTGGGCTCATCGAGGAACAACAGCGGCGGGTTGTGCAGCAGCGCGGCAGCGAGGTCGCAGCGCATACGCTCGCCCAGTGAAAGTTTGCGCACCGGGGTGTGCAGGTAGTCGCGGATGCCCAGAATCTGGTTGAAGGTTTCCATGCGCTCGTCAAAATCGCGCTGCGAAACGTCGTAGATGCGGCGCAGCAGCTTGAATGATTCGATCACCGCGATGTCCCACCAGAGCTGGGTGCGCTGGCCGAACACGACGCCGATGGTTTTTACGTAAGCGGTGCGCTGACGCCAGGGAACGAAATTATTGACCACGATTTCGCCGGAACTCGGCACCAGAATGCCGGTGAGCATTTTGATCGTCGTGGACTTGCCGGCGCCGTTGGGGCCGATGTAGCCGACCATTTCTCCGCGCTGGATCGAGAACGACACGCGGTCCACCGCGGTAACGTACTGATGCTCGCGGTGAAACAGATTCTGAATGCCGCCCCACAGTCCTTCGCGGCGGCGATAGGTGCGAAATTGCTTACTGAGTTCGCAGACCGAAATCAGCGGTTCGGACGCCATGCATGGCAGATTTTAGCACGGCGGGCGGGGCCACAGGCCGTAGCGCGGCTCGAGCACGTGTTTCTCGGCGTTTGATCGGCATGTGACGCCATTTGATGGGCATTTGACGGCGTTTCAGGTGCGGAACAAAACGTCCTCGCGCTGAAAAAGATGGATGGCCACCGCCAGCGCGCCCGCGGCGTATAGGCAAGAAGAAGCGAAAATGAGCGCCATGTAGTTCCAGGGATAGGAGCCGGCAACGATTTCTTTGCTGACCAGGCTGGTGTTCAGTACCGGAATGAGGGAGAGCCCGGCGTTCAGATCGACGCCCGGGAGGATGGAGACGATGGCGGGAAGAATGACGAAAACAGTCAGCGGCGATAGATAACTTTGGGCCTCCTTGTAGCTTTTGGCGAACAGCGCAATGGCCAGCAGGGCCGCGGAAAACAGCACCGCCAGCGGCACGATCATGACAAACACCCAAATGACCGCTTTCAAGCTGATCGACAGCGCGAGTCCCGTAGCGTTGAGGGGAGACAGGCGTTCCAGTATTTTCTTGCCGGCAACGAAGGTCATGCCCATGGATAAAATTGCCAGCAGGGCGGTAAAAAGCGACGCGGTAAGCACCATCAGAAACTTGCCCAGCACCAGGTGCACGCGGGACACCGGGCTGCACAGAATAGTTTCGATCGTGCCGCGCTCTTTCTCACCGGCGGTGAGGTCGATGGCCGGGTACATCGCGCCGGTGAGACACAAGAGGATGACGAAATAGGGAACCAGGCCGCCAATCAATTCACCGCCGACTTTTTCCGGCGCGACCACATTTTTCTGTTCGATGACGAAAGGCGCAGCCAAGCGTGCGGGGAGTTGGCGCGACTGCAGCCTCTGGCGCACGACTGCTTCACGGTAGTCGGTAAAGAACTTCTGCACGCGGTCGGCGCCGAAACCGGATTTAAGCTCGCCCTGATACATGTCGATACGCACGGTGACCGCGTCGCCCCGGGCCACGGCGGCATCGAAGTCCCGGGGGATTTCCACCGCGGCACGAATCTGCTTTTCGGAAATTTCCCGAGCGTAGTCGGGGCGGGCGGGCACGATCCTGATTTCCGGGAGCGCGAAGAGGGCCGCCAATACGGCGGGCGAATCCTGGCCTCCGAGAACCATCACGGTGGGGATCTCGAGCATGGCGCGGCCGAAAAGGAGCACCGAGACGACGCCCAGGCCGATGGTGAGCATGGGCATAAGGAGAATGGGAACGGCGATCATCGAAAGGACGGTACGGCGATCGCGCAAGGAGTCGGTGAGCTCCTTGCGATAGACCACGCCGACGTTTCGCCAGCTCATGCCTGAACTACCCGCACAAAAATGTCCTCGAGATCGTTTTGCAGGTAACGCTCGCGAAGGTCGCCGAGAGAGCCTTCGGCCATCAAGCGGCCGTTATGAATGATGCCGATGATATCGCAAAGCTTTTCCGCTTCGTTCATGAGGTGGGTGGAGAACAGGACGGTTTTGCCGGCCTCGCGGCATTCGCGGATGAAGCCGACGATGGTGCGAGCGGCGAGGACATCAAGTCCTGCGGTGGGCTCGTCGAAGATCATCACCGAGGGATCGTGAACCAGGGTGCGCGCGATGGAGACCTTTTGTTTCATGCCCGTGGAAAGTTTATCGCAGCGGCGATCGCGGAAGTCGTTCATACCCAAGCGCTGGAACAAAGCGTCTAAATTGCAGCGCAATCGTGGCTCTGCGAGGCCATGAAGGCGGCCAAAATATTCGACCATTTCCTGGGCCGTCAAGCGTCCATAAAGCGCGGTAGCGGTGGAGAGAAAGCCGACGCTGGCACGAACTTTTTGCGGTTCGCGCACAATATCGTATCCGGCGACGGTGGCGGAGCCTGTGGTGGGCGCCAGGATGGTGGCGAGCATGCGCAAGGTAGTTGTTTTGCCGGCGCCGTTGGCGCCCAGCAGTCCATAGATGCGGCCCGGCTGGCACCGGAAGCTAAGGCCCTCGACCGCGCGAAAAATGCCGCGCTGCTTGTCGCGAAATTGCTTGCCGAGATTGGTTACTTCAATCATGGCGATGTGCGGACGTCATTAAGCGGGCTGCAAGTAGAGCCCGGACGCTGATGTGAGACTGGATTTGAAACGGGATTTGTAACCCGGCTCCAAGTAGAGCCTAGTGCTTCCGGTTTCGGGTTGCTGGTGGGGCGGCGGCAATGGTGGGCCGTGCGTCGAGCCGGCCAACCGATTTTTGGATTGAAAACGCCTATACCCCCCCGGGCATTTGTAAGTATCACAAAGCAAGGGTGATACGATTTGAGGCGTTTGTAATTGCATGAAAAGAAAGACGGTTACCGAGCGCGATTTGAGTCGAATGCCGCGCGGGGCCGTTATTCGCCCATGACCTTGATCAAGACTCGTTTGGGGCGCATACCGTCGAGTTCGGCGTACATGACGTGCTGCCAGGGGCCCAACTCGATTTTGCCATCGGCGACGGAGACGAAAGTCTGGTGGTTGAGCAGCAGGCTTTGCAGGTGCGCGCCGGCATTACTCTCGCTGCGGGGGCTGTGATGATACTGATCGCTGAATGGTGCAATCTTGTTGGCCCACTCGTCGATGTCCTGCAGCAATCCCGCTTCTTCATCATTGATGAAAACGGCGGAGTTGCCGTGCAGCGATGAGATCAGAATCAGGCCATCGCGTATGCCGCTTTTTTCCGCCGCATCTCTGACGTTCGCGGTGATGTTGATGAATTCGCGCTTCTGCTTGGTTTGGACAGTCAGGTAGTCACTATGGATTCGCATGATTCGTCTCTCTAAGCGGGCCCGTCGATGGGCGCCGCAGCAATTGGGACCACAGCCGACGCTGACCGACGCTGCAATAATCCGCACACCCCGGCAAGGGACGCTGCTGCAAGAACCAGCAGGCCCCGGCAAGGGACGCTGCTGCAAGAACCAGCAGGCCCCGGCAAGGGACGCTGCT
>PLJR01000154.1:0-7782 GCA_003140295.1 Acidobacteriota bacterium
GCCACAAAATCCGCAATCGTGAAATCGGTCTCGTGCCCCACGCCGGAAATAATCGGAATCGTGCACGCGGAAATCGCCCGCGCCACGATCTCCTCGTTAAACGCCCACAGGTCTTCGAGTGAGCCGCCGCCACGCGCCAAGATCACCACGTCCACAATCTGTTTGCGGTTGAAATATTTAATGGCCGCGACAATTTCAGCCGCCGCTCCCTCACCCTGCACGTGGACCGGAAACAGCATCAGATGCAGGTTCGGAAAGCGCCGCCGCAAAATCAAGACGACATCGCGCGCCGCCGCACCCTTCGGTGACGTGATCAGCCCCACGCACCGCGGCAGCATGGGCAGCGGCTTTTTGCGTTCGGGTAGGAAAAGACCTTCCGCTTCGAGGCGTTTTTTCAGTTGGTCGAAGGCGAGCTGCAGCGCGCCCAGCCCTACCGGCTCCACATGCTCGACGTAAATCTGATACTCGCCGCGCATTTCGTAAACGCTGAGCGAGCCGCGCACCGTCACATGCAGCCCATCCTCAGGACGAAATTTCAGCCGCGCCAACTGGCTGCGAAAACACACGCAGCGCACCTGGGCGCGCGCGTCTTTTAGCGTGAAATACAGATGGCCCGACTGCGCGGGATGCGCGTTCGAGACTTCGCCTTCCACGAAAATGTCGGTGAATTCGCGCCCCATCAAATCGCGAATGCGCGCGGTGAGGTCGCTCACCGACCAGATCACGCGCCGCGGCATCAGCGCTGGAGTCAGGGGTAGCGGAAATTGGCTCATTTGCGCGCCGTCACTTTACCAAGCCTGATTTGCGGCGCGATCATTGGCGAAACTTCATTTGCGGAATTTTTGCGAAATATCATTTACGACATCTTATCTACGAAACAGCGCCACCAGCCACATGACCACCGTGAGCACCACGCTGATGAGCAGGCACGTCACCACCGGAAAATAAAATGATCCGCGCCTTCCCTGAATCGCGATATCGCCCGGCAAGCGCCCCAGACGCAAAGGCCAGCGCGAGCCAAACAGCAGCAGCGCTCCCACCGCGGCCAAAATTATTCCGCCGACGATCAGCCACCTGCCGAGATCGCGCGCCGGGTCCATCTCCACATTATACCCGCGCTGCCTGCGGCGGACGGCCAATCGCGCCGCCGGCCTCCAGCTTGTCGGCTTCAGGCGCTCGGCGACACGCACAATGACACGAGCTACGCCGCGGGCGCGCTTCAGAGCAATTCGTAACCGGCGAAGAAGTAACCGATCTCGAAAGCGGCGGTATGCGGCGCGTCAGAACCGTGCGTGCAATTGCTGCCGATGCTGGTTCCCAGGTCGCCCCGAATCGAACCGGGGACGGCTTTGGCGGGATCGGTAGCGCCCATCGTATCGCGCCACCGCAAGATGCCGTCTTCGGCTTCGAGGACCAGCACGATAATTTTTCCCGAGCTCATGAACTCGGTAAGCTCGCCGAAAAAGCTGCGCTCTTTATGCACGGCGTAGAACCCACCGGCTTCGCTCGGCGTGAGGCGCAAAGATTTGATGGCCGCGATATCGAATCCGGCCTTGTGGATGCGGGACAATATTTCGCCCGCGAGGCCGCGGCCGACNNTAGCCAAGCAAGTCTCCTGTGATCATTCCGTTCCGGACCGGGTTGATTATCATTTTCATTTTGAGGTGGATTTGGACATGGCGGCGGCCAGCGTTTGGCCAATATCGGCGGGGCTTTGCACGCAGGTGATGCCAGCGGCGTCCATGGCCGCGTATTTTTCCTTCGCGGTGCCCGAACCGCCGCTGATGATGGCTCCCGCATGGCCCATGCGGCGNNGTCTGGCCGGCGATAAAGCCGACCACGGGCTTGCGCACCTTTTCACGAATAAACGACGCCGCCTGCTCCTCAGCGTTGCCGCCGATTTCGCCAATCATCACAATGGCAAACGTTTCGGGATCGTCGTTGAACATGCGAATGGCGTCAAGGAATGAGGTCCCGATGATGGGATCGCCGCCAATACCGATGCACGTGGATTGGCCGATATCTAGCTTGGTGAGCTGGCCCACCGCCTCGTAAGTGAGCGTCCCGCTGCGGCTGACCACGCCCACGTGGCCGGGCTTATGAATTTGGCCTGGCATGATGCCCATCTTGCACTGGCCGGGAGAAATGATGCCGGGACAATTGGGCCCGATCAGGCGTGTTTTGCTGCCCTGCAGAGCCGCGGCGACGCGCACCATATCGAGCGTGGGTATTCCTTCGGTGATGCACACGGCCAGCGGCAACTCCGCGTCGATCGATTCAAGCACGGCATCGGCGGCGTAAGGCGGCGGCACGAAAATCAGCGAGGCATTTGCGCCGGTTTCACGCACCGCGTCGGCCACGGTGTCAAATACCGGAATGTCATTATGTTTGCTGCCGCCCTTACCGGGTGTCACGCCGGCCACCACGCGCGTGCCGTACGCAACCATCTGTTGCGCGTGAAAGCTGCCCTCGCGTCCCGTCAACCCCTGCACCACCACCCGCGTGTTTCCGTCGAGCAGAACGCTCATCGCGCACCTCCCGCGAGGCGCACGGCTTTCTCGGCGCCATCCTTCATTCCATCCGCGATAGTGAAATTCAGTCCCGAATCGCGGAGTATCTCCTGCCCCTTTTCGACGTTGGTGCCCTCCATGCGAATTACCACGGGCAGCTTAAGCTGCAGTTCGCGGGCCGCCGCAACCACTCCGCCGGCGAGCACGTCACAGCGCAAAATACCGCCGAAAATATTGATGAAGACGCCGCGCACTTCCGGGTCGCTCATCAGGATGCGAAACGCATTTTTGACCTGCTCGGCGGAGGCGCCGCCGCCCACGTCGAGGAAATTCGCGGCCGCGCCGCCGGCCAGCTTGACGATATCCATAGTGGCCATCGCCAGGCCGGCGCCATTGACCATGCAGCCGATCGAGCCGTCGAGCTTGATGTAATTGAGCTTGAAGCGCGAGGCTTCGACTTCGAGCGGATCTTCCTCGTCGAGGTCGCGCAGGTCGGCGAGCTCCTTGTGGCGGTACAGGGCGTTATCGTCGAAGGTCATTTTCGCGTCGAGCGCGACCAGCTTGCCGTCGCCGGTGACGATCAGCGGATTGATTTCGGCGAGCGACGCGTCGGTTTCATTGAATGCTCGATAGAGCGTTTGCAAAAACGTCGTGGCCACCGGCACAGCGTCCGCACCCAGGCCCAGGCCGAAAACGAGCTTGCGGACCTGATAGGGTTGAAGCCCGGTCGCGGGGCGCACGGTTTCGCGCAGAATGGCTCGCGGATCTTTCGCGGCGACTTCTTCGATTTCGACGCCGCCCGCAGTGCTGGCCATGATGATCGGAGCTTCGAGCGCGCGATCGACGAGCATGCTGAGGTAGAGTTCGCGCTTGATGTCGAGCCCTTCTTCGACCAGCACGCGGCGCACGATGCGGCCGCCGGGCCCGGTCTGCGGGGTGACCAGGTTCATGCCCAGGATTTTCGCGGCGAGTTCTTTCGCTTGTTCCGGCGAACGCGCCAGCTTCACGCCTCCCGCCTTGCCGCGGCCGCCGGCATGAATCTGCGCCTTGACCACGACGACGCGGGTGCCCAGGCTTTTCGCCACTTCCAAGGCCTGTTCCGGCGAGGTGACCATCTGGCCGCGCGGCGTGGGCACGCCGAAGCGCCGAAAGATTTCCTTGGCCTGATACTCATGAATTTTCATGCGCCCGTCCTTTTATGACGCGGGCTCCAAGTAGAGCCCGCACCCGTGCGAAATGTGCCGAGCGCGCGAGCAAAGTTGTGACGGCGAGACTCGGTGATAGAATTTGCGTTCGTCCAAAGTTGGCCAGTGTACTCTGAACGGCGCGATGCGAGCAAGGCCGCGCGGGTTTGCGTTTTTGTTTTTCGGATTGGTGGTTTTGAGTTGGCAGATGTTCGCGATATGCGGCGTTCGGAAACTCTGGCGCAAAAAGCGCACAGGCAGGAATGCTCGCGCTACTAAAGGCGTTCGAATGGTTTTAGCAGTCTCGATGGGTATACCCCCTAGGCGTTTGTATGTGTGTGATTTTGCGTGGTTTGCGATTTGAGGCGTTCGGATAATGTTGAGTATATTGGGGTTGCCAAGTCGGTGATTTGCTCGCTGGCGCGCGGTTGGACACGAATGTGGTGCTGACATGTGCGCGATTGTGGGCGGAGTTACGGCGCGGATAGCGGATCGAGGCATGGAATCGAGACGAAGTCTGCTACTTTGGATGGCATGATAACATATTGTGTACCCCATCGCAACACCTATTTACTTAAAAGGTATTCGAATGCGCGGCCCGGGACTTATTCGAATCGCGGGAATAGGCGCGGCGGGGCGTTCGAATGCAGATGATTGCCGACTCCTTACGAAAATTGGAAGCGGGACGCGGACTTACTCGTGAGGAAGCGGAAGCCGCAATGGAGGAGCTGCTGGCGGGGCGGCTGGCGCACGCAGAGATCGTGCGGCTGCTCACTTCCCTGCGCGACAAGGGTGAAACGGTCGACGAGCTGGTGGGGTTTGCGCGGGCGATGCGGCGGCACGCAGTGCAGATATTTCCGGAAGCCCCAATACCCACGAGCCGTGAACAATCTGGACCGGGACAGAGAAAAGAAACCCTCGGGCGGACTGCCGCAGACTTGAGGTGGCAAACTACGGATAGTTTGCCGCAATCGCTTTCAGAGAATAGAAGCATTCCCCTTGTGCCTGGATGGCGCGCTGATAGCCCGCTGGTGGATACGTGCGGCACGGGCGGCGACGGCGGCCGGACGTTCAATGTTTCGACGGCGGCGGCATTTGTGGCCGCGGGGGCCGGTGCGCGCGTGGCCAAGCATGGCAACCGGTCGTATAGCTCGCGCACGGGGTCGGCAGACGTGCTGGAAGCGCTGGGTGTGAAGCTGGATATGCCTGCCGCGCGGGCGGCAGAGGCGATCGAGACGATCGGAATTGTATTTTTGTTTGCTCCCGTGATGCACACGGCCATGCGGCATGCTGTGGCGGCACGCCGCGAGGTGGGCGGGCCGACCGTGTTTAATTTGCTGGGGCCGCTGACCAATCCCGCGGGAGCGCGCGCGCAGGTGATCGGGGTGCCGTCGCTGGCGCTGGTAGATAAGCTGGGGCACGCGCTCGCCGAACTCGACGTGCTGCGCGCGTTCGTGGTGCACGGCGTCGACGGTATCGACGAGATTTCGCTGAGCGATGAAACGGAGGTGGCCGACGTGCGGCCGCACTCGGTGCAGCGCTACCGTGTTGCGCCGGAGGATTTCGGCGTGGCGCGGGCCGCGCGGGAGCCGCTGGCCGGCGGGGACGCGGCCGCGAATGCGGCGCTGATCCGGCGCGTGCTCGAAGGCGAGCCAGGACCGCGGCGCGATTTTGTGTGCATCAATGCAGCGGCAGCACTGGTGGCCGTGGGGCTCGCGGCCGATTTCCGCGAAGGGGCGCGGCTAGCAGGCGAGGCGATCGATTCTCGCGCGGCCCTGGAAAAGCTCGAAGCACTCGCTCGTTTTTCTAATTCTTAACTTGTTGGGATAGCGGAAATGATAACGGAACACCAGAGCGTCAAGTCGGTTGACGCATCTGGTTAGGCAGCCTTACAATGCCCGCGTTCCTCACGGCCTCGGGTCCCCGAACCGTCGCATCGCACTAGGAAGTACCTACGCTGAAAAATTAAGGAGAGATACCCATGAAGCGACTTTTGGTATTTGCTACGGGTCTTACTCTGTTTCTAGTATCCGCCGGACCGCTGCTGGCACAAAGCGATCCCTTAGTCGGCACATGGAAAATTAACTTCGCAAAGTCCAAATTCAGCCCGGCATCGACGGCACCAAAGAGCGATACGCTGACCATTCAAGCGCAAGGCGCAGGCGTGAAGATCAGCGCGGACGGAGTCAACGCTGACGGGAGCCGCATTGCTACCAGCTATACCACCAACTTTGACGGCAAGGAGTCCCCAATTTCCGGGCCGGGATTCCCGAATGGAGCCGACACCATTGCCGTCAAGCGCGTCGACGCGAACACCAGCACAGCGATCGGGAAGAGAGCAGGCAAAGTGGTTTATACGAGGAGGATGGTGGTCTCGAAAGACGGGAAGGTCCTGACCATCACGGCAAAAGGGACTGACCAGCAAGGCCAGCCGACAAGCTCGACGACAGTGTGGGACAAGCAGTAAAAGGAGAAACCTTCTACAATTCCGCTCCACATGGCGGTTGCAGAACGGCCGCGGCAGGCCTGGCGGCGGATTTCCGCGAAGGCGCGCGACTGGCGGCGGAGGCCATTGATTCCGGGGCGGCGGCGCGAAAACTGGACGCGCTGATTACATTTTGCAGTCGTTAGCCGGTTCGTTCAACGAGGCAGCGAGGCGGACTGCCAATCGGGAAGGTTCTTGTAGAGTGCGTCCCAGGTTTGGTGCGTGCGGAGTGCGCCGACTACGACCGGCAAGGGTTCGGCCAGAATTTCAGGAAAATCCCGTTCCCCGGGATAACTCAACTTAAACGCCAGCCTCTCTACCGGCGGGCAGAATTGCGCGTCGACTCCGCTCTTGTTGCCTCTGGAATCCATCCGGTACCAGCCGAACTCCGGCAGGTAAACGGCGTTAAGGCCGTGGAGCGAAAAGGGTGGTCCGGTTTCGTCGAGACTCAGGCGCTGGTAGCAAAATCCCGCAGGGATTCCACTGGCGCGCAATAGGGCTGCCAGAAGATGACTTTTCGCGTAGCAGTAGCCGGTGCCCGCGAGCAATACCTCTGAGGCTGAGCAAGTGACAGGATTCCTTTTGTAGTCGTAGCTATGCTGGATGGTGTCGCGTACCCACTCAAAGCAGCGGCGCGCGATGTCTCGCACGCCGGAAGCGGCTTGTGCAAGCTCCTCCGCTCTCGCCCGCACCGCAGGATGACGCCAGTCAATTACGTCGCTGGAATTGAGAAATGGCTCCATGGCCGCTTGCATTCGTGATCCTCACTCTCTTTGAAAAATGTGAGACCTAGCGGATGGGTTTCGGAGACCAGGCAACGCGCGCAAGGATGGCAACGAGGACCCATACGGCGAGCAGAACGACGTGCGAGAGGCTCGAGGAAGTAGCGATGAGGCCGGCGGCCGTGGACAGCGAGACGGTCGCGAAGATTATGACCATCAGGATCACGAAGCCGAACAAGACGCGCGAGCCGGGGCCTTGCGGCTTTTCGTTCCAGACAGCGCGCGGGACGGTGATGATCAGGAGCAGGAAAACGATTACGGCGCCGATGTCGAAGAGGATTTCCATTGGAGCGGCGCTCAGCATAGTGCAAAAAGGGGAGCGGGCGCAAGCGGCAGGTTGGGCCGTTCATTACGATGCGCCGCCGAAGAATGAGGGTTTGCGTCGTTTTATTGCGCGGGCTCCAAGCAGAGCCCGTATCCGGCTCGCGCATGGCGGATGGAAGATTCGCGGATGGTCATTCGGCCTCAAAAGAATGAGGAATTCCTCGTCGCCCGGAGGGCTCCTCGGAATGACCGGTTTGTAGTTGTGGCGCGGGTGGCGCTCCGGGCGCTGAAGTCGAAAAACGGCAAATCGCGCCAAGAGACTATGTGTACATCACCAGCGAAGCGGACCTGGGGCGCGGGCGTGGCACAACGACGAGATCGACGAGCAGACGCAGCGAGGGCGGCCTTCTGACGCAGAAAATTGGTCGAGCGGATTACGGCACGGCTAGAGGGTTAGGAAATTGCGGAGGAGCTGCATTCCTACTTCGGTGAGGACCGATTCGGGGTGAAATTGGACGCCTTCGAGGCGCAACTCGGTATTGCGCACAGCCATGATG
>PLJR01000154.1:7826-8077 GCA_003140295.1 Acidobacteriota bacterium
TGGTGGCCGAGGCATACGCCGAGAATGGGGACTTGGCCGGCAAAGCGGCGGATGAGCTCGACGCAGACGCCCGCTTTTTCAGGGACACCCGGCCCGGGAGAGATGACGATATTGCGCACGGCCTTGGCGGAATTTTTATCCGCGATCTTTCCGGAGATTTCCTCGAGGGTGATCTGGTCGTTGCGGCGGACTTCGAGCTGTTCGCCAAGCTGGCCGAGAAACTGGGCGAGATTGTAGGTGAAGGAATCGTA
>PLJR01000047.1:0-213 GCA_003140295.1 Acidobacteriota bacterium
CACCGCACCCGCGTGCCAGGCCGTGCAGAGCTGCGTTCCGGTCGCCGGAGCGCTGCGCGGTCTTCCGCAGCATGATAGCAAATACGCGTAACAAATACGCACGGGCGCGTGGAGTGCCCGGGGGAGAGGATCGGCGGCTTGACGGACTTCGGTGATTCGACGAACTGGGGCGATTCCGGCTTTGGGTAACAATATCCGGTGGCCTACACCCCC
>PLJR01000047.1:223-2639 GCA_003140295.1 Acidobacteriota bacterium
AGGGGTGATGATTCGGCTGGGGCGCTAAGGTCACAGGGCATGGTAGCATATATTTACCCATATGTCAATGATATACATAGAGTTACCATTCGAATGCATTTACGCTCGCGACGAGGTCTGGCAGACCGGGTCTGAAATCGAAACGAACACGCAGGCGTGACAGTCTACGGGTGCACCGCTTTCTGGCGATGCGCTCCGGGTTTTTCGCCAGGGAGGCGGGTGAAACGCAGATCTTGGCCGNNGGATCGCGACCAGGCCTGAGACGTGGAAACCTTGAATGCCGAAATCCTGCAGCAGCGTCTCGGTGGAGAGCCGGTCTATTATTTCGCAGGCCTCTCGAACCGTGGTCTTCAGTTGCTTGATCAGCATACGGCGCGGGATCGAGCCGCGTTCGCTGAACTCCGTGTCTCTAGCGCGCGCGTCCGGCGCACCGCCCAATCCGGAAATGATCCATTGGCGCAGGTTGCCGCATAGGTGGAGAACGATATTACCGGCGGCGTTCGAGGCGGTGTTGGGGCGCCACCAGACTTCTTTTTCACTGAGCAATTGCAAGCAGCGGACGATGCGGGGCAGGTATTTTTCGAAACCGGAGCGCGCATCTTTGCGAAACATTTCGGCGAGTTCGTTAGCGTCCATGCGGCGGGGTCTCCCTAATAGACACACTCTAACCTAACAACGAATTTACTGCAGAGTGCGCACTAGCAGCTCGAGTGTCCAATCTTTTCAGCGGATATGTTTCGACCGGGAGGCCTGGTATGACGATGGGCGGGGAAGAACTGCGCGGAAACTGGCCCCTCGCCAAGCCGTACCGATTGTTGTTTCCCGGCCGCAATATTTTCGGTGCTCCGGCAAAATGCGTGGTGAGGGGCGCGTGGGTGCGCAGGCAGGAATGCTTGCGCTACTGAATCGGGCGACGCTGATGGGAGACGGGGTGAGGGCGCATGGGCGCGCAGGCAGGAATGCCTGCGCCAGTGAATCGGGAGATACGCTGTTGGGAGCGTGGTGAGGGGCGCATGGGTGCGCAGGCGGGAATGCCTGCGCTACTGGGATAAAAGCCGGGAGGGCGGATGAGGCTATAAGCCTATATAATGCTGGGTTGTCTTCCGCCATGACGAACTACTTCGTGCTTTTGACGATTGTGTGCTATGCCGCGAGTTTGGGCGGATATGTGGGATTTCTCGCTTCGGCGCGGCGGGATGTGGGCTTGGCGGCCACGGCGCTGCTGCTGGGCGGTATCGTTGCGCATTACCTCGCGCTGATGGAGAGGTCGCGTGTGACCCATACCGTGCCGTACGACGATTTGTATGGGTCACTCTCGCTTTTCGCGTGGCTGCTGGCGGTAACGTACCTGGGCCTCGAGCTATTTCACCGGCAGCGGTCGGTGGGCGCGTTCGTTTTGCCGGTGGTGCTGGGGGTGTTCGCGGTTTCGAGCTTGGGAACTTCGGTGGTGGCGACCGCTCCTCCGGGGAGCGGCGCGCTGCTCGCGCTGCACATCACGCTGAACGTGCTCGGCTACGCGGCCTTCGCGCTGTCCTTTGTATTGAGCCTGATCTACCTGATTCAAAATCGGCTGTTGCGCAACCGGCGGCTGGGAAGCGTGATCTGGCGGTTTCCTGCGCTCGAGGTGCTCGAGCGCATGAGCCGCAGCAGCGTGGTGGTGGGCCTGATTTCCCTGGTGGTGGGGATTGCGTTTGGATTTTTGTGGATGAATCGTAACTGGGGGCATTACTGGAATGGGGATCCGAAGGAGATTGTCACCCTGGTGATATTGGCCGCGTATGCGGCCTATTTGTGGCTCGGGCGGACGACGGCGTGGCGGGGCGCGCGGGCGTCGGCGCTGTGCGTGGTTAATTTTGTGTTTGTGCTGTTTAGTTACAGCGTTGTGAATTTGTATTTGTCGAATTTTCACCGGTACTTTTGAGAGCGGCGGGGGAACAGGAAAGGCAACGGCAACGACTGTGACGACGGGCAGCGAGGAATGCGGCAAGGACGGAGAAAGGCGAAAAGAATGAGGGATTCTTCGGTTTTAAGCGGGCTGCAAGTAGAGCCCGCACCCGGCGCTCAGGATGACAGCTTAAGGCTACGGCTAGGGCAACGGCTAAGGCGACAGCAAGGGCAACAGCTAAGGCAACATGCAACGCGCACGGCGAAGGCGACGACAATTGCAACGACGACGACTATGACAACGGCGAAGGCGTGGCAACGGGCCAGGAGGAATACGGCGAGGACGGAAAGTGGGAAAAGAATGAGGGATTCTTCGCTGCGCTCAGAGGGTGTGACTAAATTGCGAAAAGGCGATTCTTTCGCGTGTAAGGCAATTGTTTTCAGCATCACTTTTCGCAAAAAATCAAAAAAGTCACAGCCTCTCAGAATGACAGCTTAAGGCCACGGCTAAGGCAACAACCAAGGCAACAAC
>PLJR01000227.1 GCA_003140295.1 Acidobacteriota bacterium
GTTCGTCACTGCGTTCGTCACTGCGTTCGTCACTTGCGTTCGTCACTTGCGTTCGTCACTGCTTTGGTCACTGCGTTCACTCGCGCTCACTGCGTTCGTTACTTTGCGTACCCTCGCGGATGCTGCAGCCGCCATTCCCACGCCGTGCGAATGATCGTGCGCAGATCCGAAGCCACCGGCTCCCACCCCAGCACCCGCCGCGCCTTGCTCGCGTCCGCAATCAGCCGCGCAGGATCGCCGGCCCGCGGCGGCTCCATCCGCGTCGCGATTTCCCGGCCCGTCACTTCGCGCGCGCATTCGATCACTTCCAAAACGGAAAATCCGCTGCCCGTGCCCAGGTTCAGAAAATCCGATGCGCCGCCGCCCCGCAAATATTCGAGCGCGCGCACATGCGCCTCCGCCAGGTCGGTCACGTGAATGTAATCGCGTATCGGCGTGCCATCGGGAGTCGGGTAATTGTTTCCGAAAACCGGCACGCTCGGCTGTTCGCCCAGCGCCGTCGCCAGCAGGTTGGGAATCAAGTGCGGCTCGGGCTCGTGGTCTTCGCCGCATTTCGTGGTCGCGCCGGCGGCGTTGAAATAACGTAACGCCACAAATTTTAGATTGTAGGCGGTGTCGTAGGAATCGAGCAGCCTCTCGATCAGCAGTTTCGTCCAGCCGTACGGGTTTTTCGGCCATTGCCGGCACTGCTCGCCGATCGGCATCTCCTCCGGCTCCCCGTAGGTGGCGCACGTCGAGGAAAAAACCAGCCGCAGAACCCCGGCCTGCACCAGCGCCCCGATAAAGGCGATGCCGTTCGCCGCGTTGTTCTCGAAATATTTTGCAGGATCGGTGACCGATTCGCCGACATACGCCAGCGCGGCGAAATGGATGCACGATTCGATCTGGTGCTCGCGCGCGATTCGCGCCACCAGCGCGCGATCGCCAATGTTTCCCTGGTAAAAGGGAATCTCGGCGTCCAGCGCCGCACGATGCCCCCGCGCGAGGTCGTCGAGCACGACCACGCTTTCGCCTTTCGCGCGCAGCCGCTCCACCGTTACGCCGCCGATATATCCGGCGCCACCCGTCACCAGAATCGCCATTTTTCTCCGTTTCAAAAAACGTGAGTGGCTTCAGTATCCGTTAGGACGGGCGGCGGAGGGAAGCGAAGAGATCAGGGTTCTTTTTCAGTTGGGGTTTCGGTTTGGCGTGCGCGCTCGGGCTCGACGGTAATTTCGGAATTGTTCAAACGCTCGACCAGCGTATTCAGCGCCTGCAACAAGGATTCTACCAGCGGAGGGTGATTGCCGTTGAGCGGCGCGCCAGCCGCGGAAATGCCGTTCAGCGGCACCTCCGCCGCGGCCATGGCTTGGGAGGCGGGATCAACTTCGAGCAGCTCGAAATCATGGGCCACTTCGTCGACGACTTCCCGAGGCACGGGCTTCCGCTGATCGACGAAGGCGCTGATCAGGGCATGCTCGCTGAGGACATTGGTGACGCGGGGAATACCGCGGGCGTATTGGTGAATCGCCTCGATAGCGCCGGCGCTGAAGACTTCGCTTCCATCGCTGCCGGCGATGCGCAGCCGTTCATTGATGTATCCGCGGGTTTCCTCGAGCGTCAGCGGAAGAGTCTTCGCGCGCAGGGTAATGCGCTGGCGAAGCTGGCGCATCTGCGGCTGGTTAAGTTTGCCTTCGAGCTCGGGCTGGCCGGCCAGCACGATTTGCAGCAGCTTCTCGGTGGAGGTTTCGAGATTGGTGAGCAGGCGAATCTCTTCGAGCATTTGCGGCGATAGATTTTGGGCCTCGTCCACGATCAGCACGGCGCGCTCGCCAGCCTGATACCGGTCGAGCAGCCACTGGTTCAGCTTGATGAGCACCTGGCTTTTCATGCGCGATTCGCAAGGAATGCCGAAGTCCGCCATCATGAAGTCGAAGAATTGGGAAACGCTAAGCCGCGGATTGAACACGAAGGCGGTGGCGACATTTTCCTGATGCAACCAGCCCAGCAATTTATTCAGCAGCGTCGTTTTCCCGGTACCCACTTCGCCGGTCAGCAAGATGAATCCCTTGCGGGTTTCGATACCGTACGTCAGGCAGGCGAGCGCTTCCTGGGTGCTCCGCGTGAGAAACAGATAACGCGGATCCGGGTTGACGTTGAACGGATTCTCCTTGAGATTAAAAAACTTCTTATACATGCCCCAATCCTTTTATTGCGCGGGCTCCAAGTAGAGCCCGCACCCGTTATTCCGCAGCCTCGAAGTAGAGCCCGCACCCGTATGAGCGCGGCCTCTAGGTAGAACTCGCACCCGTTATTGCGCGGGCACGAAGTAAAACCCGCACCGTTAGTGAGCAAAAGCGTTCGCTCAGGACTTAGCCGAAAGCTTAAATTGCCGCGCCCCTCGGGCGCCCGAGCAAGGCCATTCTACATGCCGCCGAGGTTCCGGGTACCGACATTGCCGCGCAAAGCTAATCATAACCCCATTGTTAAATCTCAGGGGAGATCTCACCGCGGTATATAGGTATCGAGTAACGGTACAAGATGCTGCGTGAAGGTTACCGCCCGGCGTTCGGCGGTTTCCTGACTCTCGCCGTTAGCGATGGGAGTGATCACCCGCACCAGAGATCCGTCGGAGCGATTCATGCGGATGGAATCGGCCACCAGATAAAACTTGGCGGAGTACTCGCCGGCAACCACGCGGCCGTGCGCCTGATACCAGTAAAATACCACGAGCCGATCGGCGCCTTTTGCGACGATGTACCGATTGACCGGCATGGCGGTCCCATCAGCGCGCGGCAAGTACATCGTGCTCGACGCCAGAGGGGCCCATCCGGCACCGGGCAGGCAATTCTGCGGTGAATGGATGGTGCTGCCGGTTCGCTGGCTGGGGAAATAGGCAATGTAAAGATCCATGGGAGGCTGCATAGGCGAGCGATAGGTGCGCGTCAGAAAGTCTCCCTTTCCTAAAACGTCCAGAACATCGGAAGTGAGGGGAACGTCCTGGCCCGCCCACCCGGCGATTTGCAAAGGAAATGAAGCTAGGGGCGGAGGACTCGGCAGAGTTTCTCCGCGGCTCCGGAGATTCAAAAACACCGACGTGGCGATGATCAAGGCCGCCACGCAGAGAACGCGAGCCCAGGATCCGCGCGCGGAATTCATGCCGCCGCCCCGCGCCAGCGAATAATCAGGCTGGTCAACTGATGCAGAGAAATGAGCATGGCGACCGAAAGCAGAAAGATAACCGCTCCCGAAAACTCATGAAAGAATCCTTCGGCTTTTTCAGGGTCCCAATATTGGACGAGTAAGCCGGTGACCATGATGCGGAGGCCGTTGGCGACCACCGCAATGGGCACCGCGGAAAAGGCCAGCGCCAGCCGCTCCCACACCGGAGCTTTCCAAAAATAGCCGACAAAAATAGCCAACGCTACCAGTGAAATTAACGAGCGAATACCGCTACAGGCTTGCACAACCTCCAGACTCAGGGCGGGCAAATGGAGGACGTTGCCTTCCCGCAGTACGGGCACACCCGCAAGTACTAAAAGCGAGGTCGCAAATTTCGAGGCGAAAAACTGCAATGGCAAAGTGATCTGGTTATAAACGACGGCGGGAATCGGAATCATCAGGAACAGAATCGCCCAGGGAAAAAAGACGGCCCGAAAGAAGCGCCAACCCGCGAAAAATATAATGAGTCCCGCGAGCAGGAGAATAAGCGACGAACGGGACAGGAACAATTCCGCGCCCAGCACTCCGACAATCAAGGTAAATAAAGCGCCGGCAACAATCGGAAGCCCGAACCAGGAAGGTTGCAGGCGGAAACGGGCCAACCGGCGGCGGCTTTGCCATATAACCAATGCTGCAAAAACAGGAATGAAAAAACCATGAGAGAAATCAGGATCGGTGGCCCATTGCCTGACCAAGGCGACCAAAATGGCATGATAAAGACCGGCTATAAGAAGCGCGAGGACCGCCAGTTGCAACCACGGCACCGCCGTTGCCGCAGACAAGTCTGGGGACCAATTCTCTACGCGGGCTCCAAGTAGAGCCCGGACGCGTTTTTCTACGCGGGGTTCAAGAGAGGTTTCGGTGTCCACCAATGCCAATTCCTCCAACCTGAGGGTGCAAACCAGGGGCCAAAATTGATCAACTTCGGGAATATGCCCGCGAGGCCCCGGGACAGGCAACCTTATTATCAGATAGGGGGTCTGTAATCAATAACTTGTAAATTGTGCAAGGACTCGTCAAGCGTATCAGCGCTTTAAGAACCGAGGCACCTAGTTTAATCGGGTTTCGGGGGGTGGGGCACGCGCGTAGTAGTAAAATTTTGCCATCTAGTGGAACCGAAGCGCACAGCCGTCAGGAGTCGGGGCGTAGCAAGAACGCCTTGCCTGTTGTCATGCTATTTAATTTCAGCTAGATACGTTATTTCAGGAGTGTTCGGGCTCCTTGGTATCCGCCGTGCACCATGATCCCTCAAAATCAGTGTCGCGAAGGGAAGGTAGTCGTGGACTTGCCCGGTTCTTTGCAATGCGATGGAAAAACGGACGAACCTGCATTCTTTTGCAGGACTCTGTGGGGACAAGGCCCGGCGATGCAGTCGCTGCGCCGGCTTACCCGGTCCATCGCTCCAACCGATATACCCGTATTGATAAATGGCGAGGCGGGCACGGGGAAGCACATTTTGGCCCTATATCTCCACCAATTGTCGGATTATCGAGATGAGCCGCTGATTGCGGTGGACTGCCACACGGTGGCCCACGGAAGCACTGAGCACCTGGCGCGGGCGCTGAACGGGAACGGGACGCACGGTCTGGCTCGAAGAACGGTGTTGCTCGAGAATATCTGCGAGCTCGATCTGGCGGGGCAGAAGCGGCTACTGGATCTGTTGCCCGACGCAGGTCGAGAGACGGAAGAGAACCGGCTGCAGGCGCGCTTGATTTCGATTTCGCGGCGGCGGCTGGATGATGATCTGCGGGAAGGTAAGTTCATAGAAAAGCTGTATTTTCGCCTGAATGACGTATGTCTGCGGGTGCCACCGTTAAGAGAGCGAAAGGAAGATATTCCGGAACTGACCGATTTCTTCCTGAGCAAATATGGCGAGCTTTTTAAAAGGCCGGCTCCCAAACTCAGCCAGGAAGCGCGGGCACGAATGACCGCATATTCCTGGCCGGGAAACATCCGGCAGCTCGAGAATACGGTGAAGGAAATGGTAGCTTCAGGCGACGTGCCAGCGTCGCTGGGTCTTTTGCCTACAGGGGCAGAGACCAAAGAAGGGAACGGCAGTGCCGGCCTTTCCTTCAAGGCCGCGGCGCGTGAAGCGAGCCGCCGCGTAGAACGGGAGTTACTGGAGCGCGCGCTCAACAAGAACCGGTGGAATCGCAAGCGGGCTGCGCAAGAATTGCAAATCAGCTACAAGTCCCTGCTCTGCAAATTAAAGCAGATGGACCTGGATACGTGAAGGCCCGAATAGGCAGGCCGCGATAGGCAAAGCCCGACAGGCGAAGAAAGATAAGGCGGGAAATGTATAAACAACTGCAAGTGCTGGTGGCGATTTTCATAGTCGTGGCGGTGGGAGCAGCGCAAGCGGGGCAGAATGCGCCTGCAAATTCGGGGGCCGGGCAAAGCGCGGCCCAGAGCAACCCGGGAAGTGCGGCGGCTAAACCCGCTACCGCCGATCCGAATTACGTGATCGGTCCTCAGGACGTGCTGGATGTCAGTGTGTGGAAAGAAGCCGAGCTGACCCGGTCGGTGCCGGTGCGGCCGGACGGAAAAATTTCCATGCCGCTGCTTAATGATGTGCAGGCGGCGGGGCTGACGCCGATGCAACTGACGACGCAGATTACCGCGGGGCTAAAGAAATATATAGCCGACCCGCAAGTAACCGTGGTGGTCACGCAGATCAACAGCCAGAGAATTTATATTCTCGGCGAAATCAACCGGGCTGGGGCCTTCCCGTTACTGCCGGGGATGACCGTATTGGAGGCGCTCTCGAGCGCCGGCGGCTTCACGATGTTCGCGAATACGAAGAAAATTTACGTGATGCGTAAGGTAAATGGCGAACAGCAAAAGTATCCGTTTAATTATAAGGACGTGGTGCACGGTAAGAGCCCGGAATCGAACATCGTGCTGCAGGCCGGGGACACCATCGTCGTACCCTAAAGCGACCATGCGCAAACTAAGCTACGCTGTTTTGATAGCCTCGATGATGCTGGAAACGGGTGTGGCCAGGGCTCAGAACCAGCAGCAGCCTGCGTCGCAAGCCGGCCAAGCAGATCAACAAAGCCCGTCACAGACGCCGTCACAAGCACCGGCACAAACCCCGCCATCACAGGAGCCGCAGAACCAGCCGGTGCAACCGATCCCGGCTTCGCGCGATCCGCTATTGCGCCGGGCTGTGGGCGGTGTAGCCGGCGAGACTATTGATGAGTCCGATGTCACCCCGCAGGAGATGGTGCCCGATAACCGGTCTCTGGTGGGCGCCCAGGTGTTTTCGCTGGGTGCACCAAAACTAAGCCATAGTTATTGGGTGCCTTTCGTGAATGTGACGTCGTCATTTGATTCCAATCCGGTGACTTCCACGGCTAACACCAACCCGGGCTGGGTGTATTGGACGTCGCCGTCCCTGGGTGTGGACCTGCACCGTATTTCCGGGAACTCCGACCTAACGCTGAACTATTTGCTCATCGAATCGATTTCGAATGCCAGCGGCGTGGGCAGTATGACCGCGCAACAATTGGGATTGTCCGAGCGGTTTACTTTGCATAGGTCGGTGATTACCGCCATCGATCAATTTGCGGAGCTTCCCAATTCAGCTTTTGGCTACGGCGGATTTGGCGGCGGAAACTTTTCCACAATCGCCTCGACGGGACTGCAATCCGGATTCGCAACTAATCAATCGATTTTGACGGGATCGGGTGAGCAACTCAGCAACACCGCGTTGCTCCAGGTGGACACCTATCTGGCGCCGCGAACGTCGCTGACATTTGTGGGGTCGTATGGCCTGCTGGATTACGTCAAGGATAGCCTGCTGAACAACACTCAAGAGACTTTCCAGGCGGGGTACAACCACATCATCAATCGCAAAGACAGCATTGGGGTGTTGTACCTGTTTGACGGGTTTCGCTACAGCCACATAGCGCAATCGATCAACAGCCATTCGTTGCAGTTTTCCTACGGCAGGCGAGTAACAGGGAAGCTGGCGTTTCAAATTTCCGGGGGCCCGGCGGTGGCGTTTTCGAAATTGCCGATCACGACAAGTTCTTTGGTAAGCACCACGACCACGGCGACGAGCGCCCGGCAAATATATTGGGATCTAGGCACAACTCTAACGTATGGGTTACGGCGAACGGCACTGACGGTGTCGTACAACCATTTCGTTACCGGGGGGTCGGGGGTGCTGTCAGGCGCGCTAACCGATAATTTCACGGGCACCGCATCGCGGCAAATCAGGCGGAATGTGAGTGGCTCGTTGACCTTCGGCTATTCCAGGAATCAAGGATTGGCGGCGAGCACGATAGCCGGCGTGAGCGGTGCGAATCAGACCTACAACTACTGGTTCGCCGACGCCAGCGTCAACCGCACCTTTGGAAGAGCGATAAACGCATCGGTGGGATACCACGTGCAGTCGCAATCTACCGGCACGGTGTCTTGCAGCACGGGGACGTGCCCGGCCAGCGTAACGGAAAACCTGATTTATCTGGAGTTGGGCTGGCGGCCAAGGCCATTTACATTTTAGTTCGAAAAGCTGGACTTCGTTGGGACCGGACTTCGTTGGAGCTTGAATTCGTTCCAGGTTAAAGGGAAAGAGGTTTGCATGAGTCAGCGTGAATGGACTTCCGAAGATTACCTCATGATGGTTCGCAGGCGATGGCCAATAATGCTGGTCCTCGCCGTGGTAGGCGGCCTGGCGGCGTACGGGGTATCGCGCCTGCTGCCGAATCGTTACACGTCCCAAGCCGTGGTTCTGGTGCAGCAGCCCACCGTGCCAACCGACTTCGTAAGGTCAGTGGTTACCGCGGGGGTGGGCGAGCGGCTAACGACGATGCAACAACAAATCCTCAGCCGGACGCGGCTGGAGCCCATCATCAAACAGCTGGGACTGTTTTCGGAGGATGCCGGCAAAGAGTCGACGGCTGCGTTGGTAGGGAGGCTGCAAAAGGCGATTACGGTGACGCCGATGCGTCCTCCCGGTGAGGAGGAGAGGCTCTCTGGATTTTCTGTGGCCGTAACCCTGGAGACGCCGCAATCCGCGCAATTGGTTTGCTCCACGGTCACGTCGATGTTTATCGAGGAGAACCTCAAGTCGCGGGAACAGCACTCTGTGGATACAACCCAATTTTTGTCCGAGCAAATGGTGGAAGCCAAGGCGAAGCTGGACGAACAAGACGCCAAGCTGGCGGCATTCAAGGGCCGCTACCTGGGATTTCTTCCGGAGGAGGTGCAGACGAATCTGAACCTGCTGGCAGGTTTAAATTCGGAATTGGATGCGGCGACGCAGGCTCTTTCCCGCGCCGAGCAGGATAAGAGCATGACCGAATCGATGCTGACGCAGCAGATCGCGGCGTGGCGCGCCTCGCAGTCCGGCCGCAACCCGGACACCTACCAGGAACAACTGGCGGCGCTGCAAGTCGAACTGGCGACCTTGCAGACCAAGTATACGGACGACCATCCCGACGTTATCAAGGTGAAAACTGAAATTGCGGCGGTGAAAAAGAAGATTGTGGAGTCCGATGCTGACAAAGGACTGACCGATCAACCGGGGTCGGAGCCGGCTCAGTTCAGGCCATTGCGGCAGCAGATCGTGGCGTTCGACCAGACCATCGCGGCGAAGACGGCGCAGCAAGCTCGGATCCAAGAAGAGATCAAGAAATACCAGGAGCGGGTGCAATTGAGCCCGTCGATCGAGCAGCAATACAAGGCGCTGACTCGCGATTACCAAACGGCGCTTGATGCTTACAATGACCTTGGAAGGAAGCGCACGCAGTCGACCATGGCGACCGACCTGGAACGCGATCAGGAGGCGGAGCAATTCCGGATCATGGACGCGGCCAACTTGCCAGGGGCGCCATCGTTTCCAAACCGTCCGCTATTCGGGCTAGGCGGTTTTGGCGCGGGATTGTCTTTGGGGATGGGCATTGCGTTCCTGTTGGAGCTACGGGATACGACGCTGCGAACGGAGATCGACGTAGAAAGGGCTCTGGAACTGCCGGTGCTGGCGATGGTGCCGGCGATCGATCTTTTGAGCAAGATGGAAACCGACGCTGGAGGCGATTGAGCTTTTGAGCAACATGGAAACTGACGCCGGTTGAGTGTTGGATACGCGGACAACGGGTGAGTAGGACTAGAGCGGAAGATAAGCACGTGGATGCTGCCCGAGAGGTCCTTGGCGAACCACAGTTGGATCTTCCCCGATGGAGGGGAAGACAGGCGGATGGGCTGAGATAACTTTCGTTCGAAACAGCGCCAACGCCTGAGCACGAAGAGCTGAAAGGAAGTCATGAGCCGCATTCACGAAGCACTGAAAAGAGCTGAACATGAACGGGCCGCCGCTCCTACGGCTGACGAAGCGCCAGGGGCCGAGGCCATACCCGATCGTGTAAGAAGAGACGCGCAAGCGCCGGGGCGGTCCGATACGGCAGCCGCGGTGGCCAGCAGCATTTTTACGCAGACGCTGGTCGCTGCGCCACCAACCGAGCACCTGACGCTGGAGAGTTTGCGCACGCATTGCGCCCAGCCGCATTGGAAGCTGCTACCGAATATAAACGTGTTTGCTAATCCCTCCGTTACCGCGCACGCCGCGGAGCAATTCCGCACGCTGCGATCGCGGTTGTATCAGATTCGCGGCGAGCAACAGCTTCGGAGCATTCTGGTGACCAGCGCCGTGCCGAGCGAAGGAAAGTCATTTGTGACCAGCAATCTGGCGCAGGCGCTGGTCCGCCAAGCCGGGCGCAGCGCGTTGATCATCGACGCCGATCTGCGCCGGCCGCACCTGCACGTTCCGTTGGGTGCGCCGTCAAGCCCGGGCCTAAGCGAATATTTGCGCGGTGATGCGGACGAGCTGGCCGTGATTCAACGGGGCCTGGACGAGGATCTGTTTTTTATTCCCGGCGGGAGCACGGTTACCAATCCGAGCGAATTGCTGCTCAATGGGCGCATGAAAACTCTGCTGAACCGGCTGATGCCGATTTTTAATTGGGTGATTGTGGATTCGCCGCCGTGCTTAATGGTTTCGGATGCGCGGGTTATCGCCGATCTGTGCGACGCGATATTGCTGGTGGTGCGTGCGGCGTCCACGCCGGTGGCATCCGCGCAGCGCGCCCGGCAGGAACTGCAGGGGAAGAATGTGCTGGGCGCGGTGCTCAATTCGGTGGAGAGCGGTTCGTCGTATGGTTCGTATTACTACGATTACGGCAAACCGAAAGAATGAAGAGTAACGAACAGTGATCCGCATCTTCAATCTGTACGTTCCGACGCGTACTTTGGTGCTTTTGGCTGGGGAGATTGCGGCGATCTGCGCCTCTTTCGCGCTGGCCGTGTTTATCCATTTCGGAGAGCATAGTTCGCTGGTTTTTAATCATGAACACGCCGCCTGGAAGATTCTGGGGGTGGCGCTGCTGGCATTGCTGTGTTCGCACTACCTGGAGCTGCACGACTCGCGGGCCTTGGGGAGATCGGCCGAGGTTTACCTGCGCATCCTGCTGTTGATCGGCACGCTTTCTATTTTGCTCGCCGGACTCACGTTTGTTTTTCCGCAGTTCCTGATCGGACGAAGCGTTTTCGTGACGGGACTCTGTATCCTGGCGCTGACGTGGATTCTATGGCGTTGGTGCTTTGACCGGCTGCTGGACTTGCCGTCGCTACGCGAGCGGGTCTACTTGCTGGGGAACGGCGAACGGGCCCTGCGAATCCTGCAGGCGATTCGCACACGAGCCGAGCTGGGGATGGATATGGTGGGTTGGGCGGGAGAAACGGGAAACGAGGAAATGACGGGCGATACGCTGGGCAAGATTTGCCGCGAACTCGGAAGCGGCAGGTCGGTGGACCGGGTTATCGTCGCGCTGAAGGACCGCCGATCGGCCATGCCGGTGCACGACCTGCTGGAATTGCGTATGCAGGGTGTGCGGATCGACGATGGAACGAGTTTGCTCGAGAAGCTATCCGGCCAAATTGAATTGGACAGCCTGCACCCCAGTTGGCTGATCTTTGGTGACGGTTTCCGTCTGACACAGCCGCAAAGAATGTTGCAGCCCCTGTTTTCAACGCTGGCGGCCCTGTTACTTTCCATAATTACGCTTCCGCTGCTGCCCATTATTGTCCTGCTCATACGGCTGAGTTCTCCTGGCCCGATTCTGTACCGGCAGAAGCGCGTCGGGTTACGGGGTGAAATCTTCGATTGCTACAAATTTCGCTCCATGCGGCCCAACGCGGAAGCCGACAGCGGCCCGACATGGGCGTGTGACGACGATCCTCGAATCACGAGAGTGGGCAAATTTTTGCGCCTTACGCGCTTAGACGAAATCCCGCAATTGTGGAATGTGCTGCGCGGCGACATGGAATTCGTGGGGCCGCGGCCGGAGCGGCCCGAGTTCGTGGAATGGCTCACCCAAGAAATCCCCTACTACCGGCTGCGCAATAATGTCCGTCCGGGAATCACCGGGTGGGCGCAAGTCTGCTACAAATACGGGAACACGCTGGACGATGCCAAAGAGAAGCTCAGATACGACCTCTACTACATAAAAAACGTCTCTTTTGGCCTGGATATGCTCATCGTTTTCCGAACCATCAAGACGGTTGTATTCGGACGAGGCGGTAAGTAGGGCACGCCTGCCACGGAATTCCCACATGTGGCCTAGCCGTGAGGCACTAGATGAACATCCCGCCGCCGGCTTTGAAGTGAATCTATCGTGGTGATTAGCCGGGTGATTCTGAATTTCGAAAGACAATCACCCAAGTAGCGACGATCACTAGTCACGCCTTCGTTGCAATATCACACTATCGGATTCGAGAACGGCACTCCCAAAAGCTAAGCGGTCGGAAATGGCAACTTAATTATTGCCTGCGAATCGGGAGTCACTCGAGCGACTCCCGAGGCCTCGAAAATCGCATTATGCTTCGTGCCGCGTATCAATATCTCGTGGAGGCCTGGAGCAACATCCGTAAACAAACATTGGGTACGCTCGATTTGGCGCATGTCGTGATGATCCCCGCAAATCTTCGGGACCTGCCAATCTTTCTGCTTGTTCGTTAGTATGAATCTTAATGGCCAATTTTTGAGTTTCAAGTTCGAAAGCCGATCAATGCTCCAGGAAAGTCTGCTTGATTGCCAGACCCCGGGTTATACTCGACGACGGCTCCGGCGGCAAACGCTGGAGGAAAAAGCATGTTTCACTTGATCTGGTACATTCTTATCGGGCTGATCGCGGGAGTTGTCGCGAAATCGGTGATGCACGTGCACATTACGATCTTCTGGACGATCGTGCTCGGCATCATCGGATCGATC
>PLJR01000191.1 GCA_003140295.1 Acidobacteriota bacterium
CGCTGCGTTTGAATCCGGCAAAAAACTTACTCTGAAGGCCACGGTTACAGAATGGGCCTGGTCCAACCCTCATTGCCTGCTTCAGTTCGATGCCAAAGACGATAGCGGCCAGGTTGTACATTGGATTGGAGAGACCCAAAATCCGGTAACCATGGTCAACGGAGGTTGGAGTAAGCAATCTTTCAAGCCGGGCGATGAGGTTACCGTCACTCTGGAACCCGTAAAGAACGGACGTCCCATGGGACGTATCGTAACCGTTCTGCTGCCCAACGGCAAAACCTTGGATGCCATGGCGGGCGTGGCCCCTCGAGTACCCGCCGAATCGGGCGGCGGCTCCAAGTCACAAAATAATTCCCAGTACTGAAGCTTTTAGCTTGGCAGCGGCTCTCGCAATCGGGCCCGGCGTACATTACTGCCCTGACGCTGCTAGTAATGACTCTCAAGCGAAACTGCTGGTGCAGTTGTGACGGTTGCGTTGCGCAACGACATGACGACCGCTGCCGGTCGGCCGTTGGGTCCCCGCAGCTGGCTTAGAACAAGAACTTCAAGCCAAACTGTATCTTCCGGGGCCCACCGGTGCCCACGATGGGGCTGTTCACCCCAACCTCGGGCGTTGCCTGCGCTTGGCCAAATGTAGAAGGCGTGCTCAGTGTTGCCACCGGTGTGAAATATTGAGTGGTATTCGTGACGTTGTAGATTTCGGCCCGGAACTGGGCGGTGACTTTTTCCTTTAACCGCCAGCTCTTGATAATCGACATATCCCACTCCCAGAACCCCAATCCGTAGATGTCGTAGCGGCTCATCGTTCCGAATGTCCCCTGAGCCGGCGGTACAATCACCGAGCTGCCCATCATGTAGCAGCCGAGCTTCAGTAGCGATGCCGTTCCGGTCGTGCCACCCGGGCCGGTTTGTTCCAATGCAGCCGCATTCAGGCACGCCGTTGGAAGTCCAACCGTACATATGTTCGTCCCGTTGACTTTCTGGGCGAAGGCGCCGCTCGCCGTTGGCGACACGTAACATGGTATGGCCGTAGGGCCTCCAAAATTGCGAAAGTCATGGGGATCGCCTGTGAGCGTCCAGCGATCCTGCCCTTCTCCAGTTCCGCTTAAATCATCGGCCGCGTCGGTGGGGTTTATAGGCCTGTGGGAAAATACCGAAACAGTGGATGTGAGTTGCCAGCCTTGCAACATTTGTCCAAACCCCGCTTTGCCGGGAAGGAAATACGAAGGCCCAAATGTAACGCGATGGCGTATATCAAAAGCAGCGTTTCCGTACTCAGCGCCCGGATTTCTGGCGTCCTGCGGAGGCAGCATTCCTAAATCCGACGAGTTCTCGTCGAGTGCATGAGAAAAAGTATATGTCCCGATAAACGTCAGGCCGTGACCCGCACGCTTTTTGGCGATTATTTGCAGAGCATCGTAATTGGAAATATTGCTGATGTCTCCCAACACTCGCATCTGCGCGAACCAGGGGAATTGTCCATTCAAAGTGTACGGCCGGCGCGCATTTTCCGCGGCAGTCCCGCTGGGTCCCGGAAGCGGTTGATTTATATCTCTGAAATCGAATAGGTGCTGGCCATGATTTCCGACGTAATCAACGTCGACGGTAAGACTATTCGTCAGGGCCTGCTCGATGCCAAAATTCCAGTTCAGAACCATCGGATATTCAAGGTGTTGGGTGACGCCTCCGATAGCACAAGGCGCCGTATTGCTGCAAATAGAATTGGTGCCGACGAAGTTACCAAAGACGGAAGTCCCCACGCTCCACGGTACTGGCGCGATGCTCAAACTGTGCAGGTTGATCGTGCCACCTTGGGTGGCGAGCACGGTATTGCCATTCTTGAGAGCCAATCCTGTAGGAATGGTATTCAAGCTTGCGCCCGGAGTTATAAACGGGTTAATCGACGGATTCTGATAAATGATGTTGAATCCTGCGCGCACCACAGTCCGGGCCTTGCCCGTCACATCCCAAGCCACGCCAAACCGCGGCGCAAAGGCCCAAGGGTCCAGTTTGTACAAAGCGCTGCCGTTCGTGGACTGAATGATTCCAGTCGGCGAGGAGAGGCTGATGTTGCCCACCAAATTATTCGCTTCCCGGAGTGGTGCAGTATATTCGTACCGTAATCCGAGATTTACAGTCAGCCGCGGAAAGATTCGCCAGTCATCCTGGATAAACGCGGCGTACTCAGGATAGTGATATTGGCGTGGAACAGTGCCCGTGAGCAGCGTGGCCCCACTGGCGAATCCACCCATGAAATTCTGTAAGGCCGTCGCGCCGGCAAATGCATTCACGGAAGTATTGAAGGTCACTGTACCTTTGCCCTGATCCGTGTTCAGGCTTATGCTGAGACGCGAGTAAACGAACTCGCCGCCGAATTTAAAGATGTGATTGCCGTGAGTGTAAGAAACATTGTCCAGCCAGCGGAACATATTGCTGGTTTCATCTGTTCCGGTCGCACCGCCTAGGCCATTGCTGAAACCCGAGATGGTGACCGTCGGGAATCCGCAAGTTGTCCCCCCATCGATGAAGCCGAGGCTGGCGTAATTCGGCGCACCCGAGGCTGGAGTGCAATCGTAGGAGGGAGAATTCGTGCTGCGGCTACTATCCCATCCGAACCTGAGCTCATTGACCCAGGCGGAATTCGGAATCCAACTCCACCACGCTCGCGCCACGCTTGTACGGACCTGCAGCGGCGTCGACCAATAGGGTTGGGTCACGTTGCTGACAGGAGCCGTAGCCGTACCCTCGCCATTGAAGAACTCGGCGCTGAAGTTATTGTGCTGATTCAGGCTGTAATCCACGCGAACTACACCGTCGTCGGTACCCCCGACGGTCGGGAAAGTAACGGGAAACGTGGTGCTTAAGGTATTGTTACTGAATAAGCCCTTTCCCGCGGTACATTGAATCGGCGGCCCCAACACGCAACCAGCCAAGTTCATGCTCAACGCACTCGGCTGTACGTTGTGGCTCAACAGGCCACTGATAGCGTCCGGGAGGCTGCTGGAAGCTCCCAGTCCACTCGCCGTTGACGGTACGCTGATATTTTTGGGGTTCCCCACATCGTAGCGCTGCCCCTCATAACCCAGCAAATAGAACAGTTTGTCCTTCTTTATGTGTCCGCCGAAGGTTGCGCCGAAATCCTCGAACGCCACAGGCGGCTTAGTGGTAAAAAACGCATTCTTGGCTACCAAAGATGTATCCCGTCCCAACGCGAAGGCCGTCCCGTGAATCGCATTGGTCCCGGATTTTATGGCAACGTCGAGCTGCGCTCCGGGCCGCCAACCGAATTCGGCCTTGGAATTTTCCACCAGGTTGAACTCTTGAATCGCGTCGGTCGGCAGCAACACGGCTTGCTCGGGTCCGCCCGCGGGATAACCGCCATTGATGGCTGAGGTAGTGTAGTAGGCCATCTGGTCCGCCACACCGTCGAGGACGTAAACATTGTACTCACCGCGCAGCCCGTTCGAATTGTTTTGCGTAGGTCCGGCGCCAGACCCAGGCCTCATCTGAAATGTCGGCAGAAGGCCAAGGAGCTGCACATAGTTATGGCCGGCGAATGGAAGGTCGCTCAGAGCATCTCCCGAGATGGTTCCTTCCAGTTGGGCGTTGGTGGTGGTAATGGCCGGCGCCTCTCCGGTAACCGTAATGGTTTGATTTTGTTCGCCGGGTTCGAGTCTGGCGTCCACGTGAACGTCGGCAGCCACACCTATGATGACGTCCTGGCGATCGAAGGCTTTGAAGCCCGCGTAGACCACATGAACCCTGTAGGTCCCCTGGATTAAGTCGGGAGCCGAGTACGATCCGGTGCTATCGGTCATCACGATTCGTGCGGTCCCGCGCCCCACGTCAGTCACCGTGACGCTGGCGCCTGCCACGGCCCCGGCGCTTGAATCTGTTACGATCCCGCTAATCCGGCCGAGCGTCTGAGAATGAGCCGGCAAGCAAAAAAGCAGCCCCAGACACACGCCCGCCAGCCGGAGCAAGTTTCCAAGGCTCACCCATTTCGCGTTACGATTAGGCGAGAAGGTAATGCGATTCATGCGCACCCCCGAAGAAATCTGACGCGGATACTAGTTCAGTGCTCCGAATCAAGTCAAGCATGCGGCCCCGTCCAACGTTTTATCTCTTTACTTGGTGGACGAGATCTTCCGGCAGCACCGGCGACGAGTCGCGAGCATGATGAACAGGAATTACGAGTGGCGTACCAATGGGGCGAGTGCCTGACGGCCCCGATGAGCGGCGGCGCGCATTCGTGCGACCCGCCCCGCAGGAAGATCGCTAGCCAGTAAGTCTCTTCGTGTTACGATTCACATTCTACGATATATGACCTGGCTATTTGTCTTTCTCGCTATCGCCGCGGGCACGCTTAGTCCCGCACAATCCGGAGCTAATGCCGAGTTGAATAAGCAGTTCGGTCATATTCTGCCGGCCGCCCTACTGGTGTATGGGAGCGCTTTGGTCGGTCTGTTTCTTTTTCAGCTCGTCCTCCGCCAGCCTGTTCCCGACCACGGCAGACTTCTCGCCGTACCTTGGTGGGCATGGCTGGGTGGCGTCATTAGCGTGGCTCCAACCATCGCGGGCCTAACGCTTGCTCAGAAGATGGGTTCAGGCGTCTTTACCGGCGCCGCCGTAACCGCGGCTGTCGTCGCCTCGATTCTTTTCGATCACTTCGCGCTGATGGGATTCAAACAACATCCGGCATCGTTACCGCGCCTTGTCGGCGGAGCCCTGATGATCGCCGGTCTGTGGCTGGTCGCGAAGTTCTAGGCCACGAATTTCTCTCTTGATACAGATTAAGCAGTAGTGTAACAAAGTCATCAAAACTAAAATCGAGGTGGCGGTTTTCGCGAACCTGAGTGGGTTGTCGGTAGTCGGTGTCACGAGCAATCGATTGTATGGCCATCAGGATCTGGTTCACTCCGCGACCGAGCAACAGAAGAATGGGTCTGGATTAAACGGGAGGTAATATGATGTCGGGTTCCAAGCGCCGCGTCCTTAGGGCCTTAGCTGCGACCGTTGCATCCTTGTGCGGCGTTGCTCTGGCAGGCGGCCAGGCGGCGCCACAGCAAACGCCTCAGGCGACTTCAGCGGATAAGCCCATCATGGCCGAGCAGGCGTTTAAGAACGTCCAACTGCTCCGAGGAATTTCTGTAAAAGAATTCATGGAGGCGATGGGTTTCTTCTCCGCGTCCTTGAACGCGAACTGCACGACTTGCCACGGCGATGCCAGCTCCGGCAGCTGGGATAAATACGCCGACGACACGCCCATGAAGCAAACCGCGCGAAAGATGATCGTGATGATGAATGCCATTAATAAAAGCTACTTTGGCGGTAAGCGCGAGGTAACTTGTTATTCATGTCACCGCAATGCCGATCACCCCAAAATCACCCCCGGTCTAGCGGAACAGTACAGCACTCCCCTGTCCGAAGAACCGGAAGAAATTACCGAGCAGGCGCCTAATGCGCCTAACCCCGATCAAGTTCTTGACGCGTATCTTCAAGCGCTCGGAGGCACGCAGAAAGTAGCCACCCTCACCAGTTTTGTGGCGAAAGGAACCTATCAAGGCTACGACGATCCCGCGGAAGTTCCCGTGGAGATTTATGCCAAGGCTCCCGGCCAGTTCTCTCAGACGGTGCACGGGGCCAACGGAGACAGTCATTGGGTTGACGACGGCCGCTCCGCCTGGGTGGCCCAATCAGAGGTCGACACGCCCGTCCCGCTTCTGGCGCTCGGTGCAGGCGACCTTGATGGCGCGCATCTGGAAGCGAAACTTTATTTCCCAGCGCAGATCAAACGACTCCTCACCAATTTGCACGTGGGCTTTCCGATCAGCGGTGTCCCCAGCATTCTCCCGGATACTGTCGGGTCCGGAATTGACGATCGTGAGCTCAATATCATGGAGGGGAAGACCGCGGCGGGCAACAATGTAAAGTTGTATTTTGATAAGAAGTCCGGACTGCTCGTGCGCATGGTGCGCTACACCAACCTACCCATTGGCTTCATTACGACCGAAATTGACTATTCCGACTACCGCGTCGTTTCGGGAATCAAAGTTCCGTTCCGTATAACCAAAACGTGGGTGGACGGGCGGTCCGTGACGGTGTTGAATTCGATACAACTGAATGTGCCCGTGGACGCCGCGAAATTTCTCAAACCAGCGGCACCAGCGCCTGCTCGCGCCGCAATCCAGTAATATTTGGCGCTGTTCCGCGGAAGTTTCGGAACGATGGCAGCTCACGCGTCAGAACGAAACGCGTTCTGTTTCTTATCGCGCGACCTGCAATTCCGTGGGAATGGCGTCGGCACTGTGCCAGATGCTGCGAAGTTTGTTGGCGGTTTCCTGCGCTCCCGGATCGTCGCCCGCGGCCTTCATAGCGCGTGAAAGACCCAGTAGCGCCTGCGTCCTTTGGGGCGTGCGAACGAGCGCTGCTTGGAAAGCGGCGCGCGCTTCCTGCGGACGCTGTGCATCCAGTAGCAGTTCTCCCAGCAGCTCGGCAGTTGGCTTGTCGATGAACGGCGGGCCGTATTCAAACGGCATGGCCGTTTCGGATTCGGCGGCCTTTCGAACCAGTGCGATGGCTTCATCGCGCTGGCCTTCGGCAGCGCTGATCATTGCCTGCAGCTCTTGTTGCAGAATGGCGGCTCGGCCGTCGTAGTCCGCCGCAGTCGCGGCCCCCGTTCCCACTCCACGAGCCGCATCTTTCGTTTTCGTGGAAGCCATCGCCTCCAGAGCCGCATGCGCCGCTTGCAGATCGCCCCGTCGCACGGCGCCGTACCCGGCGCCAAAAGTGAACGTAAGACGCGCGCCAGCATCAGCCCCCTCCGGGACGGGCCACCGCGCTACTTCGCCCTTCCAGTCTCCGGAGTCAATCAGGTAGCGGAGGCGCATCTGCGAGTAGCCGGCGATCAGGCCGCGGTTCATGGTGGCATTGCTGGAGTCTCCGCCAGAGGGAACGGCGGCATCATGGCACGCGTCGAGCACTTTTCGCGCGTCCGCAAACCGGCCCTGCTGCAGGCGCCCGTATTCCAGCCAAAGATTGTAGTGGCCGCAAACCGTGGCCGGCCTGCCTTTCTGAGCGTTTTGCTCATTTTGCACGCCCGACGCAATCACGTTTGCCTGCACTACATCGTCCCACATCCCCATGGCCACAAAGATATGCGAAGTCATGTGCTGCGCATGCGCCGCCTTCAGCGCCACCTTCGAGTAATTCCGCGCCGCGAGCAGGCCCAGCGGCGCATGAATCGGATCGTCCACGCTGTGAATAAGGTAATGATCCACGCCTGGATGATTGGGATGCGCGAAAAAAAGCGGTTCGAGTATTGCCAGGGACTTCATGAAAATGGAAAAGTCGCGTCCCTGGTGCGCCGTGCTCAGCAGGGACAGCGCATATAACGCCCCGGCGTCAACGTCCTCCGGATACTTGTTGTAGAGCGCAGCCATGGCATCCGAATACTTGAAGTCACGCTCCTCCTTGGTCCCGGGCGCGTTATAAAGTGCGTCGGCAGCGCGCATGTAGTAGCGCTCGCGCTCTGTGCCGCATTTTGCCAGCCGTGCTTCGGGAGTAGGCGCGAGTTTATTGAGTGCCGCGCGCCCCGCCGCCGTATCCTGCTGGAAGTGGATCCCATCGTTGTGGCTGAGGGCCTCGCCCCAGTAGGCCATCGCAAATCCCGGATCGATGCTCTGCGCTTTGCGAAAGTTCTCCGCCGCGCTTTCCCACTCAAAATCATGCAGCGCCCCTAACCCTCGCAAGAACGGTTCCTGCGCGGCCGCCGAGCCGGAGTTGGCGAAGGACACCTGGCCGAAGTCACTCAGTTTCTCCGCCTGTGCGGCCGAATGGCTGGTAAGGCCCAGCATAATCCCGACGAGAAATAACGCGGTCATTGATCGTTTCATTTTGTGTTCCTCGATTGTTCCCGCAATGGCAGCCTGCACCGTTCAAAATCCAGGCAAATCATATACCAGATGCGCTACCTCGGATCAGATCCCGGCCCGCTTTTGCGGGACAACCTCGCCCCGGTACCTGCGCCATTTGCCGATGGCATCGCACTGGCGGATGTTCAAGCCCCAGATTGCTAGAAAGCGAAGAGCAGCTGCAAATAAACCTGGCGATTGGCTGCACCCGACGAAAATGGGCCGCCTGCCAATGCGTGTGATTCTCCAAACAAACGGGAACCGAGAGTCCCGATCGGCGTTCCCAGGTTCACGTTGTTGAAGACGTTGCGCGCATTGACGCTCAAGGTGACATTGTAGCGTTTGGGCGCCGCACTTGCTCCGCCGGTGGAGCTTTCAGCGCCTTGCCCAAAACCAAACGTCTTGCTTAGGCGCACGTTAAGGGTGAAATGGCCTGGACCGGTCAGATAATTGACCGGCACCAGCGTTTCGCCCGCAATCGGCGCGCTATCAAAAGTCCCTGCCGGCGTGCAGTAAATACTTCCCGTAATTGTTGGACTGGCGCAGGCAGCATTCGAAATCAAGCCGGGCCGCTGATTCAATATTGCAGAGCCGATCAAATCCTTGCTCAACGTCACGTTATACGGCGAACCCGAGTTTGCCACCAGGAATGGACTCAATTGCAATCCCCACGGCAGGGCCATCGTGCCGCCCAAAAAGTACCTGTGCCGGATGTCGAATGCCGCCCGTCCGTAGTCCTCCAGCAGGTTGTACGGATTTGAAGGGGAGCTTGTCGCGCCGGCCGTATCACTGTTCGCGTAATTTAAAGAATAGTAGCCATTGAGCGTCAGTCTTGCGCCGGCGCGTATGTTGACGTTCATGCTGAGCTGGTTCTGCCGGTAAATTCCAGTCGATTGATACTCGAAAATATTTTCTGGTCCCAGTGGGCGGTTGGCCTGGGGGTTCGCGGGATTGTACTGTCCCGGAAGCGGAGTATTGATGTTATTAGTCAGCAGCTGATGATTGCCGCGCGAATTTATATACGAAATCGATACATTCGCGACTCTTGAAAGTTGCCGCTCCAGGCTCGCGCCGATCTGCATCATCTCCGGCGCGTGCAGGTTGGGCGCGATTCGATAAATCGTCGACACCGAGGTAATCAGGCCCTCCAACTCGCCGAACGAACAGCTGGTCACCGCCGTTGAGG
>PLJR01000212.1:0-3795 GCA_003140295.1 Acidobacteriota bacterium
TGCCGCTAAGTTCGCGGACGGCTTCCTGCGAACGGTAGTCGAAGTGGCCGCGCGCGCAGAAAAGTTCGACCGCTTGTACGCCGTAACGCGCGATCTCAATAACGAGCTGGGAATTGAGCTTGCGCTTGACGAATAGATATGTCGAAAGGGTCCGCGGCATCGGCCAATCTCAGCAGGCCGTCACGGCAANNTTTTTTAGAGGCATGAAAGCGGTTCGACTTTAAGCGAAAGCGCTAATTGGGTCAAGGCTGGCGGAGCAAGGCTGGGGTCGTGTGCTAAATGGGTCTGAATCAAGGCGCAGGCTGCGGCTGCGATCCTGCGGTTGCGCCTACAAATCGACAGAAAACGCGGCCAAGCTTGGGGCAGAACGTCTAGCACGCGCGGCGTCTTTTGACGCGCCAANNGGAGATTGGCGTTCCCGGGGGCGTGCTTGAAGGCGGCCACTGGGCCGCATGCAACGCAAGCCAGGCGGCAGTAACCTATGCCGGTACATCTCTCGTCAGGCGCATGATTTGGCAGCGAGGTCGGACAGTGGCTCGGGTCTCCGGCTGCCTCGGGTCTCCAGATATGGCCGGACGACCCGAGCTAGCATTGCGGTTTCGGGGCGAAATAATCGGACGCTATTTCAATCGGAGGCGCGCTCGTAATTGAGGTACGGGCCGAGCCAGCGTTCGATGGCGCGCAGCTCGAGTCCTTTGCGCCGCTGGTAATCGAGCACCTGGTCGCGGCCGATTTTTCCGACGGCGAAATAACGCGAGTCGGGATGGGAGAAATACAGGCCGCAAATCGAGGCCGCGGGCAGCATGGCGAAATTTTCCGTCAGTTGAATGCCCGTCGCTTTTTCGGCGCCGAGCAGCCGGAACAAAGTGATTTTCTCGGTGTGGTCGGGCGAAGCGGGATAGCCCGGCGCGGGCCGAATGCCGCGATAACGCTCGCGAAGCAAATCCGCGGGCGTCAGATTTTCCGTGAGTCCNNGCCATGATGGCGTTGTAATCGTCGTTGGCTTTTTCAAACCGCGCGGCCAGTTGCTCGGTGCCGATTCCGGCGGTGACGGCGAAGGCGCCCAGGTAGTCGGCGAGCCCCGTGTCACGCGGCGCGATAAAATCAGCCAGCGCGTAGGCGGGTTCGTTTTCCGGCTTCTGCATTTGCTGGCGCAAGGTGTAGAAGGTTCCGAGCAGGCGGGTGCGCGACGCATCGGCGTACAATTCGATGTCGTCCCCCACGCTGTTAGCCGGGAAAAATCCCGCCACCCCGCGCGCCGTAAGCAACTTGTTGGTGACGATTTCAGCGAGCAATTGCTGCGCGTCGTCGAATAGCTCCCGGGCCTTTGGTCCTACGACGGGGTCGTCGAAGATGCGCGGATAAATTCCCTTCAGCTCCCAGGTATGGAAGAACGGCGTCCAGTCGATCAGCGGGACAAGACAATCGAGCGGCACGCCGTCTGAAACTTTGACGCCGGTGAATGCCGGCGTGGGCGGCCGGTAGCTGTGCCAGTCGATTGGGGGCCGCCGCCGGCGGGCTTCCTCGATGGAAATGATCGGTGCGACGCGCGGGCCGCTGTGATGCTCGCGGCTCAGTTGTTGCTCGTGCTGATTTTTCTCCGCAAAGGCCGAACGCTGCGCGGGATTGGTGAGGCTGGCCACCACGCCAACGGCGCGCGAAGCATCGAGCACGTGCACGACCGGCTGATGATAGGCCGGAGCGATCTTCACCGCCGTGTGCGCGCGGCTGGTGGTGGCCCCGCCGATCAGCAGCGGAACCGAAAAACCCACCCGCTCCATCTCGCGCGCGACGTGCACCATTTCATCGAGCGAAGGCGTAATCAGCCCGCTTAGCCCGATCACATCGACGTTTCGTTCGCGGGCCACGTCCAGAATTTTGTCGGCCGGCACCATCACGCCCAGATCGATCACTTCATAGTTGTTGCAGCCCAGCACCACGCCCACGATATTTTTCCCGATGTCGTGGACATCGCCTTTGACCGTGGCCATGAGCACGCGCGCCACCGCCTCGCGGCCGCCGCTCGCGCGCTTTTCCGCTTCGAGATAAGGCAGCAGGATNNCATGCCGTCCATCAGCGGGCCTTCGATGATGCGCAGTGGGTTGGGATATTTCTGCCGCGCTTCCTCGATATCTACATCGATGTAATTGGTGACGCCATGCACGAGCGCATGCGACAGCCGCGCTTCAATCGTGCCGCTGCGCCATTCATCCTCCTGCACCTCGGCGCGGTCGCGTTTCTCGACTGTCTGCGCGAACTCGAGCAGCCGCTCGGTCGCGTCCGGCCGCCGGTTCAGGAGCACGTCTTCGACGCGCTCGCGCAAGTCCGGCGGAATCTCCTCGTAAATCGCCAGTTGGCCGGCATTCACGATGCCCATGTCCATGCCGGCGCGAATCGCATGGTAGAGAAAAGCGGAATGCATGGCCTCGCGCACCGCGTTATTCCCGCGAAACGAAAACGAAATATTGCTCAGGCCTCCGCTGACCTTGACGCCCGGAAGTTTCGCCTTGATCTCGCGGGTCGCTTCGAGAAACGCGAGCGCGTAGGTGTTGTGCTCCTCGATGCCGGTCGCGACGGTTAAAATGGCGGGATCGATGATGATGTCCGACGGCGGCATGCCCACCTGCTCGGTGAGAATGCGATACGCGCGCGTGGCAATCTCGACTTTTCGCGCCGCGCTATCGGCCTGGCCTTTTTCGTCGAAGGCCATCACGATCACGCCGGCGCCGTACCGCCGGATTTTTCGCGCCTGCTCGCGAAACGCGTCCTCACCTTCCTTCAGGCTGATGGAGTTGACGATGGCTTTCCCCTGCAGGCATTTCAGGCCGGCCTCGATCGCGCTCCACCGCGAACTATCGACGACAATGGGCACGCGCGCGATGTCGGGCTCCGCCCCCAGTGCATTCAAAAATGTGGTCATGGCCTTGGCCGAATCGAGCATGGCCTCGTCCATGTTCACGTCGATCATTTGTGCGCCGCCCTCGACTTGCTGGCGCGCGACGGAAAGCGCTTTTTCAAACTCGCCGTTGCGGATCAGTTCGGCGAATCGAGGAGACCCGGTGACATTGGTGCGCTCGCCGATGTTCACGAAGTTCGTATCGGGGCGAATCACCAGCGGCTCGAGCCCGCTGAATCGCGAATACGGCGGCGGCTGCGGTAGGACGCGCGGGGCCACGCCGCGGATCGCTTCTCCTATTGCGCGGATATGCTCGGGCGTCGAACCGCAGCAGCCGCCGGCGATGTTCAGCCAGCCGTTGCGCGCAAATTCGCCCAGGTCGGCGGCCATGCGCTCGGGAGTTTCATCGAAGCCGCCAAAAGCGTTGGGCAGCCCCGCATTCGGATAGCACGTCAGCGGCACCGGCGCGAGGCCGGAAAGCTCTTCGAGAAATGGGCGCATCTGTTTCGCGCCGAGCGCGCAATTCATTCCCACGCTGAACAGCGGCACGTGCGAAACCGAGATCCAGAACGCCTCGACGGTCTGGCCCGAGAGGTTGCGCCCGCTCTTGTCGACTGCCGTGAACGAGAGCCAGAGCGGCAGCTCCGGGGCGGCGTCCTGAGCGGCGACGATCGCGGCCTTCGCGTTCAGCGTGTCGAAGANNTGCGAAACCGAGATCCAGAACGCTTCCACGGTTTGGCCGGAAAGCGTGCGGCCGCTGCGATCGACAATGGTGACGGAAACGATCACGGGTACGCGGTTGCCGCTGGCCTCGAAGTATTCCTCGATGGCGAAAAGCGCCGCTTTGGCATTGAGCGTGTCGATCACCGTTTCGAGCAGCAGCAGGTCCACGCCGCCTT
>PLJR01000212.1:3847-17763 GCA_003140295.1 Acidobacteriota bacterium
GCCACGCGGTTTTCCAGGCCGTAATCGGCCATGGAAATCGCGTTCGAGTTAAACGTGTTCGTTTCGATGATATCGGCGCCGGCTTCGAGATATTGCCGGTGGATGTCTGCGATGATCTGCGGCTGCGACAGATTGAGCGCATCGTTGTTCAGGCGCAAATCTCGCGGATGATGGGCAAATTCCTTGCCGCGGTAATCGGCCTCCTCGAGGCGCCGCGCCTGAATCATCGTGCCCATGGCGCCATCGAGCAGCAGGATGCGCTGGCGCATCCGCTCGAGCAGTTCTTCGCGAATTTGTCGGGCGTCACTCATGAGCTAAAGATGCTCCGCCTCGCAAACGGGTGCGGGCTCTACTTGGAGCCCGCTCAATAATGACTCATCGCGTTCCCAGACGCGCCCTGGCAATGGTGCAAAAAATCGATCGGGAATAATCGAGGGCTCCCGGAAGGGAGCACGGCAAGAAAATGTTACTGGCAACCGATTTGCCGGCAAACATTTTGTCAACAAATGATGATTGAAGGTCAGCCCCTCTGTAATTGCACCAGAACGATGCTACCTAATTAAACCAGAAAACACCGGCATCGCGCGCGGAAATTATTCCGCTGCTTCGTCCAGAAATTCAGCCTTGGAAGGCCCGGGAATCAGTCCCGCCTGGAACCCGCGGTCGAGCAACTCCTGAACCGCGGCGCGTCCGCGCTCGCCATAACCGAGTGTCCAGCGGTTGACGTACATGCCCACGAATTTATCCGCCTGCTCGGTGTCCAGGTCGCGCGCAAACTGCATCGCATAATTAAGCGCTTCTTCACGATGTTCCAGGCCATAGGCCACGCTTTCGCGAATGGCTCGCGAGATTTGCCGCCCGGTTTCCTCGCCCAGCGAACGGCGCACCACATTTCCACCCAGCGGAAGCGGCAGTTTCGTGGTGTCCATCCACCACTGGCCCAGGTCGACCACGCGATGCATGCCCATCTCCGGAAAAGTCAACTGCCCTTCGTGGATCAGCAGGCCCGCGTCCACCGTCCCCGAATGGACGGCTGCCATAATCTGATCGAACGCCATCTCCACGGGAACAAAATTCGGCTCATACAGTTGCAGCGTCAGATAGGCCGTGGTGCGCAGGCCCGGCACGCCGATGCGCAAGCCCCGCAAATCCTCGCGCCGCGTAGGCTTGGTCGCGACGACGATCGGCCCGTATCCTTCTCCAAAGCTCGCGCCGCAATCCAGCAGCAGGTATTTTTCGCGCAAATAAGCGTAGGCCGCAAAACTGATCGCCGTGACGTCATAAACTTCGCCGTCGGCCGCCCGATTGAGCGTCTCGATATCGGAGAGCACATGGGTGAACTTCAGGCCCCGCGCCTTCACGCGATTGGTGGCCAGCGCATAAAACATAAAGGCATCGTCCGAATCGGGCGAATGCGCCACCTTGATCTCCAATGTTTTGGCGGCAGCCTGTTTGCTTGGCATGGGTTGGCCTTGGATGAAAATTTCGACTAGGCGCCTATTCGTCCGCAGGAGCGCGGAAGCGCCCGCAGGGTGTCGCGGCCCGGCATGGGCCCGAAAAATGGTTCCGCCGAAACGCCCGGAGCCGTGGGTGAAGGCTCGCCTATCGCAGGAAAACTTTCTCGTAAGCAGGTCTGCCGGAGCCCAATGAGCGAAAAAAGACTAGCACATTCCGCGGCGAGCGACAAATCACGCTGCTCCCACGTGGCATCCGCGCCTCATAGTGTCGCGCCTCACAGTATGGCTACGATGCGGGCGATCGCTGCATCGAACGAAAGCTCGCCATTGAGATACGGCTGCCAATAGCGTTCCAACATATCCTGGTATTCACTCCAACCGTGATCCGCCAGGCCGTTGCGCAATTCGTAGGGCGCATTACTCGCCCCCGCAGCCGCGTCTCCGGGCCCCGGCGCTGCGCTGGACGACGCGCGGCGCACCAAATCGCCAGTCGTGTAAAACAGGAGCGCCGGCTCGAGATCGCGCGGTATCGGCTTCCCCGCCTTCCGGCAATCCTGGGCGATGGTTTCGTCCACACTTTGGGCCACGGCGTAGGAGGCCCCTTGCAAAAGCATTTCGAGTCCGCCGATGCCTAGGTTGCGCGGGTCATGGCTCGCGATGGTTACGTGCACAGGATCGAGCGAGGTATACGCTCCCTCCGGGCCCGCATACCAGGTCACGTCCACCAGGTAACGTCCCTTCGGCCACGGGCGCTGGTAAACCTCCGCAAGCTGCTCGCCAAGTTTTGCGCCCATCGTGCGCAGCAGCGGCGCCAGGGCCTCAATCCACGCGCGATTCTCGCGGTCCTGCTCCGGCCACCAGCGGGCGCGGTAAATGGGCGCTGCTTCAATGAGCGCGGCGGCCAACCCGCTCTGCAGCCCGGAAGTGCACTGCGATGCACTCTTGCCGGTAATCTCCGGACAATTTTCCAACTCTGCGAGCCGATTGTTGATTAGCGGCATGACGCCACTGTGCAACAAGTCGCGGGAAGACCAATCCTGGGCGTAAACCGCTACCGCGTTGTTCCACGTTTTTTGTTCCGCCGGAGTCATGCCGGCGGTCACAGTGCCGGTCGCGTAAGCTTTTGGCGCGCCCCCGGCAGGATCGTTTCTGACGCGCGCCTGCAGGTACAGAAAATGGTGCAGGTTGACCCAAAAACCGCTGTGGAACTCGAGCGCAGGAGCCGCGGGCCGATCGGGCTGCTGTTGCGCGTGCATACCCGAGGGGGCGCAGCAGATCGCCGTGAAAATGGCCGCGATTAAGCTGAATCGCAGGCGCCCGTGCAAGTGCATTCCGCGCGCGGGCATCCGCAGTACGGCCATACTTTGAATCTCCCGGAAAGTGTGCGGGTCAGCATTCCTAGACATAGTTCGGCCGGGACGGAACGAGCCGGGAGAAAGCCTAACAACATTCGCCGTGGCGCGCAACGCGCTCCGCTTTACAGCGAGACGGCGAGCGCCTGGGACGCGAGCGATTTTGGCGAGACACTCTAAGATTTCAACGAAGTTGAAGTTGATTTACGCGAAGTTGAAGTTAAAAAAACGCTGCAGGCGAGCCGCCGCCTTACAAAGGCGCCCCCTTACAAAAGCGATCCCTCACCAAAGTTCCGTATTCGACCCGTCACAAAGGCGAGGTGCTCGACAGAGGCCCGGCTATTCGGAAAGCTTTTGCCGCAGATCGTCAGCCTCGGTTTCCGTAATGAGGCGTTTTTGCTGTAGCAGCCCGACCATCTCGCTCACAATTTCGCGCAGATTGGCGCTCTTAGCCACGCGTCTCTCCGGAGTGAAAGCGCCCTCGAACTCCCGCTCCGAGTGGGGCATGGTCTCACCGCTTAGTTCAGTTACCCAGTCATGCAGAGAGGCACTTTGGTCCGGACTGATTTCGTAGAATGACAGTCCCATCCCCATGCCGGTAAGTGAGTAGGTGACCATCGCGCGGGTTTGAAAGCAGTGTCGTTCGCTAAACAGGCGCACGCGAATCGCGGTGCCCACGGGAAAAGGGCTGATGGTGTCTACATAACAGCCGCCCGTCCCCAAATCGGTCGCCCGTCCGGTGAGGCGCATATTGGATCGCGGCTCCACAGCCTCGGCCGCAGCCGAAACGGGATACCGCGGACGCTCGCGCCGGTCCGCTTTGTCCACCAACGCTCCCTGACCTCGGTGACCCCGTGGTTGTTGATGTGCTTGATGTCCGGATTTGTCGTGACTCACGTAGCGGCTGCTCTCTATCTGCGCGAGTTTCTACAGGCCACAAATTAGCCGGGCGACCCCACGCATAACCTGACGATTGGGGACCCTGCTCGCGAGCACTAGCCGCCTTCCGCGAGGTTCGATCCCATGCAGTGTGGTGATTTTCCCCCGGCCCAGATAGCACGCGCAAGCGAAAACGTGGCGCTCGCACCGCTTCAGATACGGTCCTGATTTCCGCACCCTCACTCTGCGGCCACCCGGCCCGACATCGTCTGACATCGCCCGGCATCGCCCGACATCGTCTATGGCTGCTCTGGCGCCGCCGGCGCCGAAATGCGTGGGTCGGTAGCATTGGCGACCGCACCCTGCTTGTCGTCGCCGCGCAATTGGCCCCGTGAATCGAGATAGAAAGATCTGCGCCCATCCTTTCCGTAAATGACGGGCGTAGCCGCCAGCGCAAAGCCGGCGGACTTATCGCGCTCCGATTCGTCCGCTGCGTCAGCCGCAACGGCGATGCTGTACCGGAAACGGTAGCCGCCGTTTTCGCCGGAAGCCAACTCTTGATCGAGCAGCCCGGCGTTTTCCGGCGACGCGCCCGGCGTTGCGGAATGCCCGAGCTGTTCGAGCGCTTCGGGCAGCTTGCCGTAAGCTTGCTGGTAGGCCTTGAGCGCCGCGGCAATGGCCTGCAGAGAAATAATAGCCGCGGATTCGCGAGCCTCGAGTTCAGCGCCTTCCCAACCCTGCGCCAGCGCCGGAATATCCAGAAGCAACAGGCCCAGCGAAAGCAGCTTCCATTCCCCGGACTCGCGCACCAGCCCAAACCGCACCGCTTTCATTTTCTCCCCCGTCGGGGTTCCCGCTTCGGGTACTTCGAGTGGGATGAAAGCGAGATTATCTCGCAACTGGGTGGCACCGAACCGCAGCTCCGATACGACGCCGCCGGCGTCGCAGCGGACGCGGGTGTGGCCGTCGGCGTCGGCTGATAACAGCGGCTTGCCGGGCTCGTCGAGCAGCACAAAACGCTTCAGCAGTGCGGTGCGTTGCGACTGTGGTAGCGCGCGAAACGCCTCCGCATTCTCGGCGGTCAGGTGCTTCGCGAATTCAGCAGGATCCTGGCGGCAAGCGGCGATCAGCGCGTCTGCCAGCGTGGCGGCAGGATCACTCGCGGACCGCGCGCCTACTGGGCCGGCTCCCGATTGCGCGCGAGTGGGGCTGGTGGCGGACGCCCCGAGGAGAGTCGCCAGGAGAGGTGCGAGAAGCAGTGCGGCGCAAAATCTTCGCTGCGAAAATAAGAATGACCAACGCACCGCGCTCGCCGGCCGTTGCGCCTGTTTCCGATGAATTGCCACGGAAATCACGGTTTTGCTTGGCGAAGAATCTGCCCCAATTGCGCGGTAAATTCCGATCGCGGCAACACCTGTGTACAGCCCGCCGCGCGGGCCCGCGCGGCCAGCGCGGTCTGCACGTGAGACAGGAAGGCGATCACCGGAGCGCCTCTGCCTTCCGAAGCGCCGTCGCCACCATTGCCGCGCGCCAGTCCGCCGCACATGCGCTCCACCGCCTCGATCGCGCCCACGCGCGCGTTCAGGTCCACCAGCACCAGCCGCGGCGCGCCGGCCTTCACGGCCTCCGCGAGCGCATCCCCGTTCGCCACGGTTTGCAGCGTCACGCCCACGTGCCGCGCCGTCTCACNNAAGATCGTCCACCAGTGCCAGCACGTCAGCCATATCGCCAGTACCTCAGATTCGGATGTAACACGCGCGGTTGCTCCTGGCAAGGCGGCCAGTCATTCCCAGGGAACCTGATTGGATGTATGCTCCCGTCATCCCCCAGGGTTGTTCGGCCTATCCACGCGTTTCGGGTGCGGGCTCTACCTCAATCCCGCGCAATTAAAAGTCATTGGAGGCAGCAGATGCAGCCAGCCCTGGCCTTCGCCCTTCTTCTGATGTCCACTTCGGCCTGTTTTGCTCAGGACGCGGAATTGCGCGACCGCGCGGTGGCGCTGCTGGAGCGAGCGCACGCCGTAAGCATCCCGCCAAACCTTCCAAATCTGGAGCGCGTGGATACCTTCAGTGTGTTCAATCCCGACGCCCAGGCGCGCGAGGGATCCTTCTCTCGCGTGGTCATCCAAGGAACCGGGCGGCGCGAAGAAATCACCTTCGGCAACTATCACGTCACGCACGTCTGGACCGGGAACACGCTCGCCACTTCGGAAGGGACAACCACGCTGATTCCACCCGAAGTGGTTACCGTCATGCGCCTCACGCCTATTTTGTTGCTGCGCTTCGACGATTCAGACGTGATTCGCACGATCGCTGACAGACAGATCGCTCGCCGTTCGCTTCATTGTATCGAGTTCGACACCATTAGGGGATCACAGACTCAGAACAACGAAATCTGCGTGGACGCGGCGAATGGCACGGTGGCATCGCAGCGCCTGGGCAATGACGTCATCGAAAATACAAATTTCTTCACTTTTGCGGGTGCGCTGTACCCTGCGAAGATCACTTACTCGGTGTTGAATCGTGGTCCCCAGCTCGAAATAGCGCAGACAGTGACCGAGCTGCCGCCCGAAACCACAAACGTTCTCAACGCTCCCCCGGATGCCAGGATGCACTACCTCTGCACCACCTACCGCCGCGCCATTGGACAATCCACACCGCAGCCGCGGCCGGGCAATCGCAATGGCGTCGCCGACATTGCCGTGCGCGCAATGATCGGCGTGGATGGCAAGGTTCACGATCCGCTGGTGCAAAGTTCGGAGCGGCCGGATCTGAATGCCGAAGCGCTGAGCCTCGTTTCACAATGGGTGTTTCTGCCGGCGATGTGCAACGGCCGGCCAAATCTTACCGAAGCCACGTTGATACTGCATTTCGAGGGGAGATAGCCGATGCCGACCCTCGCGCAAGTCTCGCACCATCGATCGCGCTGGGCCCTCCAGGGTATTTTGACGTTGTTGCTGTTTTCTCCCGCACTGGTGATGTGCGCACAGACTGCTCCGGGCGGACCCGATCCCGTAATGGTCGCGGTAAACAAAGCCCGCAACGAAGGCCGGTTGCTCGACGCCGAGACCATCCTGAGGAATGCGATTCAGTCCGAGCAAAGCAAACCGAACAGCCCCAGGCTTGGCAATTATCTCCATTTACTGGCTTCCACGGTTCAGATGAACGGACCCTCGTCGGAACTACCGAGTCTCTGGCGGCAGGCCCTGGAGGCTGATCGCCACGCTCTCGGTCCCACGGATTTGCGCGTCGCCAACGACCTTGCCGCCGTCGCCGGCTCTTCTTTTGACGCTGGAGACTATGCCGAAATCGACCGGCTGATGAATGAGGCACTCGAGATTGTTCAGCTCCACGCCTCGCACTTGAATACCAATCGGGACATAGACGACGCCGGTGCTGCTTTTGCGGCGCTTGGGAAGCTCTACGCCCGGGAGCATAGGCTCGCCGACGCTGAGTCCATGATGCTGCAAATGAAAAAAGCCTGCGACTTAGCGCCCCCGCATCCCGGAGTGATGCTGATGTGCGACATGGCGCCGAATCTGCTCGCAGACTTTTACCGCAGTCAGGGCCGAGCAGCCGAAGCTGCCCAGCAGGCGATTAGCCCGCCGGATTTTTTGCCGCCTGAATTTTCCAATCTCAACAAGACGGCCGCGCAATACGAAAAGGATGGGCTTTACGTGCAAGCCGAGTCTGCTTACCGGCGCGCGATTGCCTGGCTCGAGGTTCCCGCGAACCGCAAACTTTCCACCGGAATTGTCCTCGGAGATAATTTTGTGGTTGGTGAATACAATCTTCTGGGCGGAGCGCTCGAAAAGCAAGGCTTAAAGGACGAAGCGGAAGCCACCTATCTGCAAGCCATCTCCTTGCAAGAAAATCTGGCGAATGCCCAGAACCCTCCCTCCGCGTATGGCTTTAACTTCGAGCCGCTAATCAACCTTTACCGCACGCAGGGGCGTCTCCACGATATCGAGCCGGTCATAAACCAGGCACTCGAAATCCAGTTAAGTATTTTGGGCGATCGCAGCCCTCGCGTAGCCCAAACATGGATAAGGCTCGCCCGCGTATACCAGGAAGAAGGAAAAACCGACGCCTCGAGATATGCCGCCGCGCAGCAACTTTTTGAGCGGGCTCTGGCCGTTCAGCAGGCCAACATGGGTCCCCACAATCGTCAGTTGATCCAGACACTCATCCCTTATGCGGACCTTCTTCGCCACATGCACCGGGATTCAGACGCCGCTGCGATTGACGCGCGCGTTGCAGCAATTCGCAAGCTGGCGGAGCCGCAACCGCAAAATTAGGGCAGCCTTAGAATTTGAATCGCGCCGTCAGTTGAATTCGGCGCGCCGGGTAGGAAGTTACCGCTTGTCCGAAGAATCGAGACCGCATGTTGCCCACGTAGGCCACATAGTTGGTGTGGTTCAGCACGTTGAACGCTTCTATTCCGAACGTGGTCACCCGCCCCTTTTCCTTGTCTTTCCTGTTTTTGCTCAGATAGAAATCGCGCGATAGACGGAAATCCAGGTCCGCGAAGCCGGGGCCGTTCAAGCTGTTCCGCGAAACGCCCGCAGGGCGCGCGTTCAATATACCGGTGCCGTAAAAATCCTGGCCCGTCGTCAGCGAATACGGCTTCCCCGTCGCTATCGTGGCGCCCACCCCAAACGTGAATTGTTTTCCCGGATTGAAGCTTTCGAGCAGGTTCAGACGATGCCGCTGGTCGAAATCGGCCCGCGACCATTCGCTTGAAAGGTCGTACTGGTTTGCCGGAAACCAGGTGATGCCGCCCGTATTATTGTCTGTGTGGCTTAACGTGTATTGGATCAGCCCGGTGGCGTAATGTGTCATTTGGCCGCGCAGCGTGACCTCGAGCGAGTTGCCCGCCTGCCGCCCGGTCGATTCGACCTCCCGCAAAACTCCCACCCCGGGGTTGGGGACTACCGAATAGTTCGGACCCAGCGGAGCATTGATATCGCGCGAGAGGAACAGCCGGTAGCCCCGCGAGCCGCTGTACGTCACGGCCAGCGTGGTGCGTTTCGCGAGCTGCCGCTCCACACCCAGGCTGTACTGAATCGAATAGGGCTCCCGCAGCCCCGGCGCGAATTGCACCGTGTCCGCGGGATGATTGGTCAGCACATCGCCCGGAAATAGGGGAGCAGGAAAGCTCGGATTCAGCAGCAGATAACTCTTGAGCCCGTCCTGGTACAAAACCAGGTCGGCCAGAGGATTTGCGCCCGTGCGATCGTAGAAAATTCCCGCGCCGCCGCGGATCACGGTTTTCCGCCCCTTGTCGGGAGAATATGCGAACGCCCCACGCGGCGAAAATTGTTTGTAGTCCTGCAGGAAATTCTGCCAGTTGTACCGCAGCCCAAACGAGAACGAAAGATTTGGCCGGAACCGGAATTCGTCTTGCACGAAGCCCGCGACTTCGTCCTGCCAGTAGCCTACCGTGCCATTCCCCTGCTGTTGGCGGAACGCGTAGGGAAGCTGCGCCTGGTAATCCTGGATGCTCGAAAAAAAATACGTACTGCCGAAATTGGTGTGGTTGACCACGCCCCGAAAACTCAAGTCCGGCACGTTGACGCCGAATTTCAAGAAGTGTTTGCCGGCCGTCCAGCTCCCGATCCCGTTGAGCTGCACATGCCGCTCGGTGTTCGCTACGTCCGCCTGCGCTCCCCCCGCGGTGAACGCATCCTGGACCACGATTTTCGGCGCCTCGCTTACACTCGTCACGATATGGTGTTCCCAGCCCGCCAGAATTTGAAACTGGAACAGCAGCCGCGGAGAAATCGAAATCCGGTCGTTGAACGTCCACTCCCGTTCCCATTGATTGATGTTCGTCGCCGCTTCCGGCAGCACGAACCCGCCCACGCCTTGGTTCCAGCTGGGGTAATCCCATTCGTTGTATTGCCAGAAAACGCTGTGGTTGTCGCTGAATTGGTGGCCTAGATGAAACGTTAGCAGCGTATCCCGCTTGGGACTCGGCACGCTCTGCTGGATCGGGCCCGAAACGCCTTCGGCAAAAACGATCGACTCGAGGTCCTCTTCCTGCCGGTGCCCCGACAGCATGAACGACGTCGTTTTGCTGTGCCCCACCGGGCCGCCGATCGCGCCCTCGTAAATTCGCCGCTGTTCGGGCGCCCGCACCAGCGCAAACGGGTCGCGAGCATTCAGCGTGGAATCACGGAAGGTAAAATTAAATGCGCCATGATAGGCCGCGCCGGCTTCCTTGGTGATGATTTCCAATCCGCCCCGCCCCGGCCGCGCGTACTCCGCCGAGTAGGGATTCTGATTGATCCGCACTTCCTGGATCGCCGAGGCCGACACCGTGACGCTGCTCACCTCCACGCCATTCACAATTGTTTGCACTCCGCTGGTGCCCACCGCCGAGGGGTCGAGAAATGCCGACATCGCAGCCACGTAATCCTGGTCAAACACCGGCACTTTCTCGAGAAGGTTTTGATCCGCTGAGGCTGCGTCGCGGTTCTCCGAAATATCCGTCGAAACCTGCGCCGATTCACCGACCACGGTAACTTTCGTGACCACCAGCGCCAGCGCCAGTGTAATGGTCAGCGGTGCGGGCGCCCGGCCCTGAATCTGCAGCCCCTTCACCACCGGCTCGAACCCGTCATGCGCCACTTCAACCGAATAGCTTCCCTCCAAAACGCCATCGAAGCGAAAACGCCCGGCGGCATCGGTCTTCGCCACGGGCAAGACCGTATCGCTTTCCCGCTTGAGCGTTACCGCCGCATCCGCCACGGGCGCGCCACGCGGATCGCGCACCTGCCCCGTCACGCCAAAGCCCCGCGGCGCATTCTGCGCCCGCGCGGCTGCTGCGCCGCTCGAAAGCAGCGCAGCCACCAGCAGCGCACTCGCGACGCCAATCGCGAGGGCACTCGCAAACCCATTCGCAAAAATCTTTCGCCGCAAAATTCGCTTCACCATCATTCGATCCGCATGGCCCGTCGCAAACGACCGCTCCTTATCGACGGAGCCCGCACTGAGCCGCTCCTACGCTCCCTGACGCACTGAGGCGCGGGAGTAACCCCGCGCCCCAGCCGCTTCTTTACAAGCTCAGCAATGAATTGCGGGCCGAGCCCGCAACTTCACCCTGCAACTTCCTCGCACAGCCCCGCCGCGCCCCCTATTTGCCGATCTCCAACAATTGAAACGTGCTCGGGTCCGGACGCGGCCGCGGATTCGGATTCTTCTCCGTCGGCGGAACAGGATCGTTCTTCTCGGTGCCAATCGTAAAAATGTGGTGCGTTTTCGGATCGAGCGAAATGGTCCGCGCGCCGTAAATCGTCTTCACGTCCGCGACCAGCGTGTATTTATCCGGCGAATCCTCGTGAAAAACTTTCGTGACGCCATTCTTGCCGTCTCCGCCGTCGCGGCTGGTTACGAACACCACCCCGCCGGCAGGATCGTACGCCGCCCCATCCGCGCCAATGCCGATGGGCATCGTCGTCACCACTTTGCCGTTGTCGGCATTCATCACGGCCATGATGTTGTTCGCGCCCTGGCAGGCCATGAACAGCCGGCGGTGCGCCCGGTCCATCGACAACCCCACCGGCCGCTTGCAAGGATCGGCTGGCCAGCGATTCTTGATGGCCAGCGTCCTGGCGTCATATTCGAGCATCTGCCCTTTATCCGCGATATTCACGAACACGCTGCCCTTGCCGTCCGCCACCGCCGCCTCGGGCCCTCCGTCGAGCGCGATGGTTCCCGCCACCGTGCCGTTCGCCGCATCGACCACCGTCGTATTCTTGCCGTCGCCGTTATTCACAAAAACGCGTTTGCTTCCCGGATCGTAAATCAGCGAATCGGTATCCACCCCGGTGGCTTTCACCTCCGAGGTCACCTTGAGCGTCTTCAAATCAAAAATGTAGATGACCCCCTCGGTCTCCGATTTATTTCCGGTGATGAATCCGCGATTGAATTCGGGAGCCACCGCGACGCCGTGCAGGCCCTTCATGTCGGGTATGTCGGCAATCACCTTGCCGCTAGTCTCGTCCACGACCATCACATGCGTGCCGCGCGGAATGTAAACGCGCTTGGCATCACCATCCACGGTCACATAATCCCATCCCCCCTCGCCCCCTAACTTTACGGTCCGGACCACGCGATAGCCCGAATCCTGCGGAGCCCCCCGAAATACCGCCGGGAACAAAATCAAAATCGCCAATGCCATCAAGCACGCCGAGCAGATTCCATCCACCAGCCCCCGTTGAGACATAAACCCTCGCAACGTAAATCCTCGCAGCATAATTCCTCCTTAAACAAGCACCAGTTGACTCCTTCTCTAACACCGGTGCCCCATTAAATACGCCAAATACCCCGTCAAATACCCAGTCGCGTCATCCAGCACCGCCGGCCCCCGGTGGCCACCTCAAACAACGGTTGCGCACCTCAATCAAGCAGGCCGCTATCCCATTAACAGCGTCGCATCCGCACCCGCCAGCCCCAGCCCGCACCGGTACCCCTGACGCGCAGAAACCATACTTCCGCCAGTATGAGAGTAACCTTAATGCCAGTCCCAGCCGCCGCAGGGACGCCGCCCGCCCCGCCGCCTTGGTCCGTATCCAATTAATTAACACGTCGTACTTACGTCTGCGGTTTTTGTCTTTGGTCCAGTGCCCAACAGGAATTGCCTTACGCCATCCTCGATACCGCCGTTACGGCTTCGCGGAATCCTCCGGCGCCTTCTCCGCCGCTCCCAGCGATTTGATAAAACTCACCGCCTGCCACCGCTGCTTCACCGGCAATTTCCCCATGCCGGCATCCCGTAATCGATGTCCCCGTGCGTGACAAACCAGAACAGCGTCCCCGCTCGCCGACTGCGTCGTGCCTTTGAGCAGCGAAGGCACCATCCCCGTCCCTTTTGCATCCAACCCATGGCACTTAGTACAATTAGCCGCGTAAACTTTGCTTCCGGCCGCGACGGCATCGGGCTTGCCACTGTAAGGATTTTTCGCCGTCTTGGCCGAGGCGGGCGCTTTTTCGAGCTGCGCGTCTTGCGCCACCGCGGTTCCGAGCGTGAGCGTCAGCAGCGCGCCCCCGAGACACATCATGAGACGTGCGACATGACAGGCCACACCGCAGGCGCGTGCCAGCCGGTGGCCTTTTGCAACGCTTACGATTTTCAAGCGCAAGCTGTTGCTCCGCGAACCATTCGGCCCGTTAACGGGTCCGGGCTTTACTTGAAGCCCGCGCAATAAACGTCCGCAATTTTCGTATAGGAGTTTCCGATGAAGCAAGGCGCCTTCCGATTTCTCACCCTCGGCTCGCTGATCGCTGCCGGCCTCGCCACCGCCGGCATCGTCACCATGGGAGTCATCGCGCGTGGCGCCCCGCGTAACGCCGCAGCCGCTGACGCTCCTGGCCCGCGCGCCACGCCTCCATTCCTCGACTACCGCGATGAAAAACCCGGCGCGGTTCACAAAATCACCCTCAAGGATCTTCCCGAGCCTTACGCCACCAAGTCCGCGGGCAACGCTGCGGAGCTCATCAAGCGCCCGGCGAATGCCTGGCCCAAGGCGCCCGACGGCTTTAAGGTCGAGCTCTACGCCGAGGGGCTCGACAACCCGCGGCTGATTCGCACCGCCTCCAACGGCGATTTCTTCCTCGCCGAAAGCCGCAGCGGCAAAATCAAAGTCCTCCGCGGCATTTCCGGTTCCGGCAAAGCCGACCAGGTTTCGGTTTTTGCATCCGGCCTCGAAGAGCCTTACGGCATCGCTTTCTATCCTCCCAACGCGCGCACCCAATTCGTTTATGTCGGCAGCCAAAATTCCGTCGTCCGCTTTCCCTACCAGCCGGGAGACCTGCAGGCCACCGGCCCCGCGCAGCACATCGCCGATTTGCCCAGCGGCGGCGGTCACTGGACGCGCGACATCCAATTTTCGCCCGACGGCACAAAAATGTACGTGGCCGTGGGCTCGGGCTCCAACGTCGACGATCCCGACACGAATCCTTCCGAAAAAAATCGCGCCGACATTCTCGAATTCAATCCCGACGGTTCCGGCATGCACATTTACGCTTCCGGCATTCGCAATGCCGGCGGCGGTCTCGCCGTTGATCCCAAGACGGGCCAGCTTTGGTGCTCGGTCAATGAGCGCGACGCCATCGGCGATAATCTGGTTCCCGATTACATCACTCACGTCCAGGCCGGCGGCTTTTACGGATGGCCCTGGTGGTACATGGGCGGCCATCAGGATCCGCGCCACAAAGGCAAGCAC
>PLJR01000212.1:17797-21650 GCA_003140295.1 Acidobacteriota bacterium
GCCTCCGAGCACGGCTCCTGGAATAAATCCACGCGCGTAGGCTACGAAGTCATCCGCATCCCGCTGCACCAAACCGGCAAAGCCACCGGCGAATACCAGGATTTCCTGACCGGCTTCGTAACCGACACCGGCGAAGTCTGGGGCCGCCCCGTAGGCGCAACGGTAGCCCGCGACGGTTCCTTATTGGTCACCGACGACGGCTCCAAATCCATCTGGCGCGTAAGCTACACAGGCGCGGGGAAATAACGGTGGCCACTACAAGGGCAGAATAGCTCGCTCAACGCAATTTTTCAGCAGCCTGCTAGGATCCTTTCAATTCGCCGCAGGACCCGGCGCATATCGGTTCGGACGTCGTGTTCCCACACACGAAACACCTTCCATCCGAGATTCTTAAGTAGTTGATCAACTCGATGGTCGCGCTGCCGGTTTCTTAGAATTTTGGCTGTCCAGAACTTCGTATTGGTTCTCGGAACGGTACCGTGTTGTCCGCAGCCATGCCAGAAGCACCCGTCTACAAAGATTGCGAGACGAAATTGCCGAAGGACTAGGTCTGGTGTGCCTGGAAGACCCCGTCCGCTGTTCAATCGATATCGATAGCCAGCCCTATGAACAGCTGAACGCAAGGCGAGCTCGCAAGCCGTGCCCGAACGCCTGACTCGCGCCATCAAGAGGCTGCGACTCCGCGAAGTAGGTGAGGCAGTCAGTTTTCTCGGAATGAGTGACTCACTCACGCGAGCTTCTTGAGGATGTTGTCTATGCGGTCGGCCTTGGCGGACCCGGTAAGAAAATCACTATACGCTGCCTGGGCTTTGCTGATGAGAGTTTCGTAGTGCATCACTCGGCCATTGAAAGCCTTAAGGGCGTTGTCAATCATCGCTGGGCCGTCATAATCGTCGTCCTCATAAAGGAATTCGCCAACTACAAAGACAATCGAGATGTGCGGATTTTGTTCCCCTTGAGCGACGAGACATTTATGGAGAGCAGTGCGGTACTTAGGTCCTTGCTCCACCAGTTCCGACAAATGCAGTCGCCTCTTGGCTCTTTTTAGCTCCACGATGATGTGTTCACCCGCGTTTGTCCGGTATCTGATATCAACTCTTCCCTTGCTTTCCTCGTCGGAAAGCTTAGGATCGAATTCTTTGTAATCCTTCTTCAATATCTGTTCGATCCTTTCGCTGCCAGCAGCCCTTTCCCACCCGGGATCGAGCAACCACAGATTCGCGAAGAGATGCTTTTGAAGCACCTTCTCCTTCTCATTGCCGTCAACGAGGTTCTCGAATTCTTTGATGACATCCAGCCGAACCCGGACAATCTCACGGTACAAGGAACCTTCCAGAGTAGCGAGGTCAGACAGGAGAGGAAGCAGCACCGCGGCAGTGAGCTGCGGACCTTGAGCCAAAAGGTGGCCTTCTTCGCGAAGTCGAAGCCGCTCAAACGCCAGCATTCCTGAACGGTAGAGTTGTTTGCGTTCTTCTTCGTCTTCGAGTTCTATGCCGCGAATAAGGCCAAGGAGTCGCTCTGCATTCTTCCGCTGCGATGTCGGAAGGTCGTCCAACCACTCACCCAATGCAGGGATCTCAGATATCGCTTGCTTTCCGCGCGCTTCATTCCGAAGATCGGTCCACTTGTCTTGAATCGAAACCAGAGTCTTACGCAGGAACTCCGTCAGCGCCACGTACCTCTCATCATCTTCAATTAGGCGCTGCCTGTCGCTTGTTGCGATATCATCGCCACCCTGTAGGTCTAGGAAATCGGCTTCGACCTGACCTGTGAGATAACTTACCAGAATGCGGTTGTAACCCAGTTTGTCGAGTATGTTCTCTTGGATAAGGCGGCCTCGGGCCAGCACGACGATGCCATTGAGTGACCCGGCTTCATCGTGCTTGAGCTTCTTCGGTCCTTCGGCGGCGCCTAGCCAGCCTTTAACTTTCCACGAAGGGTGGGCGGGATCCACTTGGTCTGGAAGCACGAACCTCTTCGATACGTTCGGGCAGTTGGAGACAGGTAGGCATTGTCCCCCGAACTCCCAGAGAAATTCCAAGGCTCGGAGGTCCTCCCGATCCTCGGCCCCAACCGATTTGCCGTTTATTTCGACACCAAAGTGATCTCCTTTCGGGCTTGTGAACCCTATTATTGAAAACCGCCGGGCGATCCGTTTGCGAAGCGCCGTAACCGAGGTCGCTGTTCTCTTCTTCTTGAGATCCCGGAGCACGATTAATGTGCCCTTGGCAGGGCCGTTGAACGCTACAGGCTTAGGGTAGTAACTTTTTTCTGCTGCGATTGCAGCCCGTATGCCTGTGGTCTTCATTTCGAACGCGTGCCTCTCAGCCCCACTGCGCGTATGCACTTCTATCGTCTCGGCAATGGAAAACAGGGCTAACTTGCCGATGCCCTTTCGCCCCATGAATGTTCGCCCCGCAGCGGAAGTTTCCCCCTCCTCAGTTCGTTTGTCATACCCGGCCTTAAGAAATCGATCGTTAATCTGTTTGCCCGTCATTCCAATGCCGTCATCTTCGATAGTAATCTGCATGTTGTTGATGTCGAGTTTGACTAGTTGGGCATCTGCATCCCAGGCATTTGCTACTGCCTCCGAGAGTACTGCGGCTGCATTGCTATAGAGGTTGATTCCCAGGTGGTCCAGTACGCGAAGATCAAGTGTAAGCACGTAAGGAGGGGTCATCGGGTCGCTCATTCCATTACTCTTTTGGCCTTCGCAGCCCGCATAATCTCCCTGCCGACGAAAAAAGCCAAGCGGGGAGGAACCGCGTTGCCAATGAGCCGACCGACATGCGCGAAACGCACCTTCTCGCGCGGCCGCACAAATTTAAAGCGACGAGGGAATGTCTGAAGAAGAGCAGCCTCGCGCAATGTGATCGAGCGATCCTGCTCGGGATGTCCGAATCGACCGGTGCCAAAATTATAGGCCTGAGTCGTAATAGTCGGCGCGGGCTCATCCCAGACCATGCGTGCGTACACGCTTTGGTATGTCGCCCCGGTTTTCTTCCGATGGCATTTCGCGCGAAGCGATTCCGGCCAGTCTTCCCACGTTCCGCCTGGCCGCGACGCGCGGAGCCTGCGAGNNCGCAGATTCATTTCGTTGACTGAGCGTGCCCAGTGCAGTCGATCTTTTGGGTCCCTCTCTCCAGCTTTTAATTTTTGTAATGAGGCAAGCGTACCCCTGACGGTCCGAAACCTCGCGGGCAACAGTGCACCAACGGGGACTTTGATTGGCCCTATCAGGGAAGCTAACAGCACCAGACGCCGTCGGTGTTGGGGGACGCCGAAGCGGGGACAATACACGGATTTATAGTCAACCTCGTATCCGAGCCTCCGGAGCGTTTTCACGAAGCCGCGAAACACCGGTTTGGAGGCAAGCCCGGGCACATTTTCCATTGTCAATATCTCGGGTTTTAAAGCTGCCGCAAATCGACCAAACTCTGTGAGTAGACCCCATTCCGTATCGTTTGAGTTATCCATGCCTCGCCGAAAAGGTGAGAACGGTCTGCACGGCGCGCAACCGGCCAGCAGGCGAATGGTTCCCTTGGGGTAGAGTTTCGACAAGGCGGCTGCGCTGAGGTTTCGGACGTCCGCCTTGATGAACCGTGCTTTATTGTTGGAAGCGAACGGAAACTCGGATGCAGGATCAAGATCAATGCCAGCCGCGATGAGGATGCCGGCCTTTCGCAGGCCATATGAGAGTCCGCCGGCACCGCAATACAGGTCAATCCCGTAAACAATCGTCTTGCGCATTGTGCCATCTTAACGTGTGAATCGCACTGAACATAGGACTAGAAATCGGAACGCTTTTTACCGCTGCGACAGGGCACCCGATTTGATCGAGATGGTAAAATAG
>PLJR01000403.1 GCA_003140295.1 Acidobacteriota bacterium
GGGATCTTAGGCCGCCTCTATGATTGGAAAGCTAAGGGGACACAGACATTTCCCGTGGTCATCCCCCAGGATATGACCCCCGGAACGATCACCGTCGAATCGCTCGGCATCAAGGACGCGGGAGGCGCCCCGCTCGATGCCCTGAAAATTCGATCCGCCGACCTCGAGATCATTGCTTACTTTGACGCCAAGCGCCGCCTGATGCGTCTGGAAGTCCCTTCCGCCATGGTAGTTGTCGTGCGCCAATAATTGGCCGTCGTCGTTCGCAACCAACGTATCTGGCAGCCGCGCGCCCGGCATCCTCATCGAATCGAAAAAGTGACGGGCCGCCTCGAAAAAGGGCGGGCCGTCAAATTTAACCGTTTTTATGCGCTTTTATAGGGGTATCCGGTGCTCCAGCCCGTTTGGATCCGCGGCTGGATTCCGGGGCCGCCCGTTCCGTGGCGGTGACTGGATCATCTCCGGCTGGATGGCAATGGCGGTTTCAGTCCCTTTTCGAATCACGCCGAGTATCACGTTCTTCGCGGCTGGTTTATCGCCGACCGCTATGCGGAGACGGTCGCGCAACTCTTCGCGATTTCGTACCCGCTCCCCGTTCACTTTGGCGATCACGTCGCCCGCACGCAATCCGGCCTTCTCACCGGCCGACCCTGCGTGAACCTCGGTTATCAGCACGCCTTCGCCATCCGGCGCGCCGAAATATTCGCCGAGCTGGCCGGAAAGATCCTGCGCCGAAATGCCCAGCATGGGCGTCTGGGCTGGCGCGCGGAAATTGAAATTCTCGCCCGGGGCCGGCTGCCGTTGGCCCGGCCGCGCAAACATCCGCGGCATCGCGCCTTGGAAGCCGCGACCCATCTCCGCGGGATACCTCCCTACTTCAACGGAAAGCGTTTGGGCATGCGCGTCTCGCCAGATCGATATCTGTGCCGTATGCCCTACCGGCGTCTCGCGTACCATGCGCCGAAATTCAACTGCGCCTTCTACACGCTGGCCGTTGTAATCGGTGATAACGTCGTTCTGCTTCAGGCCGGCCTTGGCTGCGGGACTACCTTCTGCCACCTGTGAAACTACCACCCCATGCGCCGGAGCAAGCTTTAGTTCCATGGCCTTCTCGGGGGTGACTTCTTCAATACCCAATCCTAGCCACCCGCCCGCCTCAAACTGCGGTGCGGGGAGTGGAGCCGGCGGCTGCGCCTGCGACTGCGGGGCCGCCTGTTCTTGCAGGGCAGTAGCTGCCGTCAGGGTCGATGCCGCATGGGCGGGCCCGGCGACCAGTGCGATCGCGGCGAGGGCTGCGCCACCGCTTATTGTTAGCATGCTTCTTTTCGCAATATTGCGCACGCTATGATTTTTTTCCCGGATACCATCAAAAAAATTTCCGCTCATGATGTCAACCTCCACCCCGGTTGGACGGCGTGGCGCGCGCAAGGTAAGCGTTGGAAGTATATGGGCGCTGCAAAATATCCGGCCGGATCGTGGGACGGCTGCCGCCAATTGACTACGCGGTTGAAAAACTATATCCCCTGCGCCAGTGCGCGAATGTGGATGCTGCCATTCGTCGTGCTCAATCGCACCGGAGTACCGCCGGTGCCCAGCCGCCCGTGAAATTCTCGCGGCGTATAGGCCCCCAGCATGGACACAGGAAAATCGGAGTGAAAATCGCCGTTGCGGCATTGCACCGCCAGCGTGGCCTTCGCATCCCCCGGCAGCGCCAGCACGATCGACCCATTTATGGTTTGTACGCGGAGCGGATTCTCTGTCCCCACCCCTGCGGCGTGTGCCGGCCCGTTTAGGCTCGCCAACTCCAGAAGAATGTCGCCATTCGTGGTGCGGGCGGAAAAAGCGCCGGCGCTATCCTGGACCTCGACATCGCCGTTTACGGAATGCAATTCACCTGCGCCTTGCAGACCGCTGACGTGGACGGAGCCATTCACGGTGCTTACCTGTTGCAGCCAGACGCGCCGCGGCACGCGCACTTCATAGGTAACGCTCACGTCGCCGATTTCCTCACGCGGATAGGTGGTTGTCACGGCGACGCCTCCCGGCGTCGTCACTACGCCCACCTGCACGCGAGACAGATCCGACACCGCGAACTGCGCCACGCGATCGGCCGAAGTCTTCACCGCGCGCACTTCCACAGCCTCGCGATCCCAGCCGCTTACGGTCACCGACCCGTTCACATTTTGCAGGCTGAAGCTGCCGCCCGACGCCAGCGGCACTGTACGGTCAAACACTTCATCCGCCGCTCGCGTAGGCAAACCCCCAATCAACACCAAGACGGCCGCTGCCAGTACGGCTCCCAGGATCAGTCGCGCTGTGCGCATCATTCCCTCCCCAATCTTGGGCCTTCCCAATCCGGCCCCCAGCGGTAAACAACGGTGAACGCTATCGCAACCGAAACGCCAGCGTTACCGTGGTCACCACGCTCACCTGCCATCCGTCGAGCAGTGCTGGAGCGTAGCGCCACTGCGCCACGGCCTCGGTCGCCGCCCGCGCCAGCACCGGCTCCCCGCTCAGTACTTTGATTTCGTTCACCGCTCCGTCTTCACCAATGATCAAGCGCAGCGTGACGTCGCCCTCGATTCCGGCGTCGCGCGCAACGTCCGGATACACCGGCGTCACCGCGTGGCTCAAACGCTTTTGCTGTTCGTCCGGAGCGACGCGCACGCCGCCGCGCCACAAATCCTGCCACCAGCCGCCGTTCCAAATTCGCGCTAAATTGCCGCNNACTTCTCCGCCGCCGTTCAATGCGTAATGCCCGTGTAAAGCGCGGTCTCCTACGGCCTGCGCATAGTTCACCTTCACCGGAAGCGCGGGATCGGCGGTGATATGCCCGCCCGCACTATGTTCGATCACCGCGTCGATCGTCATCCCGATCTGCCGGGGCAGGTAAACCACAATATCTCCGCGCCCCGCCGATAACTCCGAACCATTGCCTGCATCCGCCGCGCCGCCAAAGCGCTGCGAAAACGAGGCCGTGATGCCTCCTGTGGCCGACGAGGCGTGCAACGGTGCTTCCACGCCCGCCAACACAATTCCGCCATCGCGCACGTCAAGCTGCATCGGGCCGGACACGCGCGCGACGCGCACTCCGCCACCCCGCGTGCCCGCGTGAATCCCGCCGGTGACTTCGCCAAACTCAATGCGGCCGCCCGCCGATTCCGCTTCCACGCCCGCTTCCACGCGTTCCACAGCGATGTTCCCCCCGCCTGTGATCAAGCGTGCTGCTCCGGCGATGTGCCCGGCGCGAAGATTCCCTCCGCCGCTTTGCAGTACCGCGTCCCCATAAATGTTTCCCGCGTCGATGTGCCCGCCGCCTGTCATAGCACGCAATCCGCCGCCCACATCACCAAGAGAAATGTGCCCTCCGGCAGTTTGGAGGCGTGCGACAAACGTGCCGTGCTCTGCGGCGCCGGTAGATGTCGGCATCGCTGCCGATTTCATCGCCTGCACATCCCCGATGCGCCCCGCCTGTATATTTCCGGCGCCACTCGAGAGCGTCGCCGTACCGGCAATATCCTGGGTCGTCACATCGCCCGCTCGCGTGGCGATCTCCACGCTATAACGCCGCGGCACATGCACTTCATACGTTACCCAAACGCGTTCGGCATCCCGCGAATTAGGCATTTGCCCCACAAGCGTGACGCCTTGCGGCGTCCCCCGCGCTGTAAGCACAAACTCCTTGCACAGCCCCTGCGCCGCCGGATCGTTCGCGTCCGCTTCGATGCGCACCTGGTAACGCACGGCCCCTACGGCGTCGCTCGAGACCTGCACATTCCCCGTATCCGCGGTGAGCATCAGTTTCAAGCCGTCACGCGTGACCACTTGCCCGGCGCGTTCACCGGATACGCGCGCCTTACTCGCGGCGGGAGCATTCGCACGCGGCGCGTTGCCCAACGCCATTCGCTGCGGCAAGCGCGCGCCTTGCGCCCCGATGGACAGCGTAAAGATGGACAGTGTAAAAAGAATCGCCGCGGGCAAGCCCACCAAGCCCACCACGCGGCGAAAAATTGGATAAGCCATCATGGCCGGGGTCCCACGCCGGAATCCGCCGTGCCCTCCTCCAGCGACGCCAGCCGCCCGAGCAAAGCTCCGCTCTGCAGCCGCACGTAGCTATTCGGATCGTTGTGAGCACGGTCGCGCAGGATGCCCAGCGATTGCGGGTCGAGCAGGGTGCCGTTTGGCGCAGCGCCGTGCGCATTCCCGAAATCCTCGTCGCCCAGCGACGCGAGCAGCGCATTCACAGCCTCGATGCGCACGCCGGAATTGTCGTCTTCTGCCAGGGCCCCGAGCATCGCCTGTTGCACCGACGAATCCCCTCCGAGGCCCCGCAGCACTTCGAGCGCCTTCAGCCGTACCGCGGGATCGCTATCGCGCACCGCCGCCTCGCACAGCGCCGCACGCACCTGCGGGTCCGCAACGTGCGTGCCCAATATCTCGAGCGAATCGAGCCGCACCCCGGGATCGAACCTCTGCCCATGTCCGAGCACGTAAGTCAGCACGCGGCGGATTTCGCTATCATCAGCGGAACCTTGCACAGTCACCGGCCGCTCGGAACGCAACTGTAATTCGACTTGCGCAGGCGTGGCCCCGTTCTGCGGCTCCCAGCGAATGCCCGCGATCCCCATCGTTTCCAGTTCCTGCTCGCTCAGCCGGGGCGCCGCCGATACAGTCATCACGGGCTTGCCCGGCAACGGCAGAGATGTGGCCCGATACCAGGTGCGCCCTACCGTGCCTCCGAGCGCACCCGCGATAAGTAAAACCGCCGTGCTCCAACCCGGATGAAACGCGAGCGCATGGCGAAATGCCGCCGCCGCCCACCCAGCCGCCCACCCAGCCGAAGGCCGAGCGGGAGAAAACCACGAGCGCCAGGAATTTTTCCCGCCTCGGGGGGCCGCCCCCCCTTCGGCATCGTCCAGGGCCTCGGCCAGTTCACTGCGGCATTGCGCGAGCAGCAATCCCGAGCGGTCCAGTTTGTCGGACGCCGGCTCCTTCGCGGCCCAGGCATCGCGCCACGCGAGTTCGCTCGAGAGCGTCGCCGCGCACGCGGCGCATTCCTGCGCGTGCGCGTCCGCGGCGGCACGATCCTCGTCGCCGAGTTCGCCAGCGGCATAGAGCATCGCCAGCTCTTCAAATTCCGCACATTGCACCCGTCTCGGCATGGCCTTCAGCGGATTCCTTCGAGTTGTGCGCGCAGCTTCCGCGTCGCCCGAAATAGGGAGGTCTTCACCGTTTCCTCCGTGGTTCCCAGCGCTTCACCAATGGCCCGCAGCTTCAGCCCCTGATAATGCTTCATCTCAAAAATCAGCCGCTCTCGTGCCGAAAGAGACTCCAGCGCCTTGTCGATGCGCACACCAATCTCTTGCCCCAGGAGGTTGTGCTCCGGATTCTCCTGCGCGCGGATATTGCTTTGCCTATCGAAAAAATCGCTGGCCGCGGCGCTATCGCGAGAGGAATTCAGCAATTCGGGAGCTTGGTCTTCGGGACGGCTGCGCCGGCGGCGCAGGTGATCGAGGCAAACATTAGTAACGATGCGATAAATCCAGGTATAAAAGCTACATTCGGAACGGAACCGATGCAGATTGCGGTAAATTTTGAGAAACGTCTCCTGGTAAACGTCGCGCGCGTCTTCCGGACTATGCAACAGGTTTAGCGCCAACCGCA
>PLJR01000124.1 GCA_003140295.1 Acidobacteriota bacterium
TTTCCGGACGAGATCGAGGAGCAGCTCGAAATCGAGATCTTGCGCGGGCGCAAAGAGTTCGCGCCGGTGCCGGCTCAGCGGCTGGTGGCCGATCGTTCCCTGGACGAGGATTATCTGGGATTTTTGCGAGATTGCGCCATCCCGGGGGCGCAGCTCGCGGGAATGNNCTCGACTGCGCCAACGGCGCGGCATCCGCGCTGGGCCCGGCGCTATTCCGTTCCCTCGGCGCGACGGTGGCGCCGATCCACAATGTTCCTGACGGCCGCAACATCAATGCGCGTTGCGGCGCGCTGCACCCCGAAGAACTGCAAAAGAAAGTGGTGGAAGAGGGGGCGGCGCTGGGCGTGGCGTTCGATGGCGATGCGGACAGGGCCATTTTTGTGAGCGCTTCGGGGCGCGTGGTGGATGGCGATGGCGTGTTGCTGGTGGCGGCGCGGTATCTTCGCGGCGCGGGCAAACTCGCCGGAACGCGAATCGTGGGGACCACCATGGCGAACCTCGGACTGGAAAGGCTATTCGCCGCGGAGGGGCTGTCACTGGTGCGCATGCCGGTGGGGGATCGCTACGTGCTGGAGGAGATGGTGCGCAGCGGCGCTAACCTTGGCGGCGAGCAATCGGGACACATAATTTTCCTCGACGACGCCACCACGGGAGATGGGTTGCTGACCGCCCTCAAGATTGCGGGTCTGGTGTCGCTGCGCGGGCCGCTCGATGCGCTCGTGAGCGACTTAAAGGTTTATCCGCAGACGATCGTGAATGTGAACGTGCGATCGAGGCCGGCACTCGAATCGCTCGCGCACGTTTCGCGGACGCTGGACGAGGCCACGCGAACGCTGGGGACTGCGGGCCGGGTGGTGCTGCGGTACTCGGGCACCGAGCCCAAAGCGCGGGTGATGGTGGAGGCCGAACGCGCCGAAGATGTGACCTATTGGGCGGAACGGATAGCCTCTGCCGTCAAGTCTGAAATTGGGGTCTGATTGGTGCTAGCTTGGTGCTAGCTTGGATGTCCCCGCTGGTTAAGAGTGCGCTCATCCCGTAAATCATATGGAAATCCCATTAATATTGAAAACAGTATATTCCTGTGGCCCGAAATGAAATTGGCAGCGCCACGCCTATTTAAGTAGTTTATATACAATAGCTTACAAGTTAGCCGGAAATCGCATGCGCTGGCAATGGGCGTGCATATTGATTGGCACGATTTTGTTTCCCGGGGTTATTAGGGTCTTTTGGGGTGGGATGGTTCTCGCGGGATCGAGAACTTTGGATCACGGGGGGTAGTGGAGGGGGCCCATCGCGCGGGGCCCNNCGGGCTCTACTTGGAGCCCGCACAAAAAGGTGTTGCGCCAGCAGTTCTTCCATTTATTGCCGCTTATCTGATCGCCTTATTTCGTCGACAGTTTATACAGTCAACTAGACGTGCAGGCGGGCGCGATGTTGCGTGCTGCCAATGGCCAGAATGTATAGGCCTGCCGCTTAGCTGCAGCCGGAGGTGCCGCCGCANNTTTTCGCACTTGTAGCAGGCGCCATTGGGAGTCATGAGCATGCCGCATTCGGCGCAAGTGGGGGCGCCATCATAGAGAGCACGAGCGCGAGCCACGGCAGGCGGCAAGGCTTCTTCACGCGCCGCACGCGTTGGGGGATTGGGATAGCCGGCTGCAACGGACGGCACATTAGCGAGTGCGGGCAGCGCGGGAGCCAAGTCCGCATTGGTGGTGACGGTTTGCGTGAGGTAATCGGCGGAAATAAATCGGCCGCCGAGCCACCGGCCGATGTAGTCGAGAACTGATTTAGCGTATGGAATCGACGGGTGTCCGGTGAATCCAGACGGCTCGAAGCGGGTGTTGATGAGTTTATCGACCAGCGCCTTGAGCGGTACGCCGTATTGCAAGCCGATCGAGACCGAAAGCGCGAAGCCGTCCATGAATCCCGAAAGCGTCGAGCCTTCCTTAGCCATCTTGATGAAGATTTCGCCGGGGGTCTTGTCTTCGTACATGCCGACAGTGATGTAACCCTCGTGCCCGCCAATGGCGAATTTATGGGTGATGGACTGGCGCTCGCTGGGGAGCTTGCGGCGCTGGGCATGGAGGAACAACTCGGCCTGCTGCGCGGCGGGAGAAGTGGTATCCGCCGGTTTTGCGGCTTCGACGGGGCTGGGAGCCGGTGTTTTCGCGGTAGATGATTCTTTCTGGGGCCCGGCAGCGGAAAGGGGCTGGCTGCATTTGGAGTTGTCGCGATAGATAGCCACGGCCTTGAGGCCCAGCTTCCAAGACTCGATATAGGCCTGCATGATGTCTTCGATGGTGGATTCCTCGGGCATGTTGATGGTTTTGCTGATGGCTCCCGAAAGGAAAGGCTGCACTGCCGCCATCATCTTCAGGTGTCCGCGCCAGGCGATGGAACGGCCGCCGCCGGCCATAGCCAGCGAGCAATCGAAGACCGGCAGGTGGTCGGACTTGAAGCCCGGGGCGCCTTCGATCGTGCCGGCGCGATCGATGTGCGAAACAATTTGCGAAGTCTGCTCGGGAGAGTAATCGAGGTTCAGCAACGCCTGGGGCACGCTGTTGTTGACGATTTTTATCAATCCGCCGCCTACCAGCTTCTTGTATTTCACCAGGGCGAGATCGGGTTCGACGCCGGTGGTATCGCAATCCATCATGAAGCCGATGGTGCCGGTGGGCGCGAGTACAGTGACCTGCGAATTTCTGTACCCGTATTTTTCCCCGAGATTGAGAGCGTCATTCCAGGACGCGTGCGCCGCGGCCAGCAGCTCGGGCTGGACGTTTTCGGGTTTAATCGGCCGCAAAGCATCGCGATGCATGCGAATGACGCCGAGCATGGGTTCGCGATTTTCGGGGTAACGTGGGAAAGGCCCCAAGCGCTCGGCGATGCGGGCCGACTGCGCGTAGGCGTCGCCACACATCAGGGCGGTGACGGCGCCGGCCATGTCCCGTCCGGCATCGGAATCGTACGGAAGCGCGAGCGACATCAGCAGCGCGCCGAGATTCGCGTACCCCAGGCCGAGGGGGCGGAAGTTGTGGGAATTCTCGGTAATGCGCGGCGTGGGATATCCGGCGTTATCGACCAGAATTTCCTGCGCGGTGATGGTGATATCCACGGCGTGGCGGAAAGCGTCGACATCGAATATTCCATGCGGTCCGAGGAACTTCATCAAGTTGATGGACGCCAGGTTGCAGGCCGTGTCGTCCAGGAACATGTACTCCGAGCAGGGATTCGAGGCATTGATGCGCGCGGTGACCTTGCAGGTGTGCCAGCGGTTCACGGTGGTGTCGTATTGCATGCCGGGATCGCCGCAATGCCATGCGGAATCGGCGATGCGCTGGAGCAATTCGCGGGCGCGAAGCTTTTCGGCGGGCGAGCCGTCGGTGACGTTGCGGGTCCACCAGTCGCGATCGTCCTCCACGGCCTGCATGAATTCGTCGGTGACGCGCACGGAATGGTTGGCATTCTGGAAAAAAATCGAGCTATAGGCTTCGCCATCGATGGAGCTGTCGTAGCCCTGGGCGATGAGCACGTGGGCTTTGCGCTCCTCGCGCATTTTGCTGTCAACGAACTCGACGATATCGGGATGATCGACATTGAGGATGACCATCTTCGCGGCGCGGCGCGTCTTACCGCCGCTCTTGATGACGCCNNGCGAAGGCGTCGAAGCCCTTCATGAAGCTGACCGGCCCCGAAGCGATGCCACCGCCCGAGAGCTGTTCGCGACTGCCGCGCAGCGCGGAGAAGTTGGTTCCCGTGCCGGAACCCCACTTGAACAGCATGCCTTCGGTCTTGNNGAGTTGATGAAGCAGGCCGAGCATTGCGGCTGGGCTTGCACGCCGACGTTGAACCAGACCGGCGAATTGAAACTCATTTTTTGCTCGACCAGCAGATGCGTCAGATCGTCGCGAAAAGCGTCGCGCGCGGAATCGGATGCAAAGTAGGAGCCGCGCTCGCCCCAGCCGACGATGGTATTGACGACGCGCCCAATGAGTTGGCGCACGGAGTACTCCCGCTCGGGAGTATCGAGCTTGCCGTGAAAATATTTTGACGCGACGATGTTGGTCGCCGTCTGCGACCAGGCCTTGGGGACCTCGACGCCCTCCTGGCGAAAGATCACCTGGCCTTTTTCATTGCTGATGAGCGCGGTGCGGCGTTCCCATTCGACGACGTCAAAGGGGGCGAGTTGCGCGGAGGTGAAATAGCGGGTGAACTCGAGGCCCGCCTGCGATCCGTCCGGGGGCAGGGCCGGGGATGCGGCCGGGGCCGTCTCAGGAAATGATTTACCATTCGGGATGGTCTTCGTTTGAGCCATTTCGCCTCCGCGCAGGAAAGAGTTCCCGTTCAGCGGGAATCCTCAAGTCATTATTTTATCGCCAAATTTAAACGCCAAGCAGGCCGGGCGACTGCCTGGAACGGTCCAACCTCCGCGAGAAGCGCTGGCCATTTTGCATGCCGGCCCAGGCGCCGCGGTAAAATGGGAAACGCAAAGCGCTGCCGCTTCCCTGTAAGGCGGCTGCGATGATGCCGCGAAAATTAAAACTGCACCCGCCGGGGATGGGGGCCGACAGCGGGAAGCGGCTTGTTCCCAAGATGTCTGGCTGAACCCGAAGGAACTTTTACGGCACTTCAGATCTTTGGCGTGATTTGGAGTACGAAGGGGAACATAGCGAGAGGCCAAAAACTTGTCAAGAGGATTTTACACAAAATATTGATAATAAATGTTCAAAACGTCTACATATTGTGGTGCGGTTCTAGGCAGCTACAAGGGTCAAAATCGCTTGCGCGGCGAGCTTTAGCGCCCGGCTGCGCTTAACGCATGCACTTCATCCATGCCGTGCGCTCCAGTGGTTTATTCGTAACGCAGGGCATCCACGGGATCGAGCCGCGCGGCTTTTACGGCGGGCCATACCCCAAAAACCAGCCCGATAGCGAGCGACACGCCGAGACCGGATAATACGGCCCATATGGGCACGGCGGCCTTCATGGAGGTGGCGTAACGAACCACCAGCACGATGCCCTCGATCAGCAAAATGCCTAAGATGCCGCCCGCGCCGGTAAGCGCCATGGCTTCGGCGAGGAATTGCCAGGTGATGTCGCGGGCCCGGGCGCCAATGGCTTTGCGCACGCCGATCTCGCGCGTNNCTGAGCACGACCATGGCGACCGCCACCATCCCGACGATGGCGTGGAACTGCGCGACCTGCTGCTGCGCGGTCTGAATGAGGAAATTATCGGGCTTGCCGTAAGGCACTTTGCGCCGGCGCCGTAGAACTTCGCGCGCGTCATCGACGGCGGTGTCGAGTTGGCCCTCGCGTCCCTCGAGGCGAAAAGCATTTTCGTAGGCGGCGGGATAAATTTTGCGAAAGGTCTGGTAAGGAATCAACACGCGGCGGTCTTCGTCATCGAAACCGAAATTGCCGTTCGGCCGTTCGAGCACGCCAATGACTTCGAGAGTCGATCCGTCTATTTGCACATCTTTACCAATCGCTGGAAGCGGGCCGAAGAGGGCGGAGGCGGCATCGCGGCCGAGCACCGCGACATCGTCGCGATGGATATTTTCGGCTTCGGTGAAAAAACGGCCCTCGCGCATCGCGGCGTTGGCATAAACCATGGGATAGTTGGGAAGAGTGCCGCGGAGGTCGATGGCATCGACTTCGTTGCCCTGATAGCGAAGCTGATGCATCTTTTCCCACTGGGTAATCCAGATGGTGACGGCCTTGATGGACGCGCAGCAGGCGGACAGCGCCTCGCCGTCCTCAAATGTGAGCGGCTTGCGCAGGCGCTCCTCCTTGGGGCGCGGGCCGCCAAATCGCGGTCCCTGGCTGAACCGGGATACCGACGCGGTGTCCGCGCCAAAGCTGGTGATGGTTTCGACGACGGACTGGTTGAACCCGGTAAGCAGCGCCGCGACGAGCATGAGCACACCGACACCCATCACCACGCCCAACATGGTGAGAAAGCTGCGCAGCTTGTGGCTGAGCAGAGTGTCGAGCGCCAGCCGGAGGTTCTCGCGATATTCTTGTGCCACGGTTTCCTTTCGCCGCCTGCGCGAGTGCCGAGTGCCAACGTGCTCGGGCTTACAGAGCGGGCGCGCTAGACCTCAGAGCGAAGCGCCTCGATCGGATTGAGCCGCGAGGCCCGCACCGCCGGATAAATCCCAAAAAAAAGGCCCACCGCGGTGGAGACGGCAAGAGCGGTGACTACCGCGCTCACGGGTGTTTGGACCGGCATGGGCGTGGTGGACCGCACCACTGCGACAATCGCCACGGCCAAGCCTACACCGATGAGGCCGCCGATGGCGGAGAGCACCGCCGATTCCACCAGGAACTGCGCCAGAATGTGGCGGCGGCGCGCCCCCAGAGCTTTGCGAATGCCGATCTCGCGGGTGCGCTCGGTGACGCTGGCCAGCATAATGTTCATGATTACGATTCCGCCAACGACCAGAAAAACCGCCGTAAGCCAGACCGCAAGAGCAAAGATGTTGCCAGTGATCTTTTGCCACACGCTCATGATCGAGGCCGAGCCCAGAATGCCGAAATCATCCGGCACGGAATAGCGCAGATGGTGGCGAGCGCGCATCACTACGCGCGCTTCGTCTTCGGCCGCTTCCATCATTTCCGTATCACGCGCTTGAATGAACATGGTGATCGAGCCATTGGGAGCGTGCCAGGCTTGTTCGAAAGTGGAAAAGGGAATCATGACGAAATTATCCTGGGAGACTCCAAAAACGCTGCCGATGGGCTCAGCCACGCCGATCACCTCGTAGATGTGCGTGCCAGCGCGCACGGTACGCCCGAGGGGATCGACATGGGGAAAAAAGCGGCTGGCCACATCGGCGCCCAGGAAACAGACGGGCAGCCGGTGGAGTTCATCGCCTGGGGTAAGGAAGCGGCCCTGGGCGATATCCATGTTGCGGACGTCGATGTAGTTGGGCGTGACGCCGTTCAAGCGTGCATCCTCGAAGAGCTCGTTGCCGGCGCGCACGTCAGTGGTGAAGACCTCGATGGCGGCGACGTTTTGCGAGAGCTGGAGCTCGCGTGCGAGAGCCTCATAGTCGTCGACTCTAAGGAGCGGGCGCCGCTGGGCGCGAGCAAAATCCTTGGCGTTAGTGAGGATGCCGAAACGGTCGACAACAAAGGCATTCGCGCCGAGATTGGCAACGCGATCGGTGACGTATAGATTCAGGCCGTTCACGACGGACATGACCGCTACCAGCGTGGTTACGGCCAGGATGATGCCGAGCAGGGTCAGGTAGCTGCGTAATTTGTGCGCGCGCAGCGTATCGAGCGCGAGGCGCAGCGTTTCACCCCAGGCCATGCGCGAGCGCGAAGGCTGGTGTTCGCGTGCGATCGGAGATTCGATGGCGTGTTCCACAACTTACTATTCTATACGCATAGGCGGTGAGATGAAGCAAAGCGGACGGCCTGTTGCCGTGTGGGTAGCGGATGTGGCGCGATTGATTCGCTTTCCACGTGCCGTATGGGATAATCGGGCAACCGCAACGTGTGACTCGGGAATCTCAGTCGGGGAACTCAGTAAAGGCTGAACCCGGCCAACGATAAGATGCTCGATCGTTGTTCGATAACCGTGCTGATTTTACCGCTTCTGTTGGCGGCTGGGCATGGCGCCGCCCAAACCCGAGAGAACGTGCCACAGTGCTGCATTCCGGGCAGCGCACCAAGCCAAAACGATAAAGTAATGAGTGGCGCCCAAATTCACGACCTGTTGGCGCGAGCGCTCGAAAGCCAGCGCAAGGACGATGTGGCGCTCACCGAGTATGAGCGTACCGAGCACAGCATCACGAAGGGCAATGGCAAGGACATACCGGATAAAGATATCGTGACGCGCATCATTCCGACCGGCGCAGATGTCGTGCACGTCGAGCTTTCGCGCAACGGCAAGCCGACCGATGCGGCGATCCTCGAGCAGCAGTGGCGAGGGCTCGAGAAGATACTGCAAATCGAAAGTCATCCCGAAGATCCCCTCGCCAAGCTGGATTACGAGCGGGCCATGAAACGGAGACACGAGCGCGCGGAGATGATCGACGCGTTTGCCAAGGCATTTACGTTTCACTGGGTAGGGAGAGGCGCGCTGGGGGGGACGACGGTGGTGGAATTTTCGTTCGAGCCCGACCCGGAATATAGATCCTCGATACGATACGGGAACCTTTTCGCGCATGCCCACGGCAGAATCTGGCTGGAGGAAACGAGCGGGCACGTGGTGCGCTTCGAAGCTCAGCTTAATTCCGACGTCTCGTTTGGCGGTGGGGTGTTTGCGAAAGTGTATCGCGGCGGCCACTTCAGGTTCGAGCAGATG
>PLJR01000134.1 GCA_003140295.1 Acidobacteriota bacterium
CGCGACTTGAAGGGCGACGAAACAGAGGCGCGCGTGATTGTTCTGAAGCACCGAGAGGGGCGTGTGGGCCGCGTAGAGGCCACATTCAATATCGAAACTTTGAGATTTGAGACGCCGGCGATAGCGCGGGAGGATTTAGGGAAATGAAGGCGCATAGCGGGGCACAAACCCTAGCCGGACGCGGGCGGTCTAACCGGCGTGGATTCACCGGGGCTTGTGGCGTGGCGAAACCAACTGATTTCTCCGCGCGTGGGAAAGAAAGCCTCCGATGACGACGAAAGAACTATTTGCGCTGGCCGGCACGATCCGAGGAGCGATGTGGCTGCATTTGTTCCTGACTGAGAACGCGAGCGACGTCGCGAACAAGGACGGATGGGTGAGTTGTGCGGAAGGACGCCCATCCTGCCGGCATTGCGTCGCAGAAATACTTGGAGCACCAGTCGACTGCATTGACAGGTTGGTCGAACGACTGATTGAGCTCAATGTTTTGAGATGTACGAAATTGGGAGTAGCCGAAGTTTTTGCCGGCGCGGAAGATCACGCGGAATCGTCGTCATGGATTTTCTGGATCCGAAAAGATTTCCTCTTAGCGACTGGATCGATGAGGCCTCAGCCTCCGGCGACGGTGAACTGACAAGTAAATGGCTACCGCACCACAACTCGAAGCACTTTTGCCATTGGTGGAAGTTGCGGGTACACTCCGCGACGGGACAGCCGAGTCAACGAGGGGGACCTCGATGGCTCGGAGAAGGCACCAAACGGGAAGGGTAATTGTTCGTGGAAAGAATCCTCCGGTTTTTGTTGGCCGGTGGCGGGAGGACGTGATTCAAGGGGAACAGACAATTCGCGTGGAGCGGTCGATCGTGCTCGGAACGGTTGCCGAATTAAAGACGAAACGAATCGCTCTGCGGCTTCTCGACCCGATCCTTGCGAGAATCAACTCCTTCGATTACAGGCCAAGTAAATTTGTGTCAGTGGAGAAATTTGCAGACACGTGGGAAGGCCAGGTACTCGTTCACCAAAAACCCTCAAGCGTCAAAGCCGTGCAGTATCACTTGCGGGATTACATCCGAAAGTATCTCGGCAAAGTTCTTCTTCACGAACTCACGCCGCAAATCCAGCAAAACTTCGTGACGCTGCTTTCGCAGAAGATTTCCCGCAAAACCGTCCTCAACGTCCTCGGGACTCTTTCCTCGATGATGCGGACGGCAAAAGCGTGGGGCTATTGCACGGCGGCAGTCAATACAAGCGAGCTCACACTGCCAGCGGACAAGATCCATAATCAACCGCGTTTTTTCACCGGAGAAGAGGCGCGCAAAATAATCACGATTGCTTGTGACCCGTGGCGCACCATGTTCGCCATCGCTGCAATGACTGGGCTTCGCGTCGGAGAAGTTGTGGCCCTGCAAAAAGGGGACCTCGACTTTGAACGCCGCGTAATCCACGTGCGTCGATCGGCCTGGTACGGGCGCGTGCAGACTGTTAAGAGCAAGGCCAGCGCGGCTCCCGTATCGATGGCCGAAGCGCTTGCTACGTTGCTCGGGGAATATCTGGCGACGTGGCAAACAAATCCCGAGGGGTTTCTGTTTCTCAATAAAAACGGCCGACCGTACGCGGGAAACAAGGTTGTCGAATATGGGCTTTGGCCTGTGCTCGATAAGCTCAAGCTCGCGCGCGCGGGGATGCACGCTTTCCGGCATTGCCACGCAAGCTTGCTGATGGACGTCGGAGCAAATCCGACGGTAACGAAAGACCAAATGAGGCACTCGGATGCTCGGATCACTCTGGGAGTTTATGGCCACGTTATCGGCGATTCCCAGCGTAATGCAGTGGACAAAGTGGGCGAGATTCTGCGCCCAAGTGCGCCTAAATCGGAGATTTCAGGTGAGTACATTTCAATAACTTGCGGAAGACTGGATACGGGTTCGATTCCCGTCGCCCGCTCCACAGCAGCTTGACTTGCACACCAGAAAACTCCTACAGTTGTGACTGGTGATCAATAAGAGGATATTCCTGACCCTTGCAGTAGCCGCTTTTTTGCTGCTGCAATTTACGGACTGCATGTCTGCAAAGGCGCCTGACCCGCAGAGCATGCAGTGCTGCGGCTCTATGCCGTGCACGCCCTCAAACCGAACGCAAGATTGCTGCAAAACCATGGTTTCCGCGTATGCGCCAAGCATGCTCCCCGCAGCTCGCGTATCTCTAGGTGCGCCGGCAACCGTGCTTATCGAGCACATCCCGACGATTGAAAGCATCGTCCTCATAAAGCGCGTAGCCGTTGAAATTCAGCTACATTCTCCCCCCGAGCTTTACACTCTCCACGCCTCTTTCCTGATTTAGACCGCCCCGTAAGTCCGTTGGGACTAACTCACTATTTTTGTGCCTGAAATCGGATTCTGGCCGCTCGTCAGGAGCAGTTAGAACGCTATCCATAGCCGCTGCATTCCTGATTGTGATTGGCCAAGGCTTCAGTTAGAGAGAGGCGGATAAAAATGCCTGCATTGCGCCGTAAAAGGCCACAAAACGAATTCTTCCGGCGATGTTTTGCCGGTTGTCTGAACGTGCTTATCGCCCCGCTTATCGCCCTGCTCATCATCTGTACCGTGCTTGTGCCCGTTACGCACGGGCAACAGCAAGGCATCGCGCCAGGTCAAATCCCGCGTTCCCAGGAAGAACATGCGCCTGCTTTACCGACCGCCCCGCTCCAGGATTTGTTATCTGAGGCGGAGCGGAACAATCCGCAGATTCAGTCCATGCGTCTCGGATGGGAAGCGGCTAAGCAGATTCCTTCACAAGTCTCGACACGCCCCGATCCGCAATTCACGGCGCAGCAGGTCAATGTCGGAAGCCCCCGGCCTTTCGCCGGGTACACGAACAGCGACTTCGCTTATTTGGGGCTCGGCATCTCGCAGGATTTTCCCTATCCCGGCAAACTGCGGCTCAAAGGCGAGGTCGCGGCTCGAGATGCCGAAGTCGTACAGCAGCAGTACGAGTCGGTACGCCTTTCCGTTCTCGCGGGGGTCCGGTCTTCATATCTTCAGCTTGCATACCTAACCAAGACGCTGGCAATCCTCGAGAGTGACCGAGCCTTGCTTCAACAGGTCGAAAGCGCAGCCGACGCGCGGTACCGCTCCGGAAAAGGAAACCAGCAGGATCTCCTGCAAGCCCAGCTTGAGCAAACCAAACTGCTTCGCGAAATCACCATGCATCATCTCGAAGTGGCGAAGGCACAGGCGCAACTCAAACAACTTCTGAATCGCGCCCAATCTTCACCCGACATCGAAACCAGCGATCTTTCTGAAACGCCGCTTCCCTACGGCTTCGATGAACTTCTCTCCGCGGCCAGAGTCCACAATCCGGAAATTGCCGGAGCCCAGAAGATGGTTGAAAAAAATACCCTGCAAGTGGACCTCGCACGCAAGGATTTTTACCCCGACTTCAGCGTGCAGTACATGTGGCAGCGCACCGACCCCACGAAGTTTCGTGCGTACTGGATGCTTACGTTTGGCGTGCGAGTTCCCATTTATCGCGACCGCAAACAACGCCCGGAATTAGCGCAGACCCAGGCTGAACTGAGCCGCTCGCGCAGTGATGCTGAAGCCCAGGACCAACAAGTCGCTTTCGAGATTCGAACCGCATTCGAAACGTCGCAGAAATCCGCGGAACTGCTGACCATTTACCGGGAAGGTCTCGTCCCGCAAGCGCACGCCGAATTTGCAGCGGCGGTAGCCGCCTACCAGAGCGATCGCCAGGACTTCGCCCCGGTGCTCCACGCGTTTCTCGATGTTTTCCATCTGGATCAGGAGTACTGGCAAAGCGCCGTGGAACACGAGAACGCCTTGTCCCAACTCGAAACGCTAACCGGAATGTCGTTGCACGATGAAGGAGCGAGCAAATGAGGACCTATCGCACGGTATTCGTGCTGGCACTGATTGGAAACATCATCCTCGCGGCCGTTCTAGTGGGGCTCTGGATGCGCTATCGCGCCGCGATGCGCGCCATGCCAACGACGCCCGCGCCTGCGAATGCCAGCTCGCCGCCATCGGCCGCGAGCACTTCGGCAACGCCCCCGGTATCGCCCGACGCCATGTTGGTGCCGGTCCACATTTCCGCCCAGCGCTTGCAGAGCATTGGCGTCCAGACCGGCATTGTCGGCCAAAAACTGGTAGAAGACGAGATTCAAACCACCGGTAACGTTGCGATCGACGAAACCCGCGTAACGTACGTGCAGATTCGCTTCTCGGGCTTTGTCCAGAAAGTTTTTATCGACGCTACTTACCAATACGTTCACAAAGACCAGCCTCTCTTCACAATTTACAGCCCTGATTTAGTTGCCACTGAACGCGAGTACCTCATTGCCAAGCAGAATCAACAGCAAGTGGCGCAGAGCTCGGTTCCCGGTGTCGTTTCCAGCGCCGAATCGCTGCTCGATGCCGCGGTCGATCGCTTGAAACAGTGGGGTGTTCCGCAAAAGGAAATCGACCGGCTTGAATCTACGGCCCAGGTACAGCAGGAACTGGAGATCAACTCCCCGGTTTCCGGTTACATCACCGAGCGAAATGCACTGCCGAGCGTTGCCGTTCAGCCGGAAATGCGTCTCTACACCATTACCGATCTGTCCACCGTCTGGGTGCAGGCGCAGGTTTTTCAGGACGATCTCGGGCGAATCAAAATCGGCGATTCGGCCGCTCTCAGCTTGAACACTTATCCGGGCCGTGCATTCAACGGCCGCGTGGATTTTATCTATCCGCAGGTGGACACCGACACACGGACCGCGAAAGTGCGGCTGGTCGTTTCCAATCACGCGCTCGAGCTCAAACCCGGCATGTTCGTGAACATGAGCTTGAAAATTCCCTTGGGCCGCCACCTGGTTATTCCCGCCAGTGGCGTCTTACAGTCCGGCACTCGCGAGATTGCTTTCGTCGAGCACGGCGACGGGTCGATCGAACCACGGGAAATACAGCTAGGTTCCCGAGTAGGTGATGAATTCATCGTGCTTAAAGGACTCGAGGCCGGCGAACAAATTGTGACCTCCGCAAACTTCCTGATCGACTCCGAAAGCCAGCTTCAAGCCGCAATGGGATCGTTCGTTCCGCCTCCCCCAGGAGCGGGTGCTGCGTCGAGCATGAACGCTCCCCAGGCCAACATTGAGTTTACGTCGGACCCGAATCCACCCCGCAAAGGTGCCAACGTTTTCCGGGTGAAAGTAGCGGATGCCGGTAACGCGCCCGTCACCGGCGCCGAAGTCAGCGTGACGTTTTTTATGCCGGCAATGCCCGCCATGGGCATGGCCGCGATGCGCTCCGAAGTAACCCTCACTGAAAAGGGGCACGGTCTCTATGAGGGCTCGGGGCAGCTTCAGAGCGGCGGAACCTGGCAAGTCACCATCGTTGTAAAAAAGAATGGTCAGCCCAT
>PLJR01000189.1 GCA_003140295.1 Acidobacteriota bacterium
AGCCAACGGGAGACCGCGCTCTCCCGTTGGCGGAGTTCCTTAGCCCCCGGGCGAAGAGCGCAGCTCTTCGCCCGGACCACTAGAGTCGCCGAGATGGACCTGGAGCGCCTCGTTGCAGCGCTCGAGCCGGTGGAGGTGGTCGGGCGCCCTTCGGTCGAGGTGCGCGATCTCGCCTACGACGCTCGTGCGGTGGCTCCCGGCGCGCTCTTCTTCGCCGTGCCGGGCGTGCGCGCCGACGGCCACGACTTCGCGCCGGAGGCAGTGGAACGCGGAGCGGTTGCACTCGTCGTCGAGCGCGGGCTCGACCTGCCGGTGCCGCAGGTCGTCGTTCGCGACGCGCGCGCGGCGATGGCTCCTGCTGCGGACGTGTTCTTCGGCGAGCCGACCCGGGAGCTCGAGGTGGTCGGCGTCACGGGCACGAGCGGCAAGACGACGACGAGCTTCCTGCTGTTCGCCATTCTCGCCGCAGCCGGCCGGCGCCCCGGGCTGCTGGGGACTGTCGAGGCGCGCGTGGGCGGCGAGCGGCGCGGCGTCGTGCGCACCACGCCCGAGGCGATCGACCTGCAGCGCATGTTCCGCGAGATGCTCGACGCCGGCGACCGCTCGTGCGCGATGGAGGCCTCGTCGCACGCCTCCGTCCTTCACCGGCTCGACCGCGTCCGCTTCGCCGCGCTGGTGTTCACGAACCTCAGCCAGGACCACCTCGACTTTCACGGCGACATGGAGTCCTACTTCGAGGCGAAGCGGCAACTGTTCCTCACCGAGCCGCGGCCGATCGCACTGGTCAACATCGGCGACGAGTACGGGCGACGGCTGGCGCGGGAGCTGCCGGAGGCGATCACGTTCAGCGTGGACGACGCCGCACGTGAGCTCGACGGGGTCGAGCTGAAGCTCCAGGGGCGGTTCAATCTCGAGAACGCTCTCGGAGCTCTCTACGCGGCACGTGCGCTCGGGATCGACGACGGCGCGATCCGGCACGGCCTCGAGTCCGTGCGCGGCGTTCCCGGGCGCTTCGAATCCGTCACCGCGGGCCAGCCGTTCCATGTGATCGTCGACTACGCGCACAAGCCGGATGCCCTCGAGAAGGTGCTGCGCGCGGCGCGCGACCTGGCATCCGGCAGTCGCGTGATCTGCGTCGTAGGGGCGGGCGGCGACCGCGACCGCGGCAAGCGGGCGGTGATGGGACGGCTCGCGTCGGAGCTCGCCGACGTGGCGATAATCACCTCCGACAATCCGCGCAGCGAGGATCCGCTGAAAATTATCAGCGACATTATTGTCGGGTTGCAAAAAACCAGCGGCAAATATGTCATCGAACCGGATCGCGAAAAGGCTATTGGGTTGGCGATGGACGAAGCCCGCGCCGGCGACATTGTTTTGCTCGCCGGAAAAGGCCACGAGAATTACCAGATTCTTGCCGACCGCACGCTGGAGTTTGACGATCGCGAAGTGGCCCGCCGCGCTTTGATTCAGCGCGGCTACAAGGCTTCGGCCGCAGCGAACGAGTCACATAAGAACGGGAGCGAGAGCACGTAAATTGGCATGCGGTTCGCTCTATTAGTTGGAGTGAGCTACGAGCGCCAACACAGGAATAGCACGACACGCAGGGCTGAGATTTTTTGCACTACCCGAAACGTGGGGTGCCAGAATGAGAAGTACAACGCAATTCCGGGCTTCTGCATGCAAATCAAATCCGCTGAGGACCTTATGCTCTGGACAATTGCACAGATGGCTGCAGCGGTGGGTTCCAAGCCAGGTGGGGCGCTCGATCCCGTGGCCCGGCTGGCCGGCGTCTCGATTGATTCTCGCACGGTACGTCCCGGAGAACTGTTCATCGCCATACACGGACCGCGTCACGATGGACACGATCACGTTCCCGCCGCATTGGAGCGCGGCGCGGTGGCGGCGGTGGTGGCCGAAGGGCTGGTATCGCGCTACCCCGGCTGGGTCGCTGACCGCTGTATCCAGGTGGCCGACACGTTTGACGCGCTCAAACAATTCGCGCAAGCGGTACGCGAAGCGTGGGGCGGGAAAATTGCCGGCGTCACTGGCTCGGTGGGCAAGACCACAACCAAGGAGATTCTCGCGCAATTGTTGGGCGCGAAATTACGCGTGCTGAAATCGGAAGGCAATTTCAATAACGAGTATGGTTTACCACTAACGTTATTCGGGCTGGACGAAAGTCATCAAGCAGCGGTGCTCGAAATGGGTATGTCCCGGCCCGGCGAGCTGAAGAGGCTGGGGGCGATTGCGCGCCCGGATGTTGGAGTGGTAACGCGCGTTTCGCCCGCGCATCTGGAATTTTTTATTTCTGTGGATGAGATTGCGCTCGCCAAACGGGAATTGATTGAGGGATTGAACGGCAAGAAGTCTGTTGCGGTGTTGAATGCGGATGATGCCCGAGTGGCGGCGTTTGCTTCTTACGCGCCGGGAAACGTTTTGACCTATGGCATGGATTCGCCGGCGGATTATCGCGCGGAACAATTGGAAAATCGTGGCGCGTTAGGATCCGCGTTTACGCTGGTCACGAACGAAGGGCGGGTGCTCCTGGAGATTGCGCTGCCGGGCAGGCACGTGATTGCTAATGCGCTGGCCGCTTTGGCTGCCGCCAGTGTGTGGAACATTGGAGCGGAGGAAGCTCACAGCGTTTTTGCCAATCTCAAGGCGCCATTTATGCGCGGCGAGATGGTAGCGCTTACAAACGGCGCCGCGTTGATCAATGACAGCTACAACTCCAGTCCCGCCGCGCTGCAGGCTATGACCGCTGTTCTGGCGGCCACGCCTAAGTATCACCGCCGCATTCTTGCAGCGGGAGAGATGCGTGAGTTGGGGCACACTTCCGCCGAACTGCATCGCGAAGCGGGACAATTTGCGGCTAGCACTGGAAAGGTTGATTGGATTATCGGCGTCGCGGGAGATGCGGCGCAGATCATCGAAGGCGCTGTGGCGGCGGGACTGTCTCGCAAGCACACCAAGTTCTTTTCTACTTCGGAAGAAGCGGCAAAATTCTTGGCGAGTTTTGTGGAATCGGGCGACATAATGCTCGTCAAAGGTTCACGAGGCGTCAAGATGGAGCGCATCGTTGATGAGTTGCTCACGCGCTACGCCCCGCAGGTGGAAGCGTCACGGGAAGAGGCGCGGCACTAGATGCTTTACTACCTCCTCTACCACACGCTGCAAAAATATTTCAGTCCGCTGAATGTGTTTCGCTACATCACCTTTCGCACCGGCGGCGCGNNCAGGATCACAAGAAAAAAGCTGGCACGCCGACAATGGGCGGAGTCTTGATTGTATTGTCGACGGCGGTACCTACGCTGCTGTGGGCCGACCTCGGCAACGCTTTCGTGTGGCTGGCGCTTTTTTCCTTGCTGGGATTCGCGGCCATCGGATTTATTGATGATTACGCGAAAGTTTCCAAGCAGCGCAACCTCGGACTTACGAGCGCTAAAAAATTCTCGCTGCAAATTCTGGTTAGCCTGGTCTGCGGCATTGGCTTGCTGGTGCTGGCGACCTGGAGCAAATANNGTTCCGTTTCTTTTTTTCGTTTCACTGGTGATTGCGGGGTCATCGAACGCTGTGAATTTGACGGATGGCCTCGATGGTCTGGCCATCGGCTGCACGGTTATCGCCGCCGGGGCGCTCACAGTGCTCACTTACGTGAGCAGCAATTTTCGTTGGGCCGCTTATCTTGAAATTCA
>PLJR01000084.1:0-1075 GCA_003140295.1 Acidobacteriota bacterium
ATCGCCGACCAGGCGCGCACGATACGCGTGCCCGTGCACATGATCGACACGATCAATAAGCAGCTACGTACCAGCCGGCAACTCGTGCAGGAGCTTGGCCGGGAGCCCACTCCGGAAGAGATCGCCAACCACATGGGCCTTTCTGTCGACAAGATTCGCAAGACGAAACAGATTGCGCAGCAGCCGGTCTCGCTCGAAGCGCCCATCGGAGAAGAAGAAGATTCGCATTTGGGCGATTTCATCGAGGACAAGACTGCAGTATCACCCTCGGACGCGGCCATCAGCCTTGACCTAAAGGAACAGACTGCGTGCATGCTGAAGACGCTCACCCCGCGCGAGGAAATGATCATCAAGATGCGCTTTGGTATGGAAGACGGCACCGAGCGCACACTCGAAGAAGTGGGCCACGCATTCGCCGTTACTCGCGAGCGTATTCGTCAGATCGAAGCGAAGGCGCTACGCAAGCTGCGCCATCCATCACGATCGAGCAAGCTCCGCACCTTCCTCGAAGGTTCCTCGTAAGAATCATTGCAGACCTGATGATTTCAAGTGAATTGGGGCCCGGTCTCTAGCCGGCCGGCACCGCTAGTGATCTGCCCACTGGGAAAATCGCACTGAATGGGACGGTTGCGGTAGAAGAAAAAGTTCAACCGCGGTATACAAGCTGTCACCTGCGAATGCTCCAAAAAGGGAGTGCTGGGTTCTCAGAAAACCCAGTGTTCATACATCTTTTAGAGCATCCTTTCTGCTTTTGCTGGCAAACTCAGCGAATAATCTAGGCTAGTCATGGCTGGCTTGGTCTCTCTGGCTGTAAACCGCCTTCTAGGACGTCGTGCTCCCGAAGCCCTAAGATCGCTTCTGGCAAAAGGGCGACCTACAGAGAGGCGGGAACTCATTGATTCTACTCGTCTGCCCGCCCCTCTGGGGCAGCACCAAAATCACGGGGTTTCGATTTGCGACGAGATGCCTCAAAGCGATCGAGCGGAAGTCGCTCTCTCTAACAATCGCGCTCTTTCGGCCGCGACGTAAATTTCCTGCGCGAGGCGTCAGAAATCACGTGGAAGATCGGACCTCG
>PLJR01000084.1:1149-2147 GCA_003140295.1 Acidobacteriota bacterium
CCCGCAGCAGCCAGCTTGTCGTAGAGGGGCGTCGCCGGATAGGGAGTCAGCAGACCGAACACCGGCAGCCCCGGCGGCCAGGAACGGATCTGCTCAAGAGTACGTTCCGCCGTGCCCTGACGGTCGCCGTCCATCCCGAAAATGAACGAGGTGATGGCATAAAGATCGTGCCGGGCGAGGCGTTCTAGGACCGCCGCATATTCGCTGGGCTTGTTGAAGTCCTTGGCCACGCTCTTGAGGTTTCCCGGATCAATCGATTCCAGGCCCATGAATATCCACTTGCCGCCGCTTTGCGCGATGAGGGACACGAGTTCTTCGTCCCGCAGCAGGTTCATGCTGATCTGTGCGACCCAAGGAATCTGCGCCTTGCGCGCGATGATCTCTTGCAACAGTGACTTCGTCCGCCGAGGGTTGATGGCAAAATTGTCGTCGATGAAAAAGACGACGATTTTCCCCTTCTTTTGCTTCTCCAGGGATTTCAACATCAAGAGTTCGTTGACCACGCTTTCATTGGAGCGAAAGCGTATGGAGTCGCCGAAAAAGCCGGTCACCGTGCAGAACTCACAGCCGTAAGGACAGCCCCGGCCGGACTCGATCGGAATTAGATGAAAGCTCTGCCAAGTCATGCCAACACGAGCCAAAATGCGCCGCGCGAGCTTTGGAAAATGTCCGATCATGTCGAACTGATCGAGGTCCATGCGGTCCCACGGGATTTCTGGATAATCGGCCAGCGAGGGCTTTACTTCCTTGCCAAATGCGTCCAAGGGCGCATAAACATCCTTCAAGGCGCCGCGCTCCGCATCGGCGACCATGAGTGGCCAGGTTGCGTCGGCTTCCCCAAGAGCTATGGCATCGGCGTGGCGAGGGCCGCCATCACGTCCCAGGGCTTCGTCCGGCACCTCGGTAATGTGCGGACCTCCCATAACAACAGGGATACCCGCTTCGCGTACGGCGTCCGCCATGCGATAGGCCTTTGCGGCCATCCGCGTCATGGCTCC
>PLJR01000084.1:2260-2464 GCA_003140295.1 Acidobacteriota bacterium
TGCTGTCGCTAGGGTCCACGCACAGCTCGACCTTGCCACTCCCAAGATCGCCCATTTATAGCGTTTCTTGTAAGGTCTGACTCTGTTTCCGCCTAAAGCAAGCGAGGATGACTAACGCCTTTTTTCCATCCGTGGTACCGCCGGTCGATCTCGCTACTGACTTCTAGGTACGTGCTAGCGATGCTTCTGAATGATCTCATCGAT
>PLJR01000084.1:2470-4589 GCA_003140295.1 Acidobacteriota bacterium
TGGTCAGCCAGGAGCTGGTTGATCACCGACCGCATCCGCAGAATCTCCTTCGCGTGGATGTCAATATCGGTCGCCTGGCCGGACAGCCCAGACATCGAGGGCTGGTGGATGAGGATGCGTGAGTTGGGCAGCGAGAAGCGCTTCTTGGGAGCGCCAGCGGCCAACAGCAAGGCGGCGATCGAGGCGGACTGCCCCACGCAGGTTGTCACTACGTCAGCCCGGACGTATTGCATCGTGTCGTAAATGGCCATACCCGCAGTGATCGAACCGCCTGGCGAATTGATGTAAAGCTGGATGTCGCGCTCGGGGTCCTCGGCTTCCAGGAACAGCAGTTGCGCGGTCACTAGGTTCGCCGCGTGGTCGTCAATCTCGGTGCCGATGAACAGGATGTGATCCTTCAGCAGCCGCGAATAGATGTCGTACGCCCGCTCGCCTCGCGTGGTCTCTTCGACCACCATGGGGATGAGCGTTGTGGCGTGAGGAGCTGGTTCCTCTGAATATTTCATCTGGAATTCCACTTTGTTTTTTCGCTCAATCATGGCGCGTCGTCCTCTCGCATCAAACTCAGATCGCCATGGCCATGGTTGGGTGGCAATCGCGGATCGTTTAGCCGTACCGCTGACTGCCTTGGCTTGTTTCTCCCCTCCAACCTGCCTCGCCGCTGACACTTATCCCCGCGGGATGACTTCTGAGCCCTCGATTCGCTGGGTCTCGTGGTTTGCTATTCGTTCGGTGGCGGGATTTCAGCTTACTTCTTATCGAGAAACTTCAGCGAAGTCCAAGATACATTCCGAGTGACGTGGCCTTGTCCGTCAGTCGATTTGAGGATTGCCGTCTGCATGAGTGAGTTGATGTCAACAACTTCAAATACGCCTTCCTGTTGGGCAATGCCCACGCGGTCGCCTCTCTTCGGGATGGTCCTGCCGTATTCGGCAATCATTGGGTCCTCCTCTCATCGGCTCTCACGTGCGCTGCTTGCCACTAGGTGGCTATTATGTCATCCATTCTTACGCTCCTTAGTCTGCAATAGCCAGAGTTATTGAATCAAATCTGGCTATGATAATCGGCTTAGATTCTCACAATGCCCGTAAGCGAAAAAAGTCTCGCAAATCTAAATCCCGCAAAGCCCGGCGAGGTACGGAACCCGGTCGGCGTAAACCGCAAGCGTCCGTGGACCGACCGATATTACAAGAATCCGCTGCCCAACCTGATCCGCGTCAAGTTCAACGAGAAGATGGGCGCGGAAGTCTTGGAACCGGGAGCGACCTTGGCGGACGTGGGGACGCTCCGCACACACATGGACGCGATCATGGAGGGGGGCACGAGAGCAGCCAGGGAGATGCGATGCCTGTCACACAATCGTGTCGGGGCAGTATCTCGCTTCCCTTCATTAGGAGGACATTGTGTTCTTTAAACGTCAGGCTCTGCATAGCAGGCGGAATTTCACCTATAGGGCGCTGCCAGGTCTTAGGTCGGCTCGTTTGACGAAGCAGCTTCCCGTTTCTCGGAAAAACGCTCGGCGTTGCTACCAAAGGACGAACTTGCCACAGAGGGATTGTCAACAGGTGCGGAGGATTCCATCAGCTGCTTAAAACGGCACAGATCGTTCTCAATCTGTTTCTCAGGTTCTTCACCAAACAATTTCGCGGCAGCGGTTCAGACTACGCCGCCAGGAGGCAAATACTGCATCGAGACACGACTCCAACAGGTCCCGAACCTGTGCGTACGTAGTCACCTTGCTTCAACGGTTGTTTTTTCATTTGGTCACGCTTCCTATCAGCGCCCGATTCTCTGTTATTTATCGATTATAAGTTTAATTTAGTTAAAAGTCGGTTGGCAAAATTGGTATAAGGGAGATTCATGCGGGCATTTCTTCTGCCTGGCCCCTGCACCTCGGGCAGGTGCCTTTGCTGCGGGTAATCGGTGCGGGCGTCGGGTTCCGCCTACGTGAAGAAGCAATATGAGATTGTTTGACGTGATGTTGATCGAATGATTAAAACGGAGGCAACATGAAAACATTTGAAGTCTCATTTAGCTATCAAGACCGCACGAACGGTACCGAGCAATCGACCGTCAAGCTAGATGCGTCGAATCTACCCGGCGCTATTGCCAAGGCCAC
>PLJR01000163.1:0-155 GCA_003140295.1 Acidobacteriota bacterium
ATTCGCCAGGTCACCTTAAACAGTACGTCTTCTCGACCGCCATGTTGGATCGCTTTCCGTGCTGGTTCTAAGTGAACGGTCACGCGGGAAATATACTTCGGGCTGTCACTGGACGTGTTCGGTTCGGCCTGGTGCTTTTCTTTGCTTACGGCGGG
>PLJR01000163.1:244-16763 GCA_003140295.1 Acidobacteriota bacterium
AGAATTCGCCTAGCGGCCGCGCGCTCCATACTGGAATGAAGGGCCCAATCGCAATGGAATTTGAGGTCGGCATATTGGCCTTCGATCCTGTCCCGTTCAATAAGCTTTCTGATTCCGGCCAGCACATAGACGGCCTGGACCTCGGTCGCGATGCCCTTATCGAGTTCGTCCGTCAGCTTTCGGATTATTTCTGGCGTTGACATGCGGCTATACCCCTAACAGGATTCTATGATGCACGTCCTCCCAACGCCGGCTACGGGGGAAGTGCTTATGAACTCGCTGGGCCACCCTTCGCCGCCGAGGAAGAAATGCGGAANNGCGGAAGGGTTTGGCACTCGGGAGCCTCAGGGCTAACGCCCGTGCGGGGCGTGCCTATGGCGCGGCTGAAGTTGCGACCTACAACGATCCTTGAATTGACGATTGGCGCGATCGGGTTCCCACCGCTTCGCGCGGAGTTACGTTATTTCGCCCTGCGGGATAGAGAGAATGCTTGCGAGTGGATGAAAGGCTACTTCAGGCACTCCTTTGGATGAGTGACCAATTCCCGCTGCAGCGGATTCATGTGCAAGTCAAACAGGACCGACCCTTACAAACCAAAGGGTCGGGCACCCTGAAAGGCCGAACCAGCCGCTTGGAGTTGGCGTCATCGGAGTGGCATTGTCCCGTCGTGAGATTTCGCCAACTAAAAAACGAGGAAGGGTTATCCACCCGCCTTTATGTGTCGCGCCTCCGGCGGGTTTCCGTTGTGGGGATCGGGATCCGACCGCTTCGCGCTGGGCTACGTTGTTTCGCCCTGCGGGCTAGAGAGAGTGCTGGTGAGGGATTATTTTTTTATTCGGATCTTTGTCCCTCCTGCTACGGTTCCTGCTGGTATTGCTCGTCGCTGACTTGTTCCAGCCAGTCGACAACCTCACCGTCGAACTTCTCCTGAATGGCGATGTGGGTCATTGCCGTGGTGGGCGTCGCACCGTGCCAATGCTTCTCACCGGGCGGGAACCAGATCACGTCACCGGGGCGAATTTCTTCAAGCGGTCCTCCCCAGCGCTGTGCGAGACCGCAGCCAGCCATCACGATGAGGGTTTGACCGAGCGGATGCGTATGCCAGGCGGTCCGCGCGCGCGGCTCGAAAGTTACGCTGGCAACTTGAACGAGTGCCGGATCGGGCGCCTGAAATAGTGGATCGATGCGCACCGTGCCAGTGAACCACTCTGACGGACCCTTGACGGAAGGTTGCGAGCCAACTCTTTTGATGTCCATTTTCTGAATTCGGGTTTTCGAGACTGCGCGCCTATGAAGTCCCTTACTTCATTCCAGCTGGGCAGGTGGCGCCGGCCCATTTGCCGGTCGCGGAATATGTTCCTTGCATGGTCATCGGGCCGTTGACGGTGAGTTGGCCGGTGCCTTTGACGTTTTCGGAGTCGAGGGCCTCCAAGGTCATCGTAAAATCGACCTTACCCTGGCCCTCGGGCATGCAGGTGCCGGTGGCTTCCATCTTGCTGCCCGTGGAACTCACGACGGTCCAATTACACTTGGCCTTGGGGTCGGTGAACGGGTACTTGTCCAAATCTTCTTTTTTCACGCAGGATTTATAGGTGGTGGTGTTTGGCGCGGGCATGCCATTTATTTTGCTGACCATGGTTACTTGCCACAGACCTGTTTTGACGTTGAGAGGCTCGAGGGTGGCCGCCAAGAGAACTGTCGCCGTAAAAAGAACTGCAACAAGGAAAATCATCTTTCGCATTTCTTCCTCCTTGGAATTTTGGGGTCACTCGCTAGTCGCGCCATGGGGTGAACAAGGGGTCCCATAACGCGGTGGTGATTCGTTTCGAGCAGGTCGCGAAGGTCCGGGGACGTATTTCTGCGCGGGTAAAAGCCGGGAGCATTGGAGTCCTATACACCCAACGGGAACACGCCGCAAGCGCGGAAAGGCGCGCGGTGAATTTGTGAGGATTTGAGAAGAGTCGCCGGAGAGCTGCTTCGATGGGCGCGAGATTGCGCTACTTCTAAACATATGCACAGGCAGGAGTAGTGCCTGCGCTACCAAAACCGTCACGCGGTGCGGCATCCTTTGGCCATGCGCGCAAAGGTTCTTGGCGGCAATTTTCGAATCGATCCGATGCAAACAATCCATCGATGAGGGCCTTGATTCAGTGCGACTGGCCTCTGACAATAAGTGTCGCGGTCATGGACAGGAGAAATAAACGTACATAATTTTTATACATGGGGCTCGGTTTATCCAGCACGACAGCCGCAAGATTTGAAGTCGATTGCGGCGGCTCGATTGCGGCGGCGCTCGATTGCGGCTGACGAGCGGATATTCCGGCGCTAAAGGAGATCGATGACGAAGTACAAACTCGAGTACATTTGGCTTGACGGCAAAAAGCCGGTTCCGGAGTTGCGCGGCAAAACTCAAATCAAGGAATTTACGCAGCCACCCAAGCTGGCCGATATGCCGAATTGGGGGTTTGACGGCAGTTCGACCATGCAGGCGGAGGGTAAAAGCTCAGACTGCGTGCTGAAACCTGTCGCTCTGTATCCTGATGCCAGCCGCAAGGACGGTTATATCGTTTTGAGCGAAGTGCTGCATGCGGATGGCACGCCGCATTCGACCAACATGCGCGCTACGATCGAAGACGATCCCGACTTGTGGATTGGATTTGAGCAGGAGTATTTCCTTTATAAGGATGGGCGTCCACTCGGATTCCCGGAAAACGGCCACCCTACTACTCCGCAAGGCCCGTACTACTGCGGAGTGGGCTACAAGTACATGGGCAGCCTGGCGCGTAAAATCGTGGAAGAGCACCTGGACCTGTGCCTGGCAGCGGGCATCAATCATCAGGGCATCAACGCCGAAGTCGCGAAGGGTCAGTGGGAATTCCAGATCTTCGCCAAAGGTTCGGCCAAAGCCGCCGATGACACCTGGACCGCGCGCTATTTGATGATGCGGCTGTGCGAGAAATACGAAGTGGATGTGGTGTTGCATTGCAAACCGATCAAGGGCGATTGGAATGGATCGGGCATGCATTGCAACTTCTCGACCAAATACATCCGCGAAGTCGGCGGCCAGGAATATTTTGAAGACTTGATGAAGGCGTTCTCTAAAAACGTCGCCGAGCACATCGCGGTGTATGGGCCGGACAACTATCTGCGTTTGACAGGCCTGCACGAAACGCAAGCCATTGACAAGTTCAGCTATGGGCTGTCTGATCGGGGAGCTTCGATCCGGATGCCGATACACTTCATCAAGGAGGGTTATAAGGGCTATCTGGAGGATCGCCGGCCGAACTCGGAAGGAGATCCCTACCAGATCGTTTCGCGCATTCTGGAGACGATCAATGGCGTCCCGAAGCCCGATTTGGTGGGATCGCGATAAACGCATTATAAAAGAGCGTTCCTTTGATGTACGTTTGGGAAGCCCACAGGCGTTGCCGGTGGGCTTTTCTTTTTGTGGGCGGGAGTGGATTGGCCAGCCCGGCAGCCTCCGGAAGGAATGACGTAGTCCCACGCGGCAGGGGCGGGACATACGCCCGTCAAAAAGGCGCGCGGGGCCGACACAAAGCTATCCAAATACGTATTTGGCGTCATATTCGACTCCGTGCTTCCCAAGGAGCGCACGAAATTCGTCCTCGAAACTGGCCTTGCGGTGATGTGCCTGCTGGTTCTGGATGTATCGGCTGACTTGATCTAGATTGGATGAACTGACGCTGAAGGCCCCGTATCCCTCCTGCCAGGCAAATCCTTTTCCTTGCCCGGTCATCCATTTCGAAGAATTGGCCTTCAACAAGAGCACCGCATTGGGAGCGCCAGCTTCGGGGGCAAATGCAACAGGATGTGCACGTGGTTTTCCGTGCCGCCAATTGCCAGCGCGATCATGTCCTGATGCTTACAGATTCCTCCAAGGTAGGCCCACAATCGCGGCTGTAGTTCCTTGTTGATTGTTTTGCGGCGATCCTTGGTGCTGAATACCAGATGGATGTGGTTCCGGGAAAATGTGTGCGCCATGTGTCGCCCCGCCGGGGCTCGATTCTAACATTGTGAACGGGCACCCACCGTTCCACGGTGGGCTACGTTCTTTCGTCCCTGCCGGGACTGATGAACAAATAATCGTCGCGTCTGCCCATGTCCACGCAAGACCGAGCTTTAGGGACTAAAGGAAGCAACCGGGACTCGCTTGTCGACTGCGACACCAGTTTCCACGACTGGGACGCCGGTTTCCGAGGCGACGCGCGCCGACGGTCGACATTGCACGAGATTGGCGCGAGGCGATGCGGGGGGCGCAAGACTGTGTTATTGTTTTTGGGCGCGCGAGCTGCGCGTTAACGTTAAAGGCTCGCGAACCGGCACGCAGACCTCTTGAGGAGCATGGGTGGGCGTCTGCGCCACTGCTGGTGTGCTGCGCACGCCAGGCGCGTTCAAAAAACCGAAATTTGAGGTACAGCCTTCATGAAGCCGTCCTACAACTCTCAGCGCGTTCCGACCGATGGCGAGGCCATCGAATATTCCGGCGGAACGTTCCGCATTCCCGACAAACCGATCGTGCCCTTCATCGAAGGCGACGGCACCGGGCGGGATATCTGGAAGGCTTCGCGGCGGGTGTTTGATGCCGCGGTCGAGCACGCCTACGGAGGCAAGCGGCGGGTGATCTGGTTCGAGGTGTTCGCGGGAGAGAAGGCGTACAACCAGTTCCGGGAATGGCTGCCGCAGGAGACGGTGGACGCGGTGCGCGATTTCCGCATCGCGATCAAGGGGCCGCTGACGACGCCGGTGGGCGGAGGGATACGCTCGCTGAACGTGGCGCTGCGGCAACTGCTCGATCTGTATGCTTGCGTGCGGCCGGTGCGCTACTTCCCCGGCGTGCCTTCGCCGGTGCGGCATCCCGAGCAGATGAACGTGGTGATTTTCCGGGAAAATACCGAGGACGTTTACGCGGGGATCGAGTGGAAGTCGGGCACGCCGGAAGTGAAAAAGCTGCTGGAATTTCTGAATAACGAGATGCTGGGAGGCGGGCCGAAACAGATTCGGTGGGACTCCGGGGTGGGCATCAAGCCGATGTCGCCGACCGGGACCAAGCGGCTGGTGCGCGCGGCGATCGTGCACGCGATCAAAAATGGGCGACGAATCGTGACGCTGATGCATAAAGGCAACATCCAAAAATTTACCGAAGGCGCGTTTCGCGACTGGGGCTACGAGGTCGCAAAGGAAGAATTTCGCGCGGAGATCATCACCGAGCGGGAGAGCTGGATTCTCGACAATGTGGACAAGAACCCGGGGCTGAGCGTGGAGCTGAATGCCGCGATGATCGAGCCCGGCCTGCAGCAAGGCACGGAAAAGCTGCGCACGGAGATGTATGCGGAAGTCCAGGGCGTGTTGAACACGATTCAAGCGACGCACGGCAAGGGGCAATGGAAACAGAAGATCATGATCAACGACCGCATCGCGGATTCGATTTTTCAGCAGATTCTTACGCGCGCGGATGAGTATCAGGTGCTGGCCACGCCGAATCTGAACGGCGATTACATTTCCGACGCCGCGGCGGCGCAAGTGGGTGGCTTGGGAATGGCGCCGGGAGCGAATATCGGCGATGGCTACGGGGTATTCGAGGCCACGCACGGGACCGCGCCCAAGTATGCGGATAAAGACGTGATCAACCCGAGTTCGGTGATGCTGTCGGGGGCCATGATGTTCGAGTTCATGGGCTGGGGCGAGGTGGCGCGGCTGATCGAAGACGGAATCGCGCGCACGATCGGGCAAAAACGCGTTACCTATGATCTGGAGCGGCTGATGGAGGGCGCGAAGAAGCTGCGCACTTCGGAATTCGCCGGAGCGATCATCGAGAATATGCACACCGGAGTGGCCGCCGACTAGGGCGGCGACGCGACGGCGAGTTGCCGGCGGATTAGGCTATTTATCGCCGGGTATCGCCGGGCAAAACAGGTTTCGCGGGCAAATGAATCGCGCGGCAATTCCACCGCACATACTAAATGTTTCCAATCTGAATTGAAGGAGTCTCTGGATGCGCAGGAAAGTGACTGTAGTAGGGGGAGGGTTCGTCGGCTCGACGACCGCGCAGCGCATTGTCGACAGCGGCCTGGCCGATGTCGTGCTCACCGATATTCTGGAAGGCTCGCCAGCGGGCAAGGCGCTGGACATGCTGGAATCCGCGGCAGTCACGCGCTCGGACGCGAGCGTCAAGGGCGTCTCCACCGGCGGAGGCGACTACAAAGAAACGGCGAACAGCGACCTGGTGGTGATCACTGCCGGCTTTCCGCGCAAGCCCGGCATGAGCCGCGACGACTTGCTGCGGGCCAACTACGATGTGGTCAAAGGCGTGGTGGAGGCGATCGTCAAGCTTTCACCGAACGCGATTCTGATCGTGGTGACCAACCCGCTCGATGCCATGGCGCAGGCGGCGTATAAGATCAGCGGATTTTCAAAGAATCGCGTGATCGGCATGGCCGGAGTGTTGGACTCGGCGCGCATGAGCACGTTCGTCGCACAGGAACTGAACGTGTCGGTCGAAAATGTGCACTCGTTTGTGCTGGGCGGGCACGGGGACGACATGACGCCGCTGCCGCGGTATTCGACGGTGGCGGGAATCCCGCTGCCCGATCTGCTGCCGAAAGAGCGCATCGACGCGATCGTCGAGCGCACGCGCAAGGGAGGGATCGAAATCGTCAATTTATTAAAGACCGGCTCGGCATATTACGCGCCTTCGGCCGCGGTGCTTGACATGGTGGAAGCGATTCTCAAAGACAAGAAGAAGATCCTGCCGTGCGCTGTTTATCTGGAAGGCGAGTACGGGATCAACGGGCTGTTTGTCGGGGTGCCCGTGAAGCTGGGCGCGCGCGGGGCCGAGGAGATTATTCAAATCAAGCTGACGCCGGAAGAAAATAAGGAGCTGCAGAAGTCGGCGGCTTCGGTGCGAGAACTGGTGAGCGTGCTCGGCGTGTAGTTTGCAGCGGGCGGCTTGGCCCGCGGCGCAGTTTTGCGATTTGCTGTGAGGGCCCTTCATCCGGAGGGCCCTCTTCTTTTGAGGCTTTCGTGCTGCCACTCACGGCGCGACTTCGGGAATCGCTACTGTTTTGGCGTTGCGGGAGGTCGCGCAGCGCTTGCCGGAGAGGCCGCGCCAGTCATGGCTTCGGGAGCATTCGCGGGGGCGGGCCCCACGCGCTGCACGATCGCGTGCTGGATGTGGACGGCCATCAGGGGCTTGTCGCTCGCGTCACGCTTGACGCGCGCGATGGCCTTCACAACGTCGGGATTATCGCATTGGCCCCAGATAGTGTAGCCGCCATTCAACGCGGGATTGGCCACTTCGGTGATGAAGAATTGGCTGGCATTCGTGTTGGGGCCAGCATTGGCCATTGCCAGCCGTCCCGGAACGTCAAAGTTCAACCCCGGCGAATTTTCGTTTTTGTAAGGGAAACCGGGGCCTTCGGGACCGCCGGTGCCGGTGCCCAGCGGGTCGCCACCCTGAATCATGAAACCCGGAATCACGCGATGAAACGTAAGGCCGTCGAAAAATTTCTTGTGGACCGTTTGCTTGGTAGTGGGATCGACATAGGAGATTTTCCCGATGGCCAGGCCCACCATTTTGCCAACGGTCACAGGCGACTCCTTTTCGAATAGCTTGCAGGAGATCGCACCCATATCGGTTTGAAACGTCAAGTAGAGACCCGGGTCGTGGCCGGCCGTCGAAGCCCTGGGCTCCTGAGCGAGTGCCGCAACGAGTCCGGATGCCGCCACCATTATCGCTAGTGCCGGGACTGCCATGCACATCAGCTTGCGCGTCAACATGTTCACTCCTCTGTTTGCGGTTCTTTTTTGCCGCTTCTCTTTTACCCCGCTGCGAACTTTTGCGGAAAGGATAAATTTCGGGGCGTCGAAAAATTGCATCGACGCAGGCCGAGATATCTTACCCCAGGGGCCAATCAAGCGCGGGGCCAATCGACTGGTCGCGACGAACGCGCCCCGAATGCGCAGGGCGCCGCAAAGCACCAATACAACCGATTGACCAGTTGTGAGCAGCGCATTCACACGCCTAGGGAATATCGCCTGTGGCTATAATCAGCCGGGTTATAATTCGCCGGATATAGGGGGGATGCGCTCGATGGCTACGCGAGCCGCCACAGAACTGGAGCGTCTGCTCGATCGGGTAGAAAAACGGCAGATCCCTACCGATCCTGGATGGGCCGGCCAGGTGGCGCTGGAAATCGGCAAGGTGTTTCGGGTGCAGCCGGACGAGGTCGCGGTGCTGGAGCTTTCGTCTCGCGGCAAAATGCTGAAATTCGTGCTTCCGGAAAAGCTGCAGGCCGTGGGATCGATTCCCCTCTCGAGCACGACAGCGTTGGCGGCGCGCACGGCGCGCGAGCGGCGGGCGGACATCGTCAATAATTTCGCATCTTCGCGGCATGCCACCGTCTTCGAGGGCGTGCCCCAGGGACGTCGTACCAGCGAAGCCATCCAGAAAATCATGAGCATTCCTATTCTGAGCGGCGATGACGTGCTCGGCGTGGCGCAAATTTGCCGCAAGGGAGATTCTGCGGGTGACGCCGGACCGGATTTCTCGCCGAAAGATTTGAGCGACCTGCAGGCATTGAACGCCGTGCTGGGGCGATTCCTCGCGCTGCACAGGACGGTTTAGCGTGCGCGGCGGCTTCCCCATTTCGCGCGCAATGCTGGCGATACTGGTTTTCGCCGCGGGTATTGGTTTGGCGGGCTTGGCGGCCGCATGGAACATTGCCGGGGGCGAGCTGGTTTTGCGTGGCGGCGGTGCGCCGCCCCGGCAGGGATCCGCAAATTCGGACAAAGTGCACCTGGTATTGCTGGGGACGACTGACCTGCACGGGCGGATCGAGCCGCTGGACTACTGGACGAACAAACCCGCCAATCTGGGGCTGGCGAAAATCGCCACGCTGATTCGCCAGGTGAGGGCCGAACAGCCGAACGTGCTGCTATTAGATTCGGGCGACGCGATTCAGGGCACGCCCCTGGCGTACTACTTCGCGCGAAAGGAGTCTTCGCGCGTCAATCCCATGATACTGGCGATGAATGCGCTGGGGTATGACGCCATGGCCGTGGGCAATCACGAATTCAATTTCGGATTGGGGCTGCTGTTGAAAGTGAAGGGCGAGGCGCATTTTCCCATGCTGGGCGCGAATGTGCGGGCGGGGTGCCGCGAATGCGCGAACTATTTTCAGCCCTACGTCATCAAGCGGATCGCAGGATTGCGGGTGGGCATTGTGGGATTTGTGACGCCGAGCATTCCTGCGTTCGAAATTCCCGACAATTATAAAGGTTATACGTTCGAGCCCATTGTGGAGGCGGCGCGGCGCGTGATTCCCGAAGTGCGGCGGCAGGCGGATGTGGTGATCGTGCTCTCGCATTCAGGGCTGGGCCCTGACCCGGAAGCGGGCACCGGCGGCGACCCGCGCTACGTCGATCTTCCCGGCGAGCAAACAACCATTGAGCTAGCCGAGCAAGTGCCGGGGATCGACGTCATCCTGTTCGGACACACACACCAGGAACTCGCCGGGCGGACCATCCATGGGACGCTACTGGTGCAGGCGAAAAATTGGGGTGCGTCGCTGGCGCGCGTAGATATGGACGTGAATCGGGACGCGGAAGGCCCGTGGCGCGTGGAGCAAAAACGCTCGACGCTGGTTGCGGTAACGGCGGCGACGCCTGCCGATTCGGCCATTGAGCACCTGAATGAACCCTACGAACATGCCACCCAGACTTATCTCGACACCCGCGTCGCGGGCGCGGCGAAAACGCTTAGCGGCGAGACGGAGCGCTACGAAGACGGGCCGCTCGTCGACCTGATCCAAAAAGTGCAGCTCGCGTATGGACACGCCGACGTTTCATTGGCCACGATGTTTGTGCCTACGATGCGCATCCACGCGGGAGACGTAACGGTGCGCCAGGCGTCGGAATTGTATCCGTACGACAACATCTTATATGTGGTGCAAATGAACGGAGCGCAGTTGCGCCAGGCGCTCGAGCACGCCGCCAGCTTTTATTCGGGATGGCCACTCGCGCCCGGGGAAAAAGTACACCTGCCGGGGTATTACGCCGATTCCGCGGAAGGCTCGGGAGTGAGCTACACCATCGACCTGACGCGGCCTGTGGGCGATCGCATCGTGGGGCTGCGGTATCACGGCGCGCCTCTTGATCCGGAGGCGAAACTGCGGGTGGCCATCAACAATTACCGGTATTCCGGCGGCGGCGGATATGATTTCAAAAACCTGCCGGTTGTGTATCGTTCGCCGCAGGAGATGCGGGATCTGATTATCGAATACCTGGCGCGCACCGGAACGATTCCGGCCGAGGCCGACCACCACTGGCGCATCGTTCCGCAGGAAGCTCTCGCAGCGATGCTGCGCGCCGCGCGCTACGAGGATCACACCGGATCGCTCCTGAGTCGCGGACCGCTATTTGCGCGCGCGACCAGCGGGTGCGCAGCCGAAACATCCAGTGAAACACTGTGCGCTGCTGTATTGGGGGCTAGCGGGCTTTGGACGCCAATTTCCTTGCGGCAGTCGGTCGGCATCTCGGGGGAAACTTATTGACAGCTAGCGCTCTTCTTGCTACGTTCGGCGAGTTTAAAATTTCTCGCTCGCGCTTTTCCAACGCAGGAGGCACCGCAGTCGGGCATCAATGGCGTTCGTCGCGAAGCGTATTTTCCTCACCAAGGGCGTCGGCAAACATCGCGAGCGACTCTCCAGTTTTGAGTTGGCCTTGCGTAATGCGGGTATTGCAGCCTGCAATATCGTGCGCGTCTCCTCCATTTTTCCTCCCAATTGCCGGCTCATCTCGCGCAGCGAGGGGTTGAAACATATCCGGCCCGGGCAGGTAGCCTTCACGGTGATCAGCGAAAATTCCACGCGCGAGGCGCACCGGCTGATCGCCGCGAGTATTGGCCTCGCGCTTCCCGCGGACAAGCCTATGTACGGGTATCTGTCGGAGCACCACTCGTTTGGCGAAACCGAAGAAGTAGCGGGCGAATATGCCGAAGAGCTGGCCGCGGAGATGCTGGCCACGACGCTGAACGTGGAATTCGATCCCGATCTCTCGTGGGACGAAAAAAAAGAGGTCTATCGCATTTCGAATAAGATCGTGCGCACGATGAACATCACGCAGTCCGCGGTGGGCGACAAAAGGGGCTTGTGGACTACCGTGCTGGGCGCCGCGATTCTGCTCGGTGGGGACGACGATTAGTGCGGTGCCCGTGACGTCCAAGACCGTCTAGTGCCAGGGTCGCTTCCGGCGGTCCTTGTTAATCGTCCTGACCTGCGGCCCGGCGGCTCGGCTATTGCCGCATTCGGCACGTCAGTTGCCATGTAGCTGTGCGCAGCCGACGGTAATTTGTACGATTGTTGATTATGCTTACCGCGACGAAAAGCCTCCGCCGCTACCCCCGAATCGGCCTGCCGCACGGGATGACGGTGGAGTGGCAAGCGGGCGGGTCACACGAGATCGCCCGTGTGGCGACACTCGGCCTTGGCGGTCTGTTCATCGACGTCCAGAATCCGCGGCCGCTCGGCGACGTCATCCAATTGTTTTTTCGGGTGCCTGACGGTGAGGTGCGCGCGCGCGCCATCGTTCGGGATTCGCACCCGGGAAAAGGGATGGGCGTCGAATTCACATACATGGCTTCGGATGCCCGCGCACGCCTCAATCGTTTGCTTTCGAAGCTGCTGTCGCTCGAATCTTAGGATAATCAGAAGACGGCGCCAGGTGCAAAACTTCCGCTTGGCACCTACCTGCCTGCAATTCCTAACACGGCGTGAAAGCGTTAATGGTCCGGCGGTAGTAATCTGCATGTGCAGGCGAGGTCAGGCGGGTGTGCGAAGCAGGCGGCCATACTAATAGGGGCAACGGGCCGCGGCGCGGCGACGGATGGACTCCGGGCTCACACGTGCGCACAGGAGCTTTGAATGATTCATTTCTACGGAGTGACAATCAGCCAATCGCTTCTTGGGTGGATTATCGTGGGGCTGCTTGCTGGATGGATAGCCGGCGAGGTCAGCCGCGGGTCGGGATTCGGTTGCATAGGAAACCTGCTCATCGGCCTGATCGGATCCGTGCTGGGAGGATGGATTTTTTCGAAGCTGGGCATTTTTGGAGGGGGATTTCTGTACAGCTTGGCCGCGGCGACTGTGGGGGCGGTGGCGTTGGTGGCGCTTGCCCGGCTGCTCGGCGGCGGCCGCAGGCGGATCTAAGCGAGCGGCTCGCAAAGTTGGGTTGCGGCGCTGGTCTTAAGTGCTCGCGTGGTGTGGCGGCGGCAATTTTTTGATCGCTCCCTGGCAGCGGGCGGACGTACCCACCGGCGACTTTCGTGCCGTGTGGTAGGATGAACCAGACCGAAAGGAGCCGTATATTTTGAGTAAGCCTTCGTTGTGGGCTATTCCGCTGGGCGGATTGGGCGAATTTGGAATGAACATGATGGCCCTCCGCTCGGGCGATGAAATTTTAGTAATCGACGCGGGAATGATGTTTCCCGAAGACGAATTGCTCGGCGTCGATATCGTTATCCCCGATATTACCTACCTAAAACAACATCGCACCATGGTTCGGGCCATCGTGCTGACGCACGGCCATGAAGATCATATTGGCGCGCTGCCGTACATCCTGCGCGATCTGAATGTGCCGATTTACGGGACGAGCTTCACGCTGGCGCTGGTGCGCAAGCGGCTGGCCGAGCATGGCCTGCTGGACAGCGCCATTTTGCACGAGATCGCGCCGGGGGGCCGGTCGAAGATTGGCGCGTTTGAAGTGGAATATATCTACGTCACGCACAGCACGATCGATTGCGTGGCGCTGGCGGTGCGCACGCCGCTCGGTGTGATCATCCACACTGGTGACTTCAAGATGGATCCCACGCCGATCGACGGCTTGCCGTTCGATTTGCACGCCTTTGCACGGTACGGCCAGGAGGGGGTGCTGGCCCTTTTCAGCGACAGCACCAATGTCGAAAGGCCCGGATACACGCCGTCGGAACGGCAGGTTTGGAGCCGTATCGAAGAACTGTGCCGCGCGGCCCCGCGCAAGGTGCTGATTTCCTGCTTTGCCAGTTCGATTCCACGCATCCAGCAGGTGATCAATATTGCGGCGGCGTGCGGACGGAAAATCGGCTTTGTCGGACGGAGCATGGTCGACAACGTCGAGATCGCCCACACGCTGGGCCGCTTGCATATTCCCGACGGCCTGGTGATCCGGCCGCAGGATTTGAAGACGTTCGACCCGCAGAAAACGGTCGTGCTGGTCAGCGGCAGCCAGGCGGAGCCTCTTTCATCGCTATCGCGGCTCTCGGTGAATAATCACCGGCTGCTTAGCGTGGATGCGAAGGACACCGTCATCCTGTCGGCGCGAATCATTCCGGGGAACGAAAAAGCGATTTTTCGCATGCTCGATCATATGTACCGCCGCGAGGCGCTGGTTTATTACGACAACAGCGGGGGCCTGCTGCACGTTTCGGGACATGCCAGCCAGGAAGAGCAAAAGTTGATGCTCAACCTGGTGCGCCCGCGGTACTTCATACCGATTCACGGAGAATATCGGCAGCTCTTTCGCCATGCCGCGCTGGCGCACCAGGTGGGGACGGTCTCGGGACAGATCATGCTGCTCGAGGATGGCCATCCCATCGAATTCACCGAGGACGCCGCATACCGGCGCGAACCGGTGCCGGCGGGCCGCGTGTGCGTAGACTCGGGCTCGCTCGAGGAGATCGAAGAAGTCGTGATCCGCGACCGCAAACATCTCTCCGAAGACGGCATCGTGGTTCCTATTATCGCGATCGATAAGCACACCGGGCGCATGGAATCGCGGCCCGAGATGGTCATGCGCGGATTCATGCCGCACGAGAACGGAACTGAGCTGCTCGATGCCGCCCGCGACGTTATTGTGCGCACCATAGAACAATCCAACTCCGAAGAGAAAACCGACTGGAGCGTTATCAAGGAAAAGATACGCGTGGACCTGAAGCGCTTTCTTAATAAGCAGACTTCCAAGCGCCCGCTGATCTTGCCGGTGATCCTGGAGGTCTGAGGGTGGCGGCTTCCCTGCGGGCCAGCCCTTTGGACTCGCGTGGGATTTACCCCGCGCGCATTTTTTCCGGATTACGATGCCCGCATTCTCGCTTCGCGCCTATAAACCTGGCGATTTCGAGACGCTCTACGTCATTGACCAAGCCTGCTATCCTCGCGGCATCGCATATTCGCGGCGCACGCTACGCGGGTTTCTTGCGGAGCGGGACGCGTCGTGCCTGGTGGCCGAAACCGAGATTCCGGCTGGCGCCTCTGCCTCAAGGGGCGCGCGCAAATCCGCCGCTAGGCTCACGGGTCGTGAAATTGCGGGCTTTCTGATCGCCGAAGCAGGGGGCGGTGAAGCCCACATCATCACCATTGATGTGCAAGCTGAGTATCGGCGCGCAGGCGTGGGAAGTTTGCTGCTGCGCGAGACGGAGCGGCAGCTTCACGGGCGCGGCGTTCGCCGTATCGCGCTGGAAACGGCAACATCGAACCAAGCCGCCGTTGCCTTCTGGCAACGCCACGGCTATCGTTACGAGGGCTTGTTGCGTGGCTATTATCTCGGACGATTGGATGCATACCGGATGGTAAAACAGCTTCCTCCAGTCATGCCGCCAGTCACGGCGCAGGTCCTGGAGGATTGAGACCCGCATGTCGCTCTTTCACGCTGTAGTGCTGGCCGTGGTACAAGGCCTCACCGAATTTCTTCCCGTCAGCAGCAGTGCGCACTTGGTGCTGATTCCCTGGCTGCTGCACTGGCCTGACGGAGGCATGGCTTTCGACGTGGCGCTGCACGTGGGAACACTGTTTGCCGTGATCTTATATTTTCTGGGCACGTGGGTGTCCCTCACGCTGAACGGATTGGGAATCCGGTATCCGGCTGCCGCTACTGAACAGCAATTCCGGCTGAATCAGCGGCTATTCTGGTTCCTGGTGGCGGGGACGATTCCGGGCGCCGTCGTGGGCTTTTTGTTCGAAGGTTTCATCGAGAGAACGCTGCGCAATCCGGCGCTCATTGCTTGCGCACTTATCGCGCTGGGCTTGGTGATGGCGGCGGCCGACTCGATTTCGCGGCTCGACCGGCACATGGAACAGCTAACGCTCAGCGACTCGCTCATCGTGGGGTCCGCGCAAGCCCTGGCGCTCTTTCCCGGGGTCTCGCGTTCGGGCATCACCATCGTCGCGGGGCTGTGGCGGAACATGACGCGCGAGGCCGCGGCGCGCTTCTCATTCTTGCTGGCTACGCCACTGATCGCGGGCGCGGCGCTCAAAGAAGTTCCGGCCTTGCTGCGCCTGCGCCATACGGGCGCGATTGACATTTCGCTTTCCACCATACTCATCAGCATTGCGGTGTCGGCGATTGTCGGGTACGCCGTGATCGCGTTCTTTCTGCGTTATCTGCAAACACGAACTCTCAAGATCTTTGTTGTGTATCGCATCGCCTTTGGTATAGTCGTTCTGCTGGTGTGGTTCCTGTACAGGGGAACCGCGCGATAGCGCCCGCGCGTTCTGTGCTGCCCGCAGATCGTCCTTCCCCGGAATGCTGGAGACTTGTGTGCGCTTGCTTACTCCGACTGAAAACCGCCGTTTTAATGAGCTGGTAGGATTTCTGGCAATTACGCTTGCGGTGCTGATCGCGCTGGCCCTGCTTTCCTATAGCCCGCACGATACCTCGCTCAATGTTTCGGCCGCGCCTCCGGACACCCATCCCGCGCGAAATTGGATCGGCCCGGCGGGCGCCTATAGCGCCGATTTGATATTCCAGGGGTTCGGGTATCCGGCATTTCTATTGCCGATGGGAATCTTCGCGCTGGGGCTGCGCTGGTTTCGCAGCCGCGCCCTCGATTCCGCCCTGATCAAGCTGGCCGGATACGCGCTGCTCGTACTGTCGCTGCCCGCTTTGCTGGCGCTTTGGCATATTCCCGACGTTCGCGGCTCAATTCCGCCCGGGGGGTTGCTGGGCACGCTGATCTCGGGCGCGCTGCAGGGCACGTTCAACTCGGTGGGCGCACACGTGGTGGCCGCTGCGATCTTCCTCACTGGGGTGTTTCTCACTACGCGATTCTCCTTTGCGGGCACGCATGCACTGGTCAGCGGCCCGGTAAGCAAACTCGACCTGCTGGGGAGGCTGAAAGCCCGCGTGGCCGCGTCGCGTCAGGCACGTGAACAGGAGCGCTTGCGCCGACGCCTCGCCGACATCAAAATGGCGGGCCGGCAGCCCGTGTCACAAAACACCGGCGCCAAGGAGAGTAAGGAAAACCATCCGGGGATGGCCAAGGAATCCGAAGAACAGGACCCGCGGCATGAGCCAACGGATACCGAATCGCCGGGCATGGTGCTCGTTCTGCCCGAGCATGCCGCGGCGCTGCCGCCGGCAAAGAAGAGCGGCGCCGAACCCAAGATCGCCAAAGGCGCCACCGGATTCAAGCTGCCCTCGACAGGACTGCTGCGGGTGGCCGAGCGCAGCGAACGAATCGAGGAATCTGAAC
>PLJR01000175.1 GCA_003140295.1 Acidobacteriota bacterium
GATGATGGGTGTGCGGTGGCCGTGAGAGGGGCGCGTGGCGGTCGAGTGAGCGGCGATATGGTGGGGTGCTCAGTCTTTCGCGCTGGGTGATGGGTGTGAGTGGCGGCGGAGGTTCATCTTCTGAACAACGATTTCCAGCAGTATTGCGGGCTGATGCTGAAGTTATGGCGCGAAGAAAAAGCGCGCAGGCAAAAGTGCCTGCGCTACTGGGGCGGTGGGGTACCAATATATACGTCATTTGGTTCGCGGCGGGTCAGCCACAAGTGGATTGCGGGTTGATGCTGGAGTTATGGCGCGGAGAGAAGGCGCGCAGGCAAGAGTGCCTGCGCTACTCGGGGGCGATGGGGTACCTACTATATGTTGTTGGGTTCGCGGCGTGTGCACGTTACAAGTGGATCGCGAGCTTAGCTTCTGAGGGGGTTTCAGGGTGACGGGTTCGAGAGGGGCGGAAATATGCGGGGGCCTGCAAATTATTTCGTGAGGGGTGTCGAAATTGGGGGCGGCCGTTCGACTTACTTATGGAGGCGGAGAGGATGAGATACATGCTGCTGATTTATGCCGATGAGCAGGCGTGGACCGAGCCGGTGCGAGTGGAGTGCTACGCGGAGTCGACCGAAGTGGCTCATCAGTTGAAGTCGGCGGGGCAGTATGTGGCTGCGGCGCCTCTGCAGCCGACGGCGACTGCCACGAGCGTACGGGTACGGGACGGCAAGCGGGTGGTGACCGACGGGCCGTTCGCGGAGACGCGGGAACAGCTTGGCGGGTATTTCATGGTCGATGCCCGGAACCTGGATGAGGCAATCGATATTGCCGGGCGCATTCCGGGAGCGCGCCTGGGGACGGTCGAGATTCGGCCGGTGATCGAGATCGCGGCGTTGCCAGCGGATTGATGGGTGCGAGCCCGACAAAAGGTCCAATAAGAGGCTTCAACATAAAGGAGACAGGCGATGCGATTCATGATGATCGTGAAGGCGACGAAGAATTCAGAGGCGGGGGTGATGCCCAGCGAGGCGCTGCTGGGCGCGATGGCGAAGTACAACGAGGAGTTGCTGAAGGCCGGGGTGCTGCTGGACCTGACGGGCCTGCACCCCAGTTCCAAGGGCACGCGGGTGAAGTTTTCGGGAGGGAGCCGCACGGTGATCGACGGGCCGTTTGCGGAGACCAAGGAACTGATTGCCGGATACTGGTTGATTAAAGTGAACTCGAGGGAAGAGGCGATTGCATGGGCCAAGCGTGTGCCGTTCGAGCCGGCGTACGGAGCGGGCGAGGGGGAGATCGAGATCCGGCAACTATTCGAGATGGAGGATTTCGCGCCCAGCGCTGCCGTAGAACGGCACCGCGAACTGGGGAAAGACCTCGCGGCCAGGAAGTAGCGTCGCAGATGCAATTCACAACCAAGCGATTCATTGGAAGGAGTAGCGGCATGCTGCAAAAAAGCAAAGCGTTCAGCGGGTTTTCCATACAGGACATTCAAAAGGCGAAGGAGTTCTACGGCCAGACGCTGGGCTTGAAGATTTCGGAGGCGAATGGCCTGTTGACTCTGCATCTTGCCGGCGGGAATTCAGTGCTGATTTATCCGAAGGCGAACCATACGCCGGCAACCTTCACGGTGCTCAATTTTCCGGTGGAGAGCGTGGAAAAAGAGGTGGATGAGCTGGCCGCACGTGGCGTCAGATGCGAAGTCTACAACGAGCCGAATCTCAAGACCGATTCCAAGGGGATTTTCCGCGGTGGGGGCCCCGTGATTGCGTGGTTCAAGGATCCCGGCGGAAATATTTTGTCCGTTATCGAGACGTGATGCCGAAGCGTCCCAGCGCGCGGCATGCTCGACGCAGTTGGAGGTAGAGAAAAAATAAAAGGAGGCAGGAAAAATGTCGTCAGCAACGTACGAACAAGGGCAATTGCAACTGGAGCTTTACGATTTGCGGCGCGAGGCGAAATTACGCCAGGCCCGCGATTGGTACTTCCGGAATTACTTCGCGGACACGCTCGAAGAGGGCATGCGCATAGCGGCGCCTGGAACGGAAAATGGGGCGTTGCTCATGATGGTGTGGAGCTATTGGGAGCAAGCCTGCGCGTACCTGAATCACGGACTGCTGCACGAAGACCTGTTCTTCGAGACCAGCGGCGAATTTTACGGGGTTTGGGACCGGGTGAAGCCTACCATTCAGCAGGGACGCGAGCTTTTTGTGAACAAGCAGTTCCTTGCGAACCTGGAAAAGGCGGCACTGCGTTACGAGTCGTGGATCGAGAAGCGCTCGCCGGGGAACATTGAGGCGATGCAAAAGATGATGAAGCAAATGCGCACGCAACTCACCGCGTCTGCCAAGGCGTAATCCAGCTAATCCAGAGTCGCTGAAGTTATGGCAGAGCGCGATCCCCGGCGGCGACCGGGGGTTGCGGCCTCTGCTGGGATTTGCGATGCGTTCCGTCCAACCTCCCCTCCTGCCTATTACCTGACTGGCCCGCCGATTATTTGGTCGCTCTCCGAATGTAATTGGTACGAGAATGGAGCCCAGACTTTATGAAGGCGCCATGTGATGAAGCCGCAGTGCGTTCCGCGAACACTGCATCGCCATGCGGCGAGCGGGCGGGGCGCTGGGTGCTGGCGGCCACGATTCTGGCTTCGAGCATGGCGTTTATCGATAGCACCGTCGTGAATGTGGCGCTGCCCGCGCTGCAGGCGAGCCTGCACGCCACCCTGGTGGGCGTGCAATGGGTGGTCGAGGCTTACGGGTTATTTCTCGGAGCCTTGATTCTGGCGGGCGGCTCGCTTGGCGATTTGCTTGGGCGGCGGCTGATGTTTGTGGTGGGGGTAGGGATTTTCGCGGTGGCTTCGATGGCGTGCGGGATGGCGGCGAACATTCAGCAACTGGTGGTCGCACGAAGCGTGCAGGGTATTGGAGCTGCGTTCCTGGTGCCCGGCAGCTTGTCGATCATCAGCGCGTCATTTGACGAGAAGACGCGGGGCCAGGCGATTGGCACGTGGTCGGGTTTTACGGCGATGACCACGGCGCTCGGGCCGGTTTTGGGCGGCTGGCTGATTGAGCATGCTTCCTGGCGGTGGGCTTTTTTCATAAATGTGCCGCTGGCGGCGGCAGTCATTTTGATTTCGCTGTGGCACATTCCCGAGAGCCGCAGCGCGAGTGCCGGGCACGTGGATTGGCTGGGCGCGCTGCTGGCGACCTTAGGACTAGGCGGCTTGGTGTACGGGCTGATCGAGTCGACGAGTCTTGGCTGGGGAAGTTTTCAGGTTTTCGGCAGCTTGATTGGCGGCGTTGCGTGTTTGGTTGGTTTTGTATTCGTGGAGGCGTGGGGGAAATCGCCCATGGCGCCGCTGACGCTGTTTGGGTCGCGCGGTTTCAGTGGGGCGAACCTGCTGACTTTATTTCTATATGCCGCGCTGGGAATTTTCTTTTTCCTGTTCCCCATGAATTTGATACAGGTGCAGGGATATTCGACAACGGCGGCCGGAGCAGCGGCGCTGCCGCTGATTCTGCTGATGTTTTCGCTTTCGCGCTGGTCTGGAGGGTTGGTTACGCGGTATGGGGCGAAGGCGCCGCTGGTGATTGGGCCGCTGATTGCGGCGGCGGGCTTTGGTTTATTTTCCGTGCCTGGCGTGGGAGACAGCTATTGGAAAGCGTTTTTTCCAGCGTTCGTGATTCTCGGTTTTGGAATGGCGATCAGCGTGGCTCCGCTGACCACGGTGGTTATGAGTTCGGTGGATCAGGACCGTGCGGGCGCTGCTTCCGGAATTAATAATGCGGTCGCGCGGGTGGCGGGCGTGCTGGCGGTGGCCATCCTCGGAATCGTGGTGGTGAAACTGTTCAGTTCCAGCCTGAATCGCAGTCTTGCGGGCGTGCTTCTGCCGCAAGGGATCCTCGAATACGTGCGGTCAAACGAAATCAAGCTTGCCGGCCTGGACTTGCCGTCGGACTTGAACGCTGAAACGGCGGCGATGATCCGGGGATTAATTTCGCATGCGTTTGTGTTCGGATTTCGAGGTGTGATGCTGCTTTGCGCAGGGCTGTCGGTGGCGAGCGCCGCGGTCGCATGGCTGATGATTCCGGCTCGAGCGGAATAGGGGACTGGGATTTCGGGGTTCCGTCGTCCCCGCGGACCCCGCATATCGTCATGAGCCCACGTCATCGAAGGCGGTATCCGCGACAGCCGGCCGCATTGCGCCGAGCGGCCGTTCGTTGAATTTCAGAGGATTCTACAGAATTTCAGGCGATTTGGAGTATCTCGCGGGTGCCGGTGACCCACAAATCCGTGTAACCCTTCATTTTTTCGCGGAACACGGGATTGGTGCCGTAGTCTTTGAGTTGGGCTTCAAAGCCGGCGACGTTCTCGACTTCAAATTCCAATATGACCCGATTGAAGTCGCCGGTGAGATCGGTCAGAACGCGATGATTGGGGATTTTGGCGACAGCGGCTGCCTCCTTCAATTGGGCGGCGAGTTTGGTGGCATTCCCCGGCTTGGCAGTAAAGCAATTGCGGACGACGAGCATAATCCCTCCTGTGTGAAACCAAGATTGGTTTGTTGGGCACCCAGGTCGCGCATGCTAACGCGTCTCCTGCGGTGGACACAATGGATTTGTCGGTTGCGAAGCGCCGGATGGCAGACAGGGATTGCGCGGTAACCGGCGTAGGGGCCGGCCACATCAACGGGCAAGCATGGATTGATTTGAGCCAGGCAGGCTCGTATTACGCGCCAAGGCGCATCGATTTCCCGGCGGTGACCGATGGGGCTAGGCGACGGAAAGATTGGCGTAGCGTTCGACCAGTTTTTTTGTGCCGTGGTTGGAGAAACTGACGGTGAGCTTGCGATCTTCGTCTTCGCCTTCGACGCCGATGATGGTGCCCACGCCGTAGGTCGCGTGGCGAACGCGCTGGCCGATGAGGGGATCGGATTGGCCGGTGCGGGAATGAGCGGCGCGGGCCACGCGCGGCGCGCGTTCGGCGGCGGGACGTGTTTGCCGCGTGGGCGCGACGTAGCGAGCGCGGCGGCTGAACTCTTCCGCGGAATAGGAATACTCGGGATCGGATTCGTAGCGGCGCGTCTCACCGGCATCGGCCAGAGAACCCTTCGCAGTTTCAATCAAGTCTCCGGGAATTTCCTGCAGAAAACGCGATGGCGCGGAGCCTGCCAGGCGCTCGGTGCCATAGATGCGGCGGTAGATGGCGCGACTGAGGGTGAGGGTATCGCGCGCCCGAGTCATGCCGACGTAGCAGAGGCG
>PLJR01000067.1 GCA_003140295.1 Acidobacteriota bacterium
CGGCCCGCGTACATCACGGCCAGCCGGTCGGCAACCTGCGCGACCACCGCCAGATCGTGGGTGATGAAGAGCAGCGACAGACCGAGTTCTTTGCGCAAGCGAGCCAACAATTCGAGAATCTCCCGTTGCACGGTAACGTCGAGGGCGGTGGTGGGTTCNNGCCATCGCGATCATGGCGCGCTGGCGCAAGCCGCCGGAAAGCTGATGCGGAAATTGCCTGGCGCGCACGGCAGGCTCCGGAACGCGAGCGCGCTCGAGAGCCGCGAGGCTGGCTTTTGTAAGCGCAGCGCGGCTGAGGCCGGGCTGGTGCGCGCGCAGCGCTTCGGAAATTTGCGAGCCGATGCGCATCACCGGATTGAGAGCGGTCATCGGTTCCTGGAAGACAAATCCAATTCCCTGGCCGCGCACGGCAGTAAGGGCCGCCTCGTCGAGTGCGACCAGATTTGTGCCGGCGCCGTTGGCACCCGACAACCAGGCTTCTCCGCTGCGCCTGGCGCCCGCAGGCAGCAATCCCACCAGCGCCAGCGCCAGCATCGTTTTCCCGCTGCCCGATTCGCCCACCAGCCCCAGCGATTCGCCTTGGGCGAGCGTGAACGACACGTCATTGACCGGAAACACCGGCCCTTCAGCGGTAGGCAATTCGACCGTAAGGCCTCGTAAGTCCAGCAGCGTGGGCATGGTACAGGTGATGATAGTAACGCCAAATATCGGCCGGTGTACCCGCTTCGGTCGGAGAGTTTTCCAGAGGCCGTGGTAGTTCGGTTTCCCGGCGCGAGAAATCCGTCTTACAATATCGCAGACACGGTCGGCGCCTTCGCATCGCGAGCTGTGCGCGGCAAACCGCAAATTTATTTTGCCTAACGGACACCAGGCAACGGCAATCAGGCTTACTCCGGTCCGCGCGGGGCTTCGCTGGAGATTGCTTTTCTCGAACAAAGGCTTCACGTGTTATTTCACGGGGATATTTATCTCCCTGTTTGGCACGGGCATGAATTTCGCCGGGGTGAGCCTTTACGTATTAGGGAAAACGCATTCAACCGTGCAAGTCAGCTTCACCGTTATCCTGCTGACGCTTCCGCGACTGGTGGTGCCGCCGTTTGGGGGCGTGCTGACCGACCGGGTGGACCGGCGATATTTGAGCATCGCGCTCGATCTCGTGCGGGCGGCAATCGTTTTCACGGCGGCCGCACTCGCGTGGCGGCGAGAGCTCGAACTATGGCAGCTCTACCTGATGGTGTTGCTGGTGGGCGCGGGATTCGCGATCTACTGGTCGTCGAGCTTGGCGCTGCTGCAGGAACTGATTCCGGTGAAGCAGTTGGTGAGCGCCAACTCCGCCGTGCTGATCGCGGTGCAGGCGGGAATGCTCCTCGCCGGCGCGCTGGTCGGCTTCATTTACGAACGCGCGGGCCTGGCGGGCATACTGGCGATCGATGGAGCTACCTACGTGCTGTCGGCGGGCTTGTTCTATCTGTTGCGGCACGGGTATCTGTCTCCGCAACGCCCGACTACGGAATCATGTGCTGGGCCGCCCGCAGAATCGGAGCGTGCGCCGATCTCGATTCTGGAAACGATGGAGCCGTATCCGGCGCGCGGGGTCCTTCGCGATATCGAAGAAGGACTGCATTATCTGCGCACCCAGCCGGCGGTGTTGGCGCTGGGATTGACGTACGCGTGCATGATGGCCGGCGTCATCAGCGCCAACGTCATTGTGGTGGCGCTCGCGAGCGATCTGCTGCACGTGGGCGCGCGCGGCTACGGATTTATCGAAGCGGGCTGGGCGCTGGGCGCGGTCGCTGGAGGATTCGCGGCGGCAAAACTTTCGAGGCGGCGGCCTTTTACGGTGATGATTGCGTCACTGTTTGTGCTGGCGTGCGGACACGCGCTTTTCCCTTACGCCGGATTTCTGGTGGCCGCGGTGGTGCTGAACGCGCTCTTTGGCGCGTGCCGCGCGATCGTGGCGGTGCTGACGCAATCATCGATTCTAGCGGCGGTGCCGTCGCGCTTGATGGGGCGCACGCAATCGGCTTTCGCGGTGATGGCGACCGTGCTCCAGGTGGTGATGAGCCTGCTCCTGGGATGGCTGGCGCAGCATTCCAGCCTGCAAATCGCTTTCCTGATGCTGGGCTTGCTGTACGCGGCGGCGATCGTCGCGGCGATGCGAGCGCGGGATTTATCTACCGCGCCGGCCAAGCAAGTTCCGGCGGTTTGATTTTTCCTTCGGTTCAAAAAAATCCGCCGGCGGGAGCCGGTGGTTTTTTTTGCTTCGCCGATTCACACAGACGAGATCAGAAAACTAGGATCTAAAGGTATTCGCGCGAGGAGCCCTCTAGGAAGGCGCGGAGTTTGCGCGACCGGGACGGGTGGCGCAACTTGCGCAGCGCCTTGGCTTCNNATTTGCCGGATGCGCTCGCGGGTGACGGCGAATGATTGGCCGACCTCTTCGAGGGTATGCTCGGAGCCGTCGTCGAGTCCGAAACGCATCTTGATGACTTTTTCTTCACGGGGCGTCAGGGTCTTCAGCACCGAGGCGGTCTGCTCTTTGAGGTTCAGGTTGATGACCGCATCGGAGGGCGACACGACCGCTTTGTCTTCGATGAAATCGCCCAAATGCGAATCTTCTTCTTCGCCAATCGGAGTTTCGAGCGAGATCGGCTCCTGCGCGATTTTCAGGATCTTGCGCACCTTGGCTACCGGGATGTCCATGCGCTTGGCGATCTC
>PLJR01000153.1 GCA_003140295.1 Acidobacteriota bacterium
AGGGACGTTTAGCCAGCGGCATGCCGCGCTCATCGACATTAACAATGAGCGAGCGTACGTGCCGCTGGCCAACCTCGCACCCGGACAGGCTCGGTGCGAAATTTTCAACTCGCCGCTCTCCGAGGCGGGCGTGCTCGGTTTCGAATATGGCTACAGCCGTGATTATCCGGAGGCGCTCGTACTTTGGGAGGCGCAGTTTGGCGATTTNNGCGAATGGGGCGCAGGTCATCATCGATCAGTTTATTTCCGCGGCGGAGGACAAATGGGATTTACCGTCCGGCGTTGTGCTGCTGCTGCCGCATGGCTATGAAGGCCAGGGCCCGGAACATTCGAGCGCGCGCATCGAGCGCTACCTGCAACTGGCCGCCGAAGACAACCTACAAATATGCCAGCCGTCGAACGCCGCGCAATATTTTCACTTGTTACGGCGCCAGGCACTGCGCCGCTGGCGTAAGCCGCTGATCGTGTTCACACCCAAGGGTATGCTGCGGAACCCTGCCGCGGCGTCACCGCTTGCCGATTTGGGCCGGCCACGCTTCCTGAATGTGGTGCCGGAGCGCAAGGTTGCCGCAGCCAAGCGCGTCTTAATGTGTACCGGCAAGTTGGCACATGAGTTGCGCGCTGAACGCGGGCGGCGCGGTTCGAGCGATACGGCCATCGTGGTGCTGGACCAGCTTTATCCCTTTCCCGAAGAGGAACTCGCCGAGGAGCTCAAACGCCATTCAGAAGCACGTGACATTGTTTGGGTTCAGGAAGAGCCTGCGAACATGGGCGCGCTGTTCTACGTGATGCCGCGCATCGCGCCGCTAACCGGCGGACGGCCCGTGCGCTCAGTGAAGCGCTCGGCAAGCGCCAGCCCGGCCACGGGCTCGCCGAAAGCCCACGACCTCGAGCAGAAAACGCTGCTCACGCTGGCATTTTTCGGCGAGCCATAGATTGCGAGATAATTCTCTTGACACGATTCCGGCGAGCGTGTTATTCCGAGCCCACAATTGGTGGCGCTATCCGGTTCCGGAGAGCGCCGCCTTAGCGCGATGAACCGGTAGTTTTTGGCCCTACACCAGGCTGTTAGCTGCCGGTTCTGTCAGTAAGTTTTCTCTCGAATAGCACCCCACCCCGGGAGGTGGAAACCCCTTGGTTTTCACCTCCCTTTTATTTGAGCACCTCCCTGGATGTTCGCAGCGCCCAATCGTCCGGGGGGAAGACTACACGCCAGAACTGCGGCGATGGCTTTTGGAACTGGATACCCACCTGAGTTTTTCCCGCCCGGCGGCCGCCGAAAGAGATGACCTCAACCTCCGCTTCCTCGCGAGTGTTAGCGTGACGCACCACCAGTTTCTGGCCAATTTCGACGGGAGCATTCAACAGAAGCAAGGCGCCATGTGAATTCACGATAACGGTTTCCGTGTGCTCTTCGAAGAGCGTCTGGCCTGAACTTTCTCCTCGAACCGTGACTCTTGCCGAGATCAGCAGGCGTTGGCTGCGCCGGCGAGGGCGGGAGGCGGCACGTTCCTTTTTGGGTGGCGGCATACCAAGCGCGCTCCCTACGCGCTGAAGCTTCAAAGTGCAGGGGCCAAGGACGAACGCGTTGGCCACCACTGAGATGCCCGAAAGCAGACAGAAGTTACTCCAACTTGGTTTACCGGTTATGGAATTGATTGGACGGCGCAAACAGTTAAGGTGCGCACAGGTACGCGCGCGGAGACTTCTCGAAAAGGCGGCGATTAGCGCAGCGCGGGTTCGCCCTCGGCGAGGGTTTTAACGGCATGCTTGTCGGCGTAAAGTGTCTTGTCGGCTCGCTCAAGAAACGCATCTCGCGTTTCGCCTTGCTGGTAACTCACGCAGCCGGCCGAGAATTCGACTGGGACGCGGGTGCCCTGAAAATTCACTTCTAGAGGGCGGAGACGCGCCAGCAGCGTGGGCACCTGCTCGATGCGGCACTCCGGCAGGATCAGAAGAAACTCGTCGCCGCCCAAGCGTACGGCGAGGTCGGACAACCGGATCGCGCTCGAAATCTTTTGCGCGAATTCGCGCAGCACCAGGTCACCGGCCTGGTGCCCGTAGCGATCGTTGATATATTTGAATTCGTCCAAGTCGAAAGCCACAACGGTAAGCGGATGGCCGTAGCGCTGCGACCTTGCGGCTTCCGCTGCCAGCCGCTGCTCCGCGGTGCGCCGGTTTGCCAGGCCGGTGAGCGGGTCGGTGGTCGCCAGCCGGTGGAGTTCCTCCGCACGCATGTTCAACTGCGACATGGCGTCCAATTGTTGTGAAAACTGCCGCCGTAGCCGCTTGATCATGGCTTGCTGGTAGATCGTATAGGTATTGAAGAGCAACACCAAGCCCACTAAACCGCGTACCGCCTGATTCAGGCTAAATTGAAAAAATTCGTCCTGCGGCGCGACGAGGTCCGGAAAGCTGAGAGAAACGACCGCGATGGTGAGGAGCAACATGACGATCACCGCGAGAGACCACAGCCACCAATCGCGTCGCTCGAGCTTCTTCAATTGCTCGCGGATATTAGTCAGATTCTGGCCGGAAGAAAGTTCCAGGATGGGCGATGGTGAGGGTTGGACGGGTGAGTCGGTTGTGTTCATGCGGAGCGGCGCATGCACCGCACAATATTCAGAGTAGGGCTTTGGCGCAAAAGCGCTGAGGAACATTGCAATCGAAGTTCCTGGACGGAAATGTGCCAGTTTGGTTCACTTGCCGCAGCGCTTAGGACGTAGCGTTTATTGGTACGGAAAGGCGGATGACGGCTGGGCTGCGATTGTGGTGGGTCTGGAAGTGTCGTAAACGATGACTCGAATCATGTTTTGGGGAGAAAAAATCGCCTCGGCGATTTGTGGATATGCTTCGTCCAAGCTTGAGCGCAGGCGCTGCTCGGCGGGGCCGTCGTGGGATAAGACCAAGGCTACTCTTTTTGCACCGCGCAAGTCCGGGGCGCTTGAGGAACCGTTCGCCAGTTGGATTTCGCGAGATCCTCCGCGCGGGTACCGGTCGAAAGCCAGATATAAATATCCCGGCGCTAGAANNAGAATGACCGTGTCAGCGTGCTCCCGCCGGACGAAATCCGACGCGGCGGCCCAGTTTTCCTTGCCATAATAAAAGCGGTAACCGAGGGCCCGGCCCGGGGCCGCGTAGTAGGCGGTCAGGGAAAAAGCAATCAGGATGGCAAGCAGCGCGGTCGCCAGAATGCGCACGCGCCCGCGCAGCGAACAAAGTCCTGCGGCGGCTAGTATGAGCACGAAAGGAGCTTGAAACGAGACATAACGCTCGTGGGCGAGCTGTACCCAGGGAGAAAGAATCACGAGCGTGGTCCAAGGAATTAAAACCAGAGCCGCTAAAAATACAGCCAAGGACTGAGAGCGGACGCGGCGCACTCCGCGCCACAGAAGCCAGCCGAAAATTAAAAAAGCCGGGATTACTACGGGACCTTCCTCGGAAAACTTCAATCGCCAGCTGGCCGTTTTTCGTACGCCATCGGATGCGGCGATACCGTAGCCCACAAAGAATCGCAGCAAGGCGCTGGGTATCAGCAAAGCGGGTCCGATGAAGAGCCGGGACTCCGGGCGATACCGCCGCGCGACCCAGATGAGCCAGGGGGCAAATGCCGCCACGACTGCGAGACGCATCCACACCCAATCGCGCTTGCGCCGGCGACCGTAGAGCCAATAAACGATTTCGTGGGCCAGCAGTACGAATGCTGCGAGGTGATGGGTGTACAGAAGAAAGACCGAAAGCAGCCCGTAAAGCGGTAACCCTCGCCCCGATTCGAGGAAATTCCAGAACGCCCAGGTGGATAGGAGCGCCAGGAAAATAAACAGGGAGTAATCGCGATTCTCCTGCGAATAGAAAATCAAGAAAGGCGAGGTCGCCGTTAGCGCCGCGGCGGTTATTTCCGCACCGGGGAAAAAGCGGCGCGTCAGGATGGCGGCCAGGGGTACTGCGAGAATTCCGAACACCGCGGGAAGCAAGCGTTCAACGGCTGCGGAATCGCCAAATCGCAGGACGACGAAATGCAGGAGCATTCTATAAAGGGGGGGATGGACCGTCTCGGCAAATATGCAATCCCAGAAGGGGCGCGCCGAGAACGCCGCGTCCGCGGCTTCATCGAGCCATAAAGGCTGCCGGCCCAGCGCCGCAAACCGCAAAATCGCGGCGGCCAGGACGAGCAGAAACAAGAACAGGCGGTTGAGGGCGGGGCGCGGCGCAACGAAATGGTCTTGGGGGATCGGCAACGCGTCGTTTATTGGTGCGGGTGATTGTGCAGTCAGCTGTGCGGTTGAAACGCCAGCCGGTTGGTCCGGGATCATGTCTTGGTCCGGGAGAGCAGGGCTTGGTGCACGGCGTCCATTTCCACATCTTCATATTTCTGGCGCGGCCAGAAAAACCCGCGCAGACCGTCACCTTTGCGCCGGGGAACAATATGAATGTGGAAATGCGGCACGCTCTGGCTGATCGTATTATTGATAGCGACGAAGGTGCCCTCCGCTTTCATCACCTCTTGCACGGTGCGCGCCAAAAGCTGGGCGTTTATAAACAGCGGGCCGACCAGCGAGTCGGGAAGATCTCCTAAGGTCTGAAAGTGTTCCTTGGAAATCAGCAGACAATGGCCGGCAAACAGCGGCCGGATGTCCAAAAAGGCCAGCGAGATGGCATCCTCAAAAACAACCTTGGCCGCAACTTCGCCGGCGACAATCTGGCAGAACAGGCACGACGCATTGGAATTCAGCGTCTCCGGGGGACGTGGTTTGGCCATCGAGTTATTCTACGCCCGCGAGTTCGGTCGCAGAAAAGCAGGGACAGCGAGACGAGCCTATACCCGATCGTCCGCAGAATACCGCGTATACCCGATGGTTCGACATGCGGTGTCCCCTGACAATGTTGGACTCCATGCCGCGTCCCGACATTTTTGGGCTTCCCGCGTTCGACTCGGATTCCGGCGCCGTTAACACCATCATTGAAACGCCTCAGGGCAGGCGCATGAAGTTCAAATATGATTTGGAGGCCGGCGTATTCAAATTCGACAAAAACATGCCTGTCGGCTTCGCTTTCCCGTTCGATTTTGGCTTCATACCCTCCACGTTGGGCGAAGACGGCGATCCTCTCGACATTATGATTTTGGCAGATCAACCCACTTTTGTAGGATGCCTCATTCTGACCCGTCTCCTGGGTGTATTGGAGGCCAAGCAAAGCGACCAGGAAACGACCGTGCGGAACGACAGGTTGATCGGCATTCCCCTTACGGCTAAGAAACATGAACCGGCGGCATTGGTTACGCGGCTGGAGGGAAAAATAGCCGCTGACATTCAAGAATTCTTTGTCCTGTACAACCAGGCACAGGGAAGGACATTCGAGCCTCTCGGAATCCACGGACCCGATCGCGCCACGGCACTTATCCGTCAGTGCATGGCCCGTGCCCGCAAGAAAGCCCACAGCAACGGAAAAAGAAAAGCTCGCGCATGATCTTTCGCCGGCCGGTCCGGAAATGAATCAGGGCGCCTGACTGATGCTTCTACACATCATCGCGGACTATGGCGCGGGCGACCTGGCGTTTGCCGAGGTGATTCAGAGGCTCAAGCAGGCGTTGCCCGACTGTGAAATAGTGCTGACCACTGTTCCGCCCTTTTCTACGCTGGCCGCCGGTTTTTGCATTGCGCAGCTGGGATTAAACGCCGCGGATGGCGGCGCTCTGATTTATCACAACGTGGCGCCACGCGCGGAAGACACCCCGAGCTCGGACGCTGCCACGGAAGAGCGGCTGGCCTATGCGCGCCTTCCCAACGACGTGAGGGTTGTCGGCGTCCATGCCGGGCATTGCCTTTCCTTCATACGCGACGTAGCTGCGGAGTTGAGGTGGGTATCGATTGCGCCTTCTCGATCGCAATTTCGCTCTCGCGACGTGTTCCCGAACGCTGTCGCGGCCCTCGCCGCAAACAATACCAGCCTGCTGGCGGGCAACATTCCCATTTCGGAAATATCCGATGTGCCGGCCAGCTCCGTCGCATATATCGATGGCTATGGAAACATCAAGACCACTATTCCGTTGCAGGTATCAGTTACCGCGGGCGGTTCAATTTCACAAGCTCACTTTGATGACATCCCCGGGCATATTATTTCCGTGCGTATCGGCCAAGTAAAAAAGCGGGTTATCGTCAGCGACGGTAGCTTTGACGTCCAATCTGGCCAGATCGCGTTCTCCCCCGGCAGCAGCGGCTGGACGTATCGCCAGGCCGAGGTAAGGCACGAAATTCGTTGGATGGAATTATTTTTTCGCTCGGGGAGCGCCTGGGAGGAGTTCGGGCGCCCGGCGGTGGGCGCCGAGATCGAAATCCTGGAGTCCAGTTAGCGCCGCGACTCCGCTCCTACAGCAAAGCCCGACAAACCCGTACCAGCTTCCATGGATTGTTGCTATTTCCCGGGCTCCGTAAGGTGAACGAAGTTTTCACTGCCGGATAGAGGAGGGCGACATGGAACAGAACGACTTGAGGGAGCTTTACATCGACGAACTGAGAGACCTTTACGACGCGGAAAATCAGTTGATCAAGGCACTGCCCGAAATGGCTAAATCCGCGACGTCTGAGCAGCTGCGAGCTGGGTTCGAACAACATTTGGAGCAGACCAGGAACCACGCACAAAGGCTGGAGCAGATTTTCAACGAGCTGGGCGAAAAGGCCAAAGGCAAGAAGTGTAAAGGCATGCAGGGGCTGGTCAGCGAAGGGAAAGACATTATGGGCGAAGATTTCGAGGGAGAGGTACTGGATGCAGCCCTCATATCGGCCGCGCAACGCGTCGAGCACTATGAAATCGCCGCGTACGGCACGGTCCGCACCTTTGCTGAAATTTTGGGAAACACACAGGCCGCCAGTCTGCTCGAGCAAACACTTGACGAAGAAAAAGAAACTGACAAGAAATTGACTGAACTCTCCAAGAACATCAATTTCGAGGCGGCTGGCGAATCTGACACCGGTGCAGCCTCGACAATGCGCCGCGGGAAAGCCGCGGGTACTTACTAGTTAAAGATTTCTACTGGTGTCTGACATTAATTCCGAGTCTGTAAGTAAATAAAGGAGAATAATCATGGCAAATAAGGATGATCGAGAAAAGAGTCAAAGCGGCAATAGCGGTCGAAGCAGCGGCGGCTCGAAAAAGTCAGGGAAGAGCGGAGGCCGCAGCGGACAGGGTCGCAGTAGCGGTGGCGGGCGCGGTTCTTCCAGCGGAAGTGGCGGCAGCAGCGGCTCCTAAATCCACTGTCCGGCGGGGGATGCTCCGCGAACCGGCCCATCTTGATTCGCGAGCGTCCCCTGTCGGTTCCTGTCGGGTGCCCTTATCCCTGCGGTTTTCTGCAGTTACAGTCCTCTAAGCTATTCTCCGACTAGTAAAAGTTTGTCTCTTGCGACGGTATTCTGGTAAAGTTCGGCGCGCCATTTGACGCAGCAGCGGTTTGTACCAAGGAGGCCTCCTATGGCCACCCTGGATTTGCGCCCTTTGTCCCTGGGCGAAATCCTCGATCGCTCTTTTTCCTTATATCGCGAGAACTTCAGCCTGTTTATCGGAATCGCGGCAATTCCCCGGCTTCTCGTCCTAGCGCTGCGGCTGGTGCAGATTTTCCTGGGAGTATCGAGCCAAATCCGGAACATGCCAGGCTCTCCCAGAGGCGTTGCGGTTGCGCCCACGACTCCCTTGGGCGCGGGAGCTAGCATCGGTGTGGGACTGACGCTGGTCATCGTCAGCATCATTGCCTACCTGTTTATTCAGGGCGCTACCGTCTCGGCGGTGGCCGATCTGTATATGGGCCGACCCACGACCATCAGTGGCTCATTTCGCATGGTGAGCGATGAGCTAGGCATTTTGTTTGGTGTGACCGTGCTGACGTTCCTGGTCACGCTTGGGGGGCTGTTCTTGCTGATAATTCCGGGAATTTACATGGCTTGCCGCTTAATCGTATCGGTTCCCGCGGCCGTCCTAGAAAACCTCAGGGCCAGAAAAGCACTCGAGCGCAGCCTGGCGCTCACCAGGGGCAGCGCGGGGCGAGCTTTTATGATCATGCTGTTATATTTCGTATTGGCCATCGCCGTCGGTGCGGTGTTCACCTGGCCTCCATCTATAGGACTGGTTGCCGCCCGCAATAATCCCGCGATGATGAGGATGTGGGTGGCGATCACGCAAGTCTCGACGGAATTTGCAGGGGTGTTGATCACGCCTGTTTTGATGATCGCTATTTCCGTCTTCTACTTCGATCTGCGTGTGCGCAAGGAAGCTTTCGATTTGCAAATGATGCTAAATCCTGCCGCCGGCCTGCGCAGCGCGCCCGGTACCGCTTCCAGCGCGCCGTAACGGTCCCCGAGGAATGTGCCTGAAGGCGAACTCTCTGGATCGCAGGTGTCTGCAACGGCCAGTCCTCCGACGACTCTCGCCTGCTGGCCTCTTATTTCTCTCGCTGATAGCGCTCGGCATCCACGCCCAAGCGTCATCCGCTTCGGTTTTTGCGCCCCAAGTTTCGCAATCCAAAGTTCCGCAAGATATCCGGTCATTCCAAACTCGACTCGCGCAAATTCAGAACGAGCCGGCGACAGGGACGATGAGCCGCGATTCAATCGTTTCCCTGGAGTCAAGCCTGCCTGTTGAGTGGGTCGTCGACACGCCCGAGCGCAAGTATTACGTGTCTACTGCGCAATTGCGGGCTTTATTGGACGAGGCGGTGAAAGATCCCGCGCGGCGATTGGAGCGCATTGGGGAGGCTCGGGAACGGGTGGACGAGTTAGCCTCGGAACTTAGCGGGTATGATTCCGCGGCTAGTCCACGCGATGCGGGGGCGCGCGCCGCCCTCGGCCGTATCCTCGCACGCAGCGAGTTTCGTACAGACTACACGCCGAGCGCTTGGGAACGTCTTCAGCAACGCGCCCGGTCCTGGGCTTTGCAGATGATCACCAGATTGCTGGGGCGACTGGGGGGCTATCCGCTGGCCGCTCGGATGCTTTTCTGGATCCTATTGCTGGGTGCCGCTGCAATTCTGGCGCTATTGCTCTTCCGCTCGTGGATACGGCGAGCCCGAACGGCGGAGCTCCGGGCGCCTGCCGTTTTCGTTGCCACACAGACGTGGCAGGAGTGGATTCGCGCCGCCCGATCTGC
>PLJR01000231.1:0-625 GCA_003140295.1 Acidobacteriota bacterium
CATTCTTGCCTGTGCAAATCATTTTGGGCTGGCAAAGATGCGACTCGCGTCGCGGTATGCGGCGTGGGCGGCATAGTTGTGTGTTGCACGCCTAGCGATAACAATAGGCCAAGCGAGTAGATGTTTTATTGACACCCCGTAAGCAAAAGAAGGAGTTCCCCATGCGCGCACGACCCATCAGTTGGCTAGTTTCGTTGCTGGCAGTTCTTGCTTGTTCCTACGCCCTCGCCCAAACGGGCAGCACAGTAGGTAGCATGGGAGCGGCAAAGCAGCGCAAACTCGTCCTTGCAGTTCCTCAGGCCGCCGCGAAATCCACCGGTGCCATGGCCAAGACTGCTTGGGGCGAGCCTGATATTTCCGGCGAGTGGGAGCCGAAAATGCCGCCGTCCGCGCGAGAGTACTCGGGGTATTCCTTCGCCTCGCATAAAGACGTGGTCCCGCTGATGACGCCTTGGGGCAAGGAGCAATATGAAAAGACCAAGCCGTCGTGGGGACCGCGCGCTGTAGTCGATTCGACAGACCCGGTTAATCCGACCACCGGCAAAGAAATCGGCTGCTTCCCCACAGGCGTTCCGCGCATCTGGGTTCATCCCTTCCCCACGAAAATCGTGCAGACTCCCGGAGT
>PLJR01000231.1:635-4990 GCA_003140295.1 Acidobacteriota bacterium
TCGGTTTTAATGACAAGACTTGGGTCGACCGCGCCGGCCTGCCGCATTCCGATCAAATGCACGTAATCGAGCGAATCACACGGCCGGAGCACGACAAGCTGCGCGTGGATATTACCGTCGACGATCCGAAGACATATACGCGCACATGGTCAGGCTTCCGCGAACTCGAATTCGAGCCCAACTGGCATATCACCGAAATGATTTGCGAAGACAACATCACTTTCAACGATTATAAGAACCAGGGAAAGGAACAGTAAGAAAGCTCCTTCTCCAATCGGCCAGCGATGCCGGCGGCTGCCCTTCGTTTTCTAGACGCGCGTCCGCGGCCGCGGCTCTCTTATTCCTCGGTCATCGCTGCCTGACCGCTCTTTTTTCTCACACGGGTGCGGGCTCTACTTGGAGCCCGCGTCATAAATTGTCCAGTTCGCCAAGCTATTCATGCCCCCGCTGGGAATTCGCTTTATGGCGGCCCAATCTGATAAAATGCGCCGTCACTCAAAAGGAATTTGGATTGGAGAGCGGTTATGGCCCAGAAATGCGAGCTTTGCGGCAAAGGTCCGCAATACGGAAACGTAATCAGCCACGCGAATAACACGCGGCGGCGGCGATGGAACCCCAACCTGCGCCGCGTGCGCGCCTTGGTGAATGGCGCGCGCAAACAAATGCGCGTTTGCACGGCCTGCATTCGCGCCGGCCGCGTGAAGAAGGCTGCTTGAATCGCGGTACCAGCATCATACCCTTCCGAGGTTCCCCTGCGTGGAAGCGCACCTTCGCCGCGACGGCGGCCTTGTTGCCTATTTTCGCGCTCGCGGGATGCAAGCGTGAAGCGGCGCCCGCGCCCGACGTGTGGGCCGCGGTCAACGGGCAGCAAATTCATCGCGATGAAGTCCAAAAATATTACAACAGCCGCCTGAATACCCAGACCCAAACGCCCTCGCAGGATGAAGCGCTCTCTCTCACCTTGAATATCGTCGACGAACTGATCAACAACGATATTCTGATCCAACGCGCCAAGAAGTTGGGCCTCGAGGCCACCGACGGCGAGGTGGAAGATAAATTCACCGAATTCAAGAGCCCCTACACCGAAGACGAGTTTCAGCGGCAATTGAAAGATCGCGGCGTTTCGGTGGATGATCTCAAGCAGGACATTCGCCGCGAGCTGTCGGTCCAGAAGCTGATCAATCGCGAAGTCGTGGCCAAGATTTCAGTCACCGATCAAGACGTCACCAATTTTTACAATCAGAACCGCGCGCAGTTCAATGTAGCCGAAACGCAGTATCGCCTGGCGCAGATCGTGGTGACGCCGCGCAAGGACCCGCAGCTGCGCAACCGCAAAAACGACGACGCCACCACCGATGCCGAAGCGCGCCGCAAAACCGCCGCCATCAGCCAAAGGCTTGCGTCGGGAGCCGATTTCAACGAGATGGCCATGGACTATTCCGAGGACCCGGCGACGGCATCGTCCGGCGGCGATCTCGGTTTCATTCCCGAATCGTCGCTGAATCAGAGCGACCCCGCGCTCAAGAAGGTGGTGCTGACGCTCAAAGCCGGACAAACCAGCGAAGTGATTCAACTGCGCGACGGGTATCGGATTCTGAAGCTCATCGCCAAAGAGTCGCCGGGACAGCGCGACATCGCCGATCCCCAAGTGCAGCAATCCATTCGCGACACGCTGCGAAATCGCAAAGAGCAACTGCTGCGCGCGGCCTATCTGGCCTCGGCGCGCGATGAATCCAAGGTCACCAATTACCTGGCGCAACAGGTGATGGAATCGGCCGGCAAGCTACCTGAAATTGTCAAGCCGGGCGCCGCGATATCTCCCGCGAGCGCGCCCTCGCCCTCGCAGCCGGCAGGCGCGCCTGCTTCCCGGGTAGGTCCGTAGTTCCCGCCAGCGTTCACGTTTAATTCCCATCTTCTCCTATCAAGACCAGGGCCGCTGTCAACGCCCGTCAAATGATGACCAGCAGAGGCTCTCCGGCGCTTACGGTTTGGCCCTCGCGCACGAGCAGCCGCGCGGCGTGCCCGCTTTTGGTGGCGCGGATTTCGTTTTGCATCTTCATCGCTTCCACGACTACCAGGCCCTGTCCCACTTCGACGCTTTGACCGGCGGCGACCAGCACGCGCACGACCTTGCCGGGCATGGGCGCAACGACTTCCTGGCGGCCGTGCGTTTGCTGCAAGCCGCCGGTCGTTTTTTTCCAGGTCCCTTCCCGGGCCCCGCTCCTGGCGCGGGGATCGCGCACGGTGGCGTGAAACTCGCGGCCCCGGCAGAAAACCGCGAGGCCCCCAGCTTCGGAAATGACTTGCGCGTCGAAGGATGCGCCCTGGAACAAAATCGAAAAGCTGCCGGGGCCAATCTCGATAACTTCGACGGCGGCAAAAACTTTAGCGCCTGCGCCGTTGGGCGCGGATCGTTCGATGGCCACACGCAATTCGCCCTGGGCGTTGCGCTCGATCGAGACCGAGCGCGTGTCAGCGCCGACGCGAACTTCATATTTCATTTGGCCCGTGTCCTGGCGGCGGTCATTTGACGTGAGGGTGTTTCTGGCACCAGGCATACAGCGCGTCATAAACCGGGAAACCCCAGGCCAGGCGCTTCTCGTCGTTTACGGCGAGAAGATGAAATCCTTCGGCGATGGCTTTGAGTCCCGGGCCTTCCGCAGCTGAATCCTGGCCGCGTAACTCCGCGGCGTGCACGATCTTCGCCATGCGGGCGAGTGCCGGGTCGTCGAGGTCGAATTCGCGCAGAAGGACTTCAAAGGTGCACAGGCCTTCGTGGTGAGTGAACTTCAATTCGGGATGGCGCGGCAAGTCGAAAGGCACAGCCTCCTCACGGGCCGCGGCGGTGAGCACATCTTTCTCCTCGACAAAAAGAAATTCCGCCTCCGGATCGAGGAACCGGCGAATCAGCCAGGGGCACGCGGTGCGATCTACTTTAATATCCTTGCGGGTGACCCATTTCATACGTCGCTCCCCGGGGCGTGACCGTGCTGTTCTCGGCGGCCCTCAAGTTTCCATCGCGATGCAGCGGGTGGAGCGGCCGCATCGCGTGGCGTGCTGGTGTGCAGATGGTGCCAGAGAGCGGCGGCAATAGCCGCCGCGTCGATAATACTTGCCGAGCTGTCCGGCAAAATCGGAGAAGGGGGCCGCTGCAAATTACGCGCCGCGCCGTCGGAATTTGCAAGGGAATCGGCCAGGGAATTCGCCGACGGAACATTCTCGGGACGCGATTCCAGAGCCGCGGCGGCAACGCACAACGAATCCAGGCGCTCGTCGAGCCAGCGGGTATGCACCTCGCCGCGCAAGAAATCCGGATGAATCAGAATTTCGCGAAACAGGCCGAGATTGGTTTTGATTCCAGCGGCCGCGAACTCGTCGAGGGCCCGGCGCAGGCGCGCCAGCGCTTCGGTACGGTCGCCGCCCCAAGCGATGAGCTTACTAAGCAGCGGATCGTAATCTCCCGGCACGGTCCAGCCTTGATACACGCCCTCATCCAGGCGAATTCCCGGGCCCTCGGGCGCACGCCAGTAAGCGATCCTACCCGGTGAAGGAAAGAAATTATTGGCGGGATCTTCGGCATAGATGCGGCATTCAATGGCGTGGCCCCGTGCAGCCACGTCCTCCTGCGCAAATGGCAGCGGCTCACCCGCCGCGACGCGGAGCTGCAAGGCCACCAGATCGATGCCGGTGACGGCTTCGGTAACCGGGTGCTCGACTTGGAGGCGCGTGTTCACCTCGAGGAAATAAAAATTGCGCTCCGCATCCACCAGGAACTCGACTGTTCCGGCATTGGTGTAGGAGGCGGCGCGCGCCAGGCGCACCGCAGCTTCTCCCATGCGCTCGCGCAAGCTGGGCGTCACGAATGCCGAGGGAGCTTCCTCGATCACTTTCTGATGGCGGCGCTGCACCGAACATTCGCGCTCGCCCAGATAAACCACGTTGCCATGCTCGTCGCCGAAGATCTGCATCTCGACGTGCCGCGGATTGATGATGTACTTCTCCAGGTACACCTCGTTGTCGCCGAAGGAGCGCTGGGCCTCGCTGCGCGCGTTTTCGTAGGCGGAGTGCAGTTCCCCGGCCGACTGCACCAGGCGCATGCCTTTGCCGCCGCCTCCGGCCGCCGCCTTCAACATGACGGGATATCCGATCTGCTCCGCCAGCTTTTCGGCGGCATCGATGTCCAATCCATGCTCCGAGCCGGGCACGAAGGGCACGCCGGCGCGCTTCATGTTCTGGCGAGCGCGCGTCTTGGAGCCCATCATCTCCATCGATTCGGGGCTGGGGCCGATGAACTTGAAGCCATGGTCAGCGCAGGCCCTGGCGAAGCGGGCGTTCTCGGAGAGGAAGCCGTAGCC
>PLJR01000220.1:0-20706 GCA_003140295.1 Acidobacteriota bacterium
GGCGCCACGATCATCACTTACGAGGGGAATAAGGGTTACTACGAGAAGATCTTCGCGCAGCCGCACACGCTCAATCCCGACCGGCAGTCGGAAGTGAAAAAGAAGATATCCATCGAAACCGTGGGAGATAAGAAGGTTCTCACGGACGGCAACCACGTGATTGAGCTGCACCGTCTCCAGGGTAGCAACCATAATGATGGCCTGATGGTTGCTTATCTGCCCAAAGAGAAGATTCTGGTCGAAGCAGACGCATTCAATCCACCGGCTCAACCGAACGCGGCGCCGGCCAATCCCCCCAATGCCAACAACACCAATCTTATGGAGAACATCGAACGGCTGAAACTTGATGTTGAGACGATCATTCCCATCCACTATCCGGCGGACGGCCGCAAGGTCGCGATGGCGGAGCTGATGAGGGCGGTCGGTAAGAGAGACTAGCTGTATCGCGGTCGCCTTGTGAGGGCTATGCGGGATCGACGCGGCGTTGCCCGCCGGGGGCGATTGCTAGACGTTATCGGGCGCTATCATTCGCTGGCGGGCCCGATGGGGCATCGGTAACAGGCTTATCGGGAGCGGCTGGCAGCGGCGCGTCTGACGGAGCGGGACTCGGATTCGGCGCCGATTTCAGCCAGAATTTTACGCCATTTTTGTGATTTTCATCGTTGCTGCGCGGCAGGTCAATGCGATTGATGTCTATGGTGCTTTCGGCGCCTCCCAGCACGTAATGAAGCTGGTTGTCGGCAAGCCAGTAATCGCTGGGCGAAAATGACGTGCCATCTTTCAGATAAATAAACACCGCGCGGACTGGCGCAGTGCTGCCATCGGCGGCATTTGCGCTGGTACCTCCGTCCAGATTCGCAGAATTCGAACCCGCGGACAGGGAGGGCCCTGGGGGCGCAGTGTAGTCCGGCACATTCGTAACGTAATTCGGGTCGTAACCGACGCTAGGCGGATAGGCGTAGCCATATGGCGGCCAAGCTGAAAATGAATCAAAGCAGAACGGATCCCAGGCCCAGCAAGAATCCCAACCGAATCCAAAGCCTAGGCCGAAACCAAAGAAGGGCCGGAATATCGGGAACCGCCTGAAGCCAAAGCCAAACCTCCGGCCTCCTGTGGGGAATAGGCCGACGGAACCGAAGGAACCGAACCTCCCGAAGGAACCGAACCTACCAAAAGAACCGAACCCGCCCAAAGAACCGAACCTGCCGAAGGAACCAAACCCGCCCACGTGCGTGCCTTCAAAGATCGGCCGGCGCGCAGTATTCCAGGTATTCCAGGTACGAGAACCTGCGAGCGTCGAACCGCCCAACTGGAACGAACTCATGTGCGAGACAGTCGTGGCAGTAGCGCCACCAACTCCCGCTATTCCCGGCGATGGCTGTATGGCCGCTGAAACGCCGGATCGCGGTGTCGTCTCACGAATCTCATTGCCTTGGCCGACAAAGCTTCGGGTAACCGCTCCCGCGCTTGGCCCGCCTGCGGGCGCAGCCGCCCGAGAAATGCCGGCCGCAAAGCCACTGCCTCCATTTGGTGCTGACGAGGACTTCGGACCGAACGGATGCCATTGTCCATCCGACGGCGCCGGCATGGCTCCGGTCGAACGCGCACCGCCCGCGAAAGCCGACGCATTTCCGGCACTCGGACGATAAGAATTTTGGCCGGGCCGTACGTAGGAACTGCCACCGGGGGACCGAGGTACCGACGGCGCAACGCCAAACGATCTACCAGTTGATCCGCCAAACGAGCGGCCCCTGCCGGCTGAACCGCCACCGCGAAATCCTCCGCCACCGCCTCCATGGAACCCGCCGCCTCCGCCATGGCCTCCGCCGCCGTGCTGCGCGAAGACGACATGCGGCGTAACGGCCAGTGCGGCAATAACTATGAGACTGAAAAAGGTTTTCGAGGCGATGGCGCGTAGCATGGCGGTTACCTCCACCTATGGACCATGCGGGGGACGATCAGCGGGCTCCCGCAATGGAGGGCCCGACAGAATCGCAGTATTTACATTGTACTCCCACTTTGCCAGGAGCGCGCGCGGTTGCTGCGGCGCTCACTCTGCTTGGAGCCGGGGCGCGATAGGTATGCACGGCAGCCAAGTTGCACGAGTTCATGCGCGCATTGCGGGTAGCGGGTTCGGCAAAAGATTGAATCGCGGTGCGGCCCGCTCCATAATCCGTGGGGAAGCGCAAGGGGTCCGGTGATCCTCCCGAACTTCAAACTCGGCGATCCCTCCCTTCGCGGGAGGAATGGTGGGTTCGACTCCCACACGCTTCCGCCAACATACTTAGCACAAATAAATTAAGAGCTTATTTTTATCAATCGGCACCCTGTAACGATTGAAGGATCCCCTAACCGCTCAATCGCATCGCACTGGCTTGCCGGGATTAGGTGTGCATACATCGACTTTGAAATACGGACGGTCAAGACTAACGAATGTACAGTGCAATCCCGTGTACGTAAAAGGTGGAGGTATCGTTACATGGGTCCGACGCGGGAGCTGAGCCTCTGGTAAGGTTGGCGAGGTTCTGGGTTCACGCGGCCCGCCGCCTCGCGGGCTCACGCGCATCCGGGGGGATCAATGGATATTCGCGAACGACAGGCTGGCGACGCTACGGTATGACCACGATGGGGGCTTGCCAGAACGCGGCTTTCTGCCCAGTTGGATCTAAAACGGTCACTTGGCATTCGTACTGGCCCGGCGGAAGCTTCTGGAGCGACAGGCTGAATCGGAGCGGTACGGCTTTAGATTTGGCATCCGATCCTTGGGTCACCGCCAGAGGTGCGGTTTCAAAGGCCTTCACTTGCCCTTGATAGAAGCTTACGTAAGCCACCATCGGCTGCGTACTTGCGGCGGCCCGCTCGTAAGCCTGAAGAAATACATGCAGGTCTCGGCTCTTACTGAACACGCGCGTTACACTGGGAATAAGCTTTTGCCCATCCAGAACCAGCGGATTGGCGGCTGTGGCGTCAATCTTTTGCTTTACGTTGTAGATGGAATCGCTCAGGGGCACGCGTTGACTGCTCAGAACCACGGAGCTGATTGGAACGCGCTTTTCTTCCTTGTTCAAGTTCGGGATCGTGAACGGCATTTGGTAGGTGCCAATTCTGCCGGTCTCGGCGTCGCGCGCGAGATACTTGATGACATACTTGCCCGGAAGCAGAGTAAATCCGGTCTCATACTGGATCGGATGCGTGGCGAGCTGGCTGGCATTGCTATCGCTTAACTTGATGTTCAGTTTGTCCCGCAGATTTTGAATGGTGTTGCCAAAGTCATCTTTAACCTCGCCGATAAAATCAATCAACGTCTCGCTGGCTCCCCCGCGCCGAGCCAAAGCCAATTCGCTTCCGGGAATCTTGACGGCCACCGGGACGAAGTATTCTGCGCTGTTGAGTTGAAAGTAGTTCACCTCCATCGTGATGGTAATGTCTGTGACTGGATTCTCCAGCATCAACGCATCTTCGAGCTGGCGTTCTTTGTCTGCGGATGTGAACTTGCCGAACTCCTTGTCCGCAAAATATCCCTGGCGATAAGACAAGTCCGCAGACAAACCCTCCTTCAATGAAATCTTGATCCGGCGGAAACGACCGTCCAAGGCGGTGTGCGTGGGATAGTATCCGATCTCGTAGTAGCTAGTCATGGCTTCCGCGGCCTGTTTGATGCCCAGCGACAGATCATTATTGTCGAACATGGCCTTTCCGCCCGTATCCTTCGCAAGAGCGTAGAGCGTGTCCTGGGAGCGCTGGAACCTCGTGACCACCGCTTGCGCTGAAGTTCCCGAAAACATGCCGATGCCGCCAGGCGATCCGGTCGTGGCGTCGCCGAGCGGCGCTTGTGCCACCAATCCGCGTGCGTCGATCGGATAGAGCAACACGTTTGATCGGAGAGCCGCATTGGTGGTGGCGACAAGTTGCGCCTGATTGTCCGTACCGTTGAGCCGCAACCCGCTGGCAAAATAAATAAGGGCTTTCTGCTCGTTGAGCGTCCCAAGGATCTTCGCGGCCGTCTGGAGAGCAGCCAGCTGGCGATCGGTATTGAAAATGTTAAATTCGTTGTCGTCTTGCCCGAAAGCGGCGCCGGTGTCGGCTGTGCTGTCGTCATTCGTCGTTTCATCGAATCCTTGGCTCAGCCCAACGATGAGCTTGTCCATCGCTTTCCGTATTTGTGCGTGGTCACCGGTGAAATCCTGACGGACGCGCACGGCGCCGCCCTCGAAGGTCATGACCGCCATGAAAACTGAAGGATCCATCTGCGTGTCAATAAATTTCACCGCAGCGTCGAAAGCGCGCAGCTGATCCGCAGGCTGCATGGTGGACATATCGAAGTACAAAGCCAGTAGACGGTGGTTGCGGTAACGCGAATCGCCCGGCCGCTCTGGCGCAATCTTCATCTGCGTGACGGGTGGAGCGATCGAGACAGCCGAACCCGGTGATGGTGTTAGCTCCGCAGAATTGACCGCAGCTTGCAGCTGCTGAAACTCAACAAAACTGATGGTCTGGGGCACGCCATCTTCCGTGAGAGTGAAATCATTGGCAGTCAGTCCGCCAATCGGCTTGCCCCCCTTGTCTTTGACCGTAACTTCTTCGACGACGAGTTTCGTCGCAACTCGAATGGCTTGAGATCCTTGTGCAGGTGATCCTGGCGCAGTCGGCTGCTGCGCCGCTACAGCTAGAACGCAAAGTGTCACGACGCACAATAGACAAACCATTCGGCGCATGGCTTAGAACCTCACCCGAAAAGTAATTTGCAACTTGCGCATCGTATTCGCCTGACTGGGCAGGCCGAACAGCGGACTCGTCACAGTCGTGTTCCAGGCGGTGTAGGTCACAGCATTCAGCAGGTTGGTCGCGTCCATCCGCCAGTCGGCATTAAGCCGATTGCTCAATCTGAATGTGCGGCCGATCGAGGCATTCAGCCCGAACTGCGCGGGACCGGTAATCGAGTCGCGGCCAGCGTTACCCCACTGTCCAAGCGCAGGAGCGGTGTAAGCTGAGGAATTCAAAAAGAATCCCGCAGGCGCGGCTTTGACAGGCGCGCCGGTAAAATTGGGGCGAATCGTCCCGGTCACCCCGGTACCTACCACGTTGCTCAAATACACAGGTGTAAGCGGCAGCCCGCTGCCGGCGGCGAGTTGGGCGGTGAATGTCCATTCCTTCAAGAGCGTTCCCCGCCATCCGCTGAGGAGTCCGCCGCCCCGAATGCCTTCGCCAGAGGTGTATTGGATCTGAAAATTCAGCAGGTGCCGCTGGTCAAAAGTTGATGGCCCGCGCTCGGCATTGAGATCGCGCCAGTTTTGCGCGATGGATGGAGCACTCGAGCTCGCTGCGCTGACCGGCGCGGCGGCTCCGGTACTCGCGTTGCTCGAACTCGCTGAAGTGGTTGGCGCGGCGGTCGGATTAGTCGAACTCACTCCGGTCGCCAGGCCCGCTCCGCTGAACGCGCTGGCGTCATCAATGGAATTCGAGTAAGTGTACTGGACAGTGGCCGTAAGACCATCGTGGAGACGGCGGCGCAGTTGGACTTGAACAGCCTCTCGGGTCGAGTTGCCGTTCGAGCCGAGGTACACGAAACCTGCCGGACAGGCTGGGCACTGATTCGTCGCGCCAAGCGGGAATGTATTCGGCAAATCTTCCTGCATCAACCGTGTTCCTTTCGTGCCGAGGTAAGTCGCCGACATGATCAGGGAACCGGGCAAGTCTTGTTGCACGGAAACGTCCCAGATCTGCGCATAACCGACGCGGAAATTCGGATCAACCGCAAACGTGCTCGGCGTGCCCGATGGAGCCGCGTTAAACGCGGAGGCCATTGTGAGTGGCTTGGAAACGCTGTTTTGTATGCTGAGCGACTTGGTAAACGGTGGCTGCTCCGCCAGTTGAGTCGCAACCACCTGGTACACTGATGTGTTGTCGTAGGCTCCGTAACCCGCACGAATGAGCAGCGGGGAGGCGGGCCTCGGACGCCAGGCGACACCAACGCGTGGTTCGATACCGCGATAATCCGGGCGCAACAGAAAATTGGGATATGCCTGACCGGTGACGGTTCCAGTCGGACTACCCGCCGCGACGGTGGCGGCCGAGATAAAACCGGGCGCGATGTCGAGGTTCGCGAGCCGGTTATGTAGTTCCCTGAGGGGCTCCGCATATTCCCAGCGCAGCCCAGCGTTCAGCGTGATTCCCGAATTGATCCGCCAGTCGTCATTGACAAAGGCGTCGTAGATCCACCCGCGAAGGTACTTGTCGGAATTTCCAAAATCGATCGAGGCCGTGTCCGGAATGCCGAGCAGGAAATCCGCCAAATCGGATCCGGTTCCGGCGACGGGAAGGCCGTTGGCTATGGCCTGTGTTGCCGAGCCAGTGAAAGCAAACGTTCCGCGGGCATCTTGCTGCGAGAAAATGTTGAATTGCTGTCGCCGGATGTCTCCTCCGAAAGCGACACTGTGGCGGCCGCGGCTCCACAAGCTGTCGTAAGAAAAGGCCTGCGTCTGGCTCACGTTCCGCTTGAATTCGGGTTCGGAAAGTCCAGCCACGCCGCTAGAGAAGATCAGGTTCGGCGGCCCCCAGTTCAAAGGCTCTTGGTCGTTTCCCAAAATGCCGGCAGCCCCTGACACGTTGGTACGATTCGCGAAGTAAGGTGTCACGTCCGTTGCCAGGCGGCTGAACTCGTACTTGAAATGAATGGAAAAGAATTGGGCGCCCAATATCCGGTTGAAGCGGCGCGACCAGTTGAGAGCGGAGTCCACGCCAGAGACGTTCGCGGAATCCTGGAAGCCGAAGAGATTAGTGGCCTGCGTCGTCGCCCGCTGATAGGCCAAATTGCCAAACAGGGACTGATTAAAGCCGAAGTTTTTCGTGATCCGAGCCTGCACGCTATCCTGCTGGCTCGAGTTGAGAACCGATGCTTGATAGTTGTAAACGCCGGTTGCGGGCACGTTTGGCACTGGATACTCGCTTAGCAGCGCCTGCGCCTGCGAGCTTATCGGAATGACGTTCCCCAGAAAAGGCAAGCCGGTGCCGGGATTGAAGATTCGAGTGGGCTGACCGGAAGCATTCAGTGTCTGCGAAAAGTTCCCGGCGCGCTCAAGTAGCGTGGGCACGCGTCCCAATTGTACGGTGGCATTGTCATTCGCTGCGTGCTGATACGCGACAAAGAAATTCGACGCTCTGATCAGATGGTGCGGAATTCCAAACGGCCCGCCCAGTGCACTCACAATCTGCACATCGTTATACGCTGGCCTAGGTGTCTGAAGGCCGGTCAGCGAAAACGGGCGGGCATCCCACACGGAAGTATCGAAAATCGCCCCGAGGCCGCCATTGTAGAGCGACCCAGGCCCCCTGCGATTATTGCCAAATGCGGCCATTTGCGCGAACGTCGACGCGGCGCCATTGTTCACGCTGCCATTTACGAGAAGGCCCGTCGCGGCGCTCTGCGTAAGGTCACTGGAAGCATCATTCGCAGGAGAACCTGTTTCGGTGGCCGGAGGTGGCGGCGCATTGCTGGCGGCGTTCACGGTAGTACGCTGAAAGCCACTCGGCGGCTTCGCCGCTGGCGACGCTACGGCTGCCGGCGCTTTATCACCTTGCGAAGAGGGCGGGCTCGCTACTTGTGTGCTCTCTGAATTGGCGGGAGAAATCCATCGGGTAATCTCCTCGAGCGGCAATAGCTTCAGCTCCCACACAGGACTCGGCGCGTCCGCTGCGATAGCAATATCTTGTGTTTGAGGCGCGAAGCCCAGCATCTCTACCTGGAACTTCCATACGCCATCGTCGAGGCCAGCGAACGTATAAATGCCTTGCTGGTCGGTGATAGCAACAAAGTGCCTGTCACCTTGTGAAGCGGTCACGGTCACGCCGGGAACCGGCAGCCCTCCGAACGTCACCTGGCCAAGATGCTCCGAAGCCGCGAACAAGCGCAGATCGAGAACCGACAGTGCCAACGCCAGCAGGCAGACCGCCACGCGGAGTTGAAGCGAACAACGCGCTCTGTCCCCACGGGCGTCATTCCGAGAGGGTGTGACTAAATTGCGAAAAGGCGATTCTTTCGCGTGTAAGGCAATTGTTTTCAGCATCACTTTTCGCAAAAAATCAAAAAAGTCACAGCCTCCGACGCAAGCAATCCAACCTTTCTTCAATCGCTCTTGATCGCCAAAGGCATCATCGTTAGTTCTCGGAGGGTTGCTCCACGTGATCAATTACGATGACAGGGACTGGGCCGGTTTGCGAATCGAGCTTGAGCCCGAGCTGTTCTTTCAAAGCCTCGAGAAAAGTTGGCCCCGATTCATCCGGCTGGAAGTTCACGCCGGGCGGCAAGGGGCCGTTAATCTGGGGTGTAAATTCCACGATGAAGTCATATTTCCCAGCCAGTCCCGTTTTATCTATTACTGCCCGATCTGCACCAATCAGCTGCGGATTCGTAAGAGACGTGGCAATCATTTCCATGGGCACATTTCGCGCGCCAACGTGGATGCGACCGGATACTGGCCATCCTGAGAACGCACCGCACAACTCCGGGAACCCGCCGGCAACCGTTGGTGTCGGTGCACCCGGCGCGGCACCCGCGGTAGAGCAAGGTGAGTCCTCAGGATGTCGCTGGATTTTCGGGCCTAGCTTCCCGGGCTTGTCCAATACGAGTGCGAAGATCGGTTGTTGTTTGATCTCATAATGAATTGCCAGCTTGAAGCGGTCCGCGAGGAGAGCTTGCATCATCAGCCGAAACTGGTCCTTGGTAGGGTTGCCCGCTGCCCGTGCCTGGATGTCGTATCGATTGGTAGTCGCCCATTTCGGCAGCTGAGACTGCACGGACTGAAATTGGGTAGACGTAAGCTTGTATGCAAACACCATGTACTGAAGCAGCGGAAAATTCGTGGCCGACAAGAGGCCTCCGGTGGGAGAGTACATATCCTGAGGACCCAAGGGCACGTTTGAATTCACGGTTTGCGGGCTGAGGGGAGTAGTATCCTGCTTCACCGAAGCAACGTCGAACTCCATTTTGCCGCCAGCGTCTATTTGCCACTGGGGTGTCGGCGGCTGAGCTTCCTCCGCGTGGCTTGACGTTGATTGGGCCCTTAGCGGCGACATCACCACGCCCATAAAAAACGTTACTGCAAGCACTGACGCTGAGGCCATTGCGAGGGAGGGGCTTCGCTTTACGTTCCGCATGCCTAGGGCATGCTTTCTCATAACCACTCCATTCCTGTCCTGAGATCGGAGCCCGCAACCACCACGTACTACCACCAAAGACGTCAATTCTCCGAGGGCCGTTCCACGTGTTCGACGACGAACATATCAACGACGGCACGTCGCGATTCCATTCTGAGGCCGAGTTCAGTGAAGACATCAAATAGCGTTTGACGGTCCGGATCGTAAAGACCAGCATCTCCGCCCTGAAGAGTTCCGTCCGGCGCGGGCGGCCTTTGCCGCATCGGTACCCACCCGTCGGTCTGAATGTTGTAAAGATCTTTGAGCCCGGTCTTGTCCACCACTGGCAGGTCGGTCCAGTTCTGGACGAAGAGAGCGACGTCGGCAATGTCCACAGCGTCGCCGTGAATTCCACGCCCCTGCCCACCACTAATGCTGTGACATTTCAGTTGTGAGTCGCTTGGGGCTTCAACGCAATCCTTTTCCTGGAGTTTCGATTTCTGGAGTTTCGGCGCACCCTTCGCAACGACAAGCGCATACACCGGTTGCTCTTTCGGCTTACCGCGAATGACCAATTTGAACCGTTCCTCGAGCAAGGACTGCAGCATCAGCCTGAGCTGGTTATTGCGATCGCTCGTCGAAATACCCGGTGCAATCGCGCCCTTTTCCGCTGTTGCTTCGATGTCGTACTTATTGCCTGAGGCGCGTTCCCATTCCGGGCCTCCAGTTAGGCGCGTTGATTGAAACGGAAGGTTATATGCCGCCGCAACGATCATCTGGAGAGGAACATTCCTGATGACGAGTTTGCCGCCAGGAAGAAATTGCGGCAGCTGCATGTTACGAAAATCCGTGGATTTGTTTGGTTTGACAGAAGCGACTTCGAATGTAGGCCGATCCGCGAAAACGATCCTGCGATTGACCGACGGTGATTGGGCCCACAGCTGACGGACAGGCATTACGCTGAAGACAACTGACACGGTAAGCGCCACCACGCCAGCCATCGTCAAGGAGATCTTATTCCACTGACTTCTCATTTGTCCGCTCCATTGTTTGCCTAACTTGAATCGGAGCATGCGCCCGTGATAGACGCGAATGAGACCAGAAGTACGGTTTGAAAAATGAACACGAGAAAACATTGCCGTCAATTCGGCGAAGGCTCCTCCACATGGTCGATGATGAGTACATCGACAGGTCCCGTTTGCTGCACGAGTTTTAGTCCAAGCTGTTCTTGTAAAGCTTCCAGGAACGTTGGTCCCGATGGGTCGGGCTGGAAGTTTGGTGGCGGTCCATTGAGCTCGGGCGTAAACTCAATCCTTAAGTCAAAACTCCCGGTGAGTCCCGTCCGATCCAGTACAGGGCGATCCAAAGTCCCGATCACGGGCAAAAAATCGGCGATCTGTCCCATGGTCAGATTTCGTGAGCCCATGCGCATTCGGCCGGATATGGAGGACGCCCCGAGCCCACCACACGGTGTGTTCCAGCCGTCATCCTCCACTCGCGGGGACGTGAAGCCAGCACACGGTGGGTCGTCTATATGCGGCTTGAGCTGAGGTCCCGTTTTCCCGGGCTTCTCCAAAACGAGCGCGAACATAGGCATTTGACGCGTCTCAAAGTGAACCGCCAGCTTGAAGCGATCCGCAAGCACTGACTGCATCATCAGGCGCATCTGGTCTTTGCTCGGATTGCCCTGGGCCTTTGCCTCGATGTCAAACGATTCCGCGGTGGCCCACTTTGGCAGTTGGGGCCGCACGAGCTGTTGCTGGCTGGGCGTAAGTTTGTATGCGAACCCTATATAGCTGCTCAGCCGGAAATTAACTACGGAGAAACGGCCTCCAGTAGAAGGATGATCGTCGACAAACGTCAGTGGAAAGTTAGCGATCGGGTTTGCGTCTGATTTGTCCGCCTTCACGGAAGCGACCTCGAACGCCATCTTGCCTCCGGCGGCGATCTGCCACTGAGGCACCGCGGACGACTGCGTTGCGGGAGACTGCGCTGGCAGCCCTTGAGCCCGCAGGCGTGGCGCAGATATTAGACCTGCAATGAATGGCACACCCAGCGCCGCAACTCCGGCTGTTGCCAGGAAGAACCTTCTCCACTCAGCATGGTCCCTCATACACAGACCTCAATTCTCCGAGGGCTGCTCAATATGATCGATAACCAGGACATCGACTGGTCCCGTTTGCGATTCGAGCTTGAGTCCGAGTTGCTCCTGCAAAGCCGTGAAGAGTGACGGCGGCCCCGAAGGGTCGGATGCGCTCGCTGTCATGCCAGGTTGCGAACCGGGACCCAGTTCGGGTGCAAACTCGATGGTGAAATCAAAAACCCCGCTGAGCTCCGCCCGGTTCACTACCGTGCGGTCCACAGACTGGTTCAACTGCGCCCCCAGCATGTCCATAGTTATATTGTTACCATCTTCACGCAGAGCCCCAGTTAGGTATTATGAAGGGCCAGACTTGTTCCGCTTGATCGTCACAACGTCGAATACCGGCCTGTCCGCGGCTTGCGGAGCCGATTGAGCTTCTGGTGCTTGAGCCCATACCCGCGGCGCCGGCAGCACGCTGACGACAACCAGCACGGCCAGAGCCACGACTCCAGCAATCGTTAAGAAGAATTTTCTCCAGATCCTTGGTATCTCCCACGCACGGCTTCTCATAATCCACCGCTCCACCTGTCACTAATCGGAGCCCATGATGCCCGTTATACACGCAAATCAAGCCTTTGCCTTCAATTCTTAGAGGGGTGCTCCACGTGGTCAATGACGAGCACGTCGACCGGGCCCGTTTGCGATTCCAGTTTGAGGCCGAGCTGATCTTGCAGAGCCTCGGTGAACGTTGGGCCGTCCGCGTCAGGCGTGAAGCCGGGTGGCGCAGGTCCATTTAATCTTGGCGCCCACTCGATGCTTATGTCGAAAGTCCCATCAAGGTCCGTGTGATCGAGCACGGGACGGTCCACGCCACTCGTGGGGTTAGGCGCCATCTCGGCGAGCAGCGCAAGCTTGACCTTTCGTCCAGCGATACGAAGGCGGCCGGGGGCGCTTGCAGGCACGGGTATGAGGACACCGCACGGAATCGGCGGAATCGGCTTCGCAGATTCCGCCGACGGCGCGGGCTGTGGCAATTGCGGGGCTGTATTAATGGCCTGAATGTCGGCTGGTGTGCTCGAACATGACCCATCATCCGGCTTAAGTTGCAGCCCGAATTTTCCTCCTTTTGACAGCACCAGCGCATACACTGGAAGTTGTCTTGTCTCATGGTGAACAGTCAGTTTGAAGCGATCCGCCATTAGGGATTGCATCATCAGGCGCATCTGATCTTTCGTGGGATTGCCTTGCGCCTTTGCCTCAATGTCGTACTGGTCGGTTCGTATCCAAGCCGGTGCCCCTGCAACATCGGGCGTCGCCTGGTATGCGAGTTTGATGTCTTTGAATGCAAATCTCATGTAGTTCATCAACGACGTGTTGGTTGCCGAGAAAAGGCCTCCCGTCGGCGCATACGCCTCACCGATCAGAGGAACGTTCGAAGTCGGCCGCCCGCGCGTTTGGGTGGGCTTCACCGAAGCGACATCGAACGCCATCTTGCTTCCTGCCGCTGCCTGCCAGTCGGGCACCACCGCTAATTGGAACAGTAGCCGCGGCGCGGTCAGCACGCCGGCGACAGGCGGCACAGCCAGCGTGGCAACTGCTGCCGCTGCCAGGAAGAGTTTTCTCCAGCCGTTCAGGGTTTGTCCAACATGGTTACTCATAATGCGTTGCATTCTCTTCTTGAGACTTGAGCCGGTTACTCCGGCCACACAGGCGACCGGCGACTCCAAGTAGAATTCACAAACCTTGAGGACACTTTCGGCGTAGACCTGCGGTTTACCGCCTAGCAGCAGCACGTCCTCGTCGCAGGCACGTTCGCGCTCGTCCACCATCCGCGCACCTAGCCACCAGACCAGGGGATGAAACCAGAAGAGGGTTTCGACCACCATGTGAACCGCCGCCGCAAGATTGTCGCGACGACGAACGTGGGACAGTTCGTGCGCGAGGATCATCTCAATATGCGTGTTCGCCAGGCGCTGGGCGATGCTGCACGGCCACAAAAGTATGGGGTTTACGACTCCGAACACTCCTGGTTCCAGTGATGTGCTCGATGAGACGAGAGCCACTGGTTTCGTGATCCCGGTGATGGCCTCAAGACGGCGAAGCGCGTCAAGTTCGGGGCCTTGCAGAACGGGTGATGCTTCTCGAACGGCCACGGCGACATGCCGCCAACGCGTCCACCACGTCAGGAGAATCACAAAACACCCGCAAAGCCAGATCGCAAAGAGAAGGATCGGAACGGTGGATGCCGTGCTGTGGGAAACCGCAGCTGGCGGCATTTCTGCCGCGAGACGCGAGAACGGCTGACTCATTGTGTCCATGCTGATGACGAACGGCGGTGAATTCTGAGCGAACGGAGCGGGCCGCCGCCAGCCGAAATGGCTGCCAACCGCGACCAATGCAGCGAAGGGGATGAGAAACTTCACCGACGCTGCAAGCCACAGCCCGTTACGCACCTGCGCGCGATTGTTACGAGACGCCAGCGTCACAAGGCCTGCGCCTGCGGCAAAGAGCGTCGACTGCCAAAGATGGTCGCCCACCAGCCGGCCGATGGTCACCCATGCGGAAAACGAAAATGTTGAGATCATGGGGTCTTGTCCTTTTTCGCGAGTTTTCGAAGCGTGCGCTGCGCTTCCTGCACGTCTTTCTTGGTAAATTTGCCGGATTCAATGAAGTGAGCCATGACCGGCTGAATACGATCGCCAAACAAGCTCAGCAGTTCGTCAATCAACCGGCGTTGTGCGGCTTGCCGGGAGATCAGCGGTTCGAAAACGTGCGCGTTGCCGATTTTCTTGACACGACGGAGGGCCTTCTTGATTTCCAGACGATAGACCGTAGTCTGCACGGTGGTGTAAGCAGGCCTGTTTTTGGCGGGGAATGCCTCCTGAATCTCTCGAACGGAGGAGATCCCGTTGCTCCATAGCGCCTCCATAATTTGCAGTTCCAGCCGAGTGAGTTTCGGCAATTTCACAGCGTTCTCCTAATGGTGTAATTACATCTACTATATATGTATGCCGTACGCAAGGATTGTTTGTGTGCTGCAATCCCTGTTTGCAAGACCGATATGTCGGGTCGCTAATCAGAGGATCTGAGTGTGTTTGCGAACACCGGTTTCTCTCTACACTCAAATTGTGTGATCAACGGTTGCGGCCTTCCACACATACTACGTTAACGTTACGATCTCGGTGCCCTGAACTTGAAAAGAAAAGTCTCCGATAGGGTTTTGAACCAAGGTCTACGCGAACAAAATCCAGCAGTTGAACGAATCGAAGAGGACGAGGCCGAAAGGCAATGATTTTGAAACGGTGGTGAGAGCAGGGCTGAGACGAACAAGGCTCCACCGATGGCAACCAACGTTGTGCAAAACGATCCTATGCTGGTATCAGAAGGGTAAGCACAGCCGTGACCATGAGCGCTAGTGCCCAGACCAGATCAAGATTCAGCCATGCTTTCCGCAAGAGGCCCAATCCGGTCCTTTCATAGACTACGAATGCGACTAGTCCCGTCACCAGCAGATACCCCGTCGATGCACAATCACGGCCATCAATCCAATCCACGGAGTTGGGGAGCCTGCAATATGGGGATGCTGTCCAGAAACGAGCGGTCCAGACGCAGATGTCATCGTTGACATTCCTAGAAAAACGGGCAGAAGCATGAAGCCAGCACCGTGAGCGGAAGCCATCAGAAAGGACCAGATGGAAAGGTCGCGAAACCCTACCTGCATTCCGGGGCCTCTGGGGTGGGCCCTTCGCAAAAGCCGGTAGAGGCCGAAAAACAACAAAATGCACGCGACCGAAGGTTTGAGATATTTCATCGGCAGCGCAGCATTCGCGAGCACACCGGCGGCTACCACGAGGCCGATCGCAGCGCCGTGCCCGGCCGCAATCGGCACTAGAGACAGCCAAACCGCACGGCCGGTCTTTTTCTGCATTCCGAGGGCGACCGCGAACAACCACCCCATGGCAGGGTTGACACCGTGGTAGGCGCCAAGAAGAAACAGCGCGACCCACGCCGACGGGTGAACGAGGCTCACGAGTAGCAGTAGGAATCGGAGGACGCATCCCCTCCTTCTAGGCGAACCTGGTGGCCGCGCAGCCGTTCAAATTCAAGAAAGAATTTCGGGTCCAGCGCCAAGCCACCCTCGGGTTTGGCATCCAGCTTCACCATCCAGCTACGAATTCCATCAGGATAAAACTGTGCGTCCCAGGGGGCGTAGAGCGAGTTGGTGAAATAAACTCTGCGGCCGTCGCGGCTCAGCTCGACCATCTGCGGGCCACCATTCAGAGGCGCCTTGGGGTTCTTCGGGTGCGACGCGTGGCGCACAATTCCGCCCAGATGCACTGACCCAGTCAGTTTGGGGTGAAGCGGATCAGAGACGTCGTATTGTTGAAATTCCCCCGTGCCCCAGCAGGACACATACAGAAACCGATCGTCGAGCGACAAATTGATATCCGTCACCAAGGGAGGCACGGCTTTGAAGCCTTTGAGGAGCGGCGGCAACTTGTCCGGATCGGCCGGCTCGGCGGGGATTTCGATCACCTTCTGCACTTCCCACTTTCCATTAGAGCGATGCCAAGCCCAAATCGAAGCGGAAAGATCTTTGAGCGAAACGACCACGCCAACAAAACCGTAGGCGCGGTCAGGATCGTGCGCCGGTCGAAGTTCCAACACCATTTGATTTTCCGCTCCCAGGTCGACCGTTTGAATATGGCGCCGGCGGCGCAAGTCCCAAAGGTGGAGCATGTGGCCGTATCCGCCCTCAAGCAGAATCTCCGGGTTCACGCCAGTTTGCACCATGTTCGGCGTGCCCCACTCGCTCGTGATCATCGTGTCATGTCCCAGATGCCACCAAAAGTCGTAAGCAAGAAACTGGGGACCCCGATCAAGCTCCCATTTACCGAGAATTTCGAAGCTGTCCGGGTCCAGTACGAAGACACCGCCCGGTCCATCGCCACCAGGCGAACCAAGGGCGCTGAGGAATATGCCTTCGGGGCCGCAGTGAACCGTGTGGGGGCTTCTGTACCCGGCGCGCTGCGCCAGCGTTTCGGGTTCGATAACCTTGACGATTTTCGGCTTCCGGGGATCAGGCTTTGTATCGATAACGTGGATGCGCGAAGAACGAATGCCGGGCACGATCAAATAGCGCCGCTCCATATGCGGATGCGGGGCTACGGGCACAGGCAGGCGCTGCAAGCGTTCCAGCCAAAATGATGCAGCTCGTCTCCCGCGTTCGGCATATCTACTTGGCCGACAATATTTCCGTAGCCCCGAGAATCCGGATCGACATCCACAACTGCCAAGGCATCGGGGCGAGAATCATTTTCGGCATTGATCATAGCGACGAACGCCAGCTTCTCCGGCGGGGCCTGCATTGCCATTTTGGGGGAGGGGTAGAAAGTAGGGTCGGGGCGGCAAAGCTCCATGTCCGTTCTCCTCGTCGGATTTGCGTCTTGCGGTCAGGCCGGTTCGGCGGTGGTCGGGTCGATAATGGACTTGATCTCTGAAACACGATTGGCGGGGAAACCGCCTAGCCGGGCATGTTCCCTCACCATTTGCTCGTTCGGGGCAATATAGACGCAATATATCTTGTCGCTGGTGACGTAGCTGTGGACCCACTGGATCTCGGACCCCAGATTGCGAAGCACTGAACAGGACTTCTCGGAGACGGCTTGGAGTTGTTGCCGGGACATTCCGGAAGCGCCGGGGATTTCTCGCTCGATCAGAAATTTGGGCATATTAGCTCCGCCTTCTGAACTGCGGGTAGCATACGACAAGACGCTTCTCTATGGAAAGATCTGGCTACGAAGACGCAGAGCCGGACATGGCTGGTGTGGATGCCGCCAATCACGGGGCGTGAAAAAATCAAACAGAGCCCATTCGATCCATTCCGGATGAAGGCGCAGGTTCGATCATGTGGGTGGGCAGCAAGGAAAAACTCCGACCGTAGCAGAAGTGTTTTTTCTTGACTTCCCCCTTTTTATAGAACTTATCAGGAGTTAACTCGCAGCCCCGCCAACTCTCCCTAACACAAGCCTGACAGGAGTATACTCTGCCAACTTCCGCTTATGGGTATTGTGGGCATCCCAGCCGGTACAGAACTAGGTCGCTTTCGCATCGCATAGCTTATTGGCGCAAGCGGCATGGCGAGGCGTTAGCGTTCTGAATTTTGAGGGCTGGAATTACGGGCACCTTATGAAACTGTGTGAATATTGTCGGAAAGCCTGAAATGCGGGAGGAATTGGAATGAGAGGAATAGCGCGATGGTTCGGCTGCTGCGCTGGGGGTGCTGGAGTGGGGCTGGCGGGTTTGTACCTGGTTTTCATGCCCGCGTTTGCCCAGAATTCGCCGGGACAAGGAGCGAAAGCTCCTGTAACCATAGCTGGGGGCTTTGACAAGGTGCATGCGTTGCCTCCGGGTGGACCGACGCCCCACATGGCGGACGGGCATCCGGACCTGACTGGACGTTGGTATCCAAACAGCGCCGGAAAAATGCTGCAGGGTGCGTATCCGGTCGACCCACTAGCCATGAGGCAGTTCGATCCCAAAGAGACGCCGGAGGTGGCACCCTCCTTTAGGCCTGGACTGGCCAATAAATACACGAAATCAGTCCCTTATGGAAACTGCGATCAGGCCGGAACTCCTAGCGTGACGTTAGAGCAAATCATTCAACACGATCCCATGGAGTTGGTTCAAACGCCCTGGAGGTTGGCGATTTTGTATGAATATCCCCTCGACGTTCGCATGATATATACCAATGGACGTGTCCATCCAAAGGATCCGGATCCGACATTCAATGGCGATTCGGCGGCTCATTGGGAAGGAGATACGCTGGTCGTCGAAGTGATCGCCATTGACGCGAGACTCAGGAACATCAGCGGGGTGGGAGGGGGATCGGGATCGGGGGCGGGAGTCCAATGGTTCCCCAGCGATAAGGAACGCGTGGTCGAGAGCTTCAGCAGGCCCTCGAAGAATTATCTTATTTACCAGGTTACCATCGAGGATCCTGTCGTGCTGGCGAAGCCGTGGACGTCGGCGCCTCGTCGTTGGTCGCTGGCGGCTTCCGATGACGAGTGGGGAGAAGTCTTCTGTACGCATAACGAGGAGCCAGACTTCTGGAATAAGACGGACTCCCAATTTAAGCGGGAGTACGAGAGGCAGACCAGCCCGGTACCAGTCACGTCCGGGGGCGGGAGGCCGTGAGGGTTGCCGCGAGCGCTATGTGCAATCGGGGCATTGCCACCCGAAGCTTCGGCAATCCTTCGAGCGTCGACGGACGAGATTTCGTGAAAGCGATGCCCTCCGAGTTTTTCGATCAGGCTAACTGAGGCGGGCTCGAGAGAAAAAACGTCCGTCCCTAAGGCTGGTGAATACGTCGCCACGCAGTTTCGAACGTGACGGCCTCAAACCGGCGGGCGAGCATGGTTACATTCAGCCGGTCAAGTTCATTACTCTTCATCGCGATGAGAGCAAGTCGAGCCTCTGTCCACGGCAACTGCGCCGCTGGAGGCAAACTGAAGTCACTCTGTCCGTATCGTGAACTGGAACGAATCTACGAAATGGCTCCTCTTTTATTTTCTAGGCATCGCCAGAGTTTGCGGAACGTCTGTACGGTATCGAGACTGATGAACGATTGCCTGAAACCGACCGTCGAATCGGTCAGGGGGCCGGGTGCTTTACAAACGAATCCCGAGCGACTTTGCTATGCCGGGATCGACGTGGCGCCGGATCGAATCGGGCGGCTCAATGCCGGGAAAAACCAGCGGGTCCGTTTTCGCAAGCTGATCTATAGAGACGTACGGAATATCAGCTTCGAATTCGGCATCCAGGGCGCCAATGAAGGCATTGGCGATAACTCCATAGCCTGTGTTTGTGGGATGAACACCGTCGAGCGAAAAAATCCCTACTCGTAGGGATTGCGGTCGGTCGCGCGCGCGCCAAAATCATGGCGGCCGCGCTGCCGCAGAAAGCCCAAGCTAATGCGCCACTCAAATAAGATAGGAGCGGCAAAGGAGTTTTGAATAACAATACCGATCTGGTTCGTAAAATTACCTTTGTGCGCGCTCGGCAGCTCGACCAGATACCCGATGTGGTAAGAAAAGCCGCCGTACTGCCAGTGCAGCGGGGCCGGTGAAATCGAGCTGTTAGAAAGTGTCGTCGAAATGTTCGCCCATTCCGGGGTAACACCAAAGTAAAAGCCTTGGGCGTGGGTCACCAGGCGCTCGACACGCAAGCCCACATACATCGTTGATTTGCTGTACAAGTATTGCCCTTGGCCACCCAAACGCACCGGCACGTATCTGGCGGTGGGGGTCCAGATGTATTCAACGGCCAGACGCGCAGGGGCCGGCACCAAACCGCCCGTCATGTGGCGCAAATCGCCGACGAGCGCCACGGAGAGTTGTCCCCGGCCTTGCGACCAATCGTAAATTCCCACTCCTACGCGAACTTCGCGCCAGGGTAATACGTAAGGCTTAAAGATATTTTTTGGAACACGAGCGTCGGGATGATCGATTAGGTGATTGATTCCCACTGCCGCAGTTGCCGCGTCACAATGCGGGCAGGGAGGATCCTCGGGGAATGGCAGTACGGTGCAAATCTGGTGCTCGGCAGGCACATCGAGCCCGGGAAACAGATTCGCCGCATCTTTCAGCGCAAAGCGTCCGCTGCGATCGCGCGGCAGGCTCATGGACTGTAGGTAGGGTTCCATCAGGAAATGGATTTTGGTGTCGCGATCGCGCAGACCCCACGAAGAGTAGAGTTCTTTATGTAAATTGTCGTCAGCCCCGCGCGAGAACCGGCCCGCATGGTCGATATCGGGCGCCATCGCGTGTTTCGCGAGTTCAACCATTGCGTATATAGGCAGCGGCACCGGAGAAGAATTGCTGGGCAGCGTTGAATAAATGTCGTTGGGCACAAAAGGACCATGGTCGGACGCGAAAACGTTCCGCACCGTGCCGCCGAGTTTATCGACTTCCACGAACATGTGCTCGGAATCGTGGATGTGCGAATGGGGCTTGCCCTGGTCAAATGGATAGTAAAACCAGTATTCGATCAGCCAGGTTCCGGGATATGAAATCGTCCGGATGTATGACGCGCAACGCGACCAACGCCGGTCGCCCAGGGACGCGTAGGCGGTTTCGTACGCTTGCCGTGTTGTACCGTGCGACAGAGGCCGGATATCGTCCCAGATATCGACATCGCTCGGGTAGTCGGGTTCGCCAGGCGCGAACTCGAGGATTGGCGCATAGAGTTCCACGTTGGCTGTCAGGCGATAGAACGACCACGCGACTTCGCCTCGAGGCATTTCCTCATGGAGATGCGCAGTCAGGGCCGGGATGTACGCATTGCGCGCTTCGGATAGAGCTGGTGAGCTATCCGCGAGCGGCCCCGTAAAGTCCAACTGAGCGCTCAGCGCGGCGACAACCGGGTCGGTAAACTGCCCGAGCGGCTCCGTGGGCAGCCGCGGATCGATAACCTGCGTCAAAGAAGAAGAT
>PLJR01000220.1:20785-27413 GCA_003140295.1 Acidobacteriota bacterium
GCAGCCCTGCACCTGTCCTCCTCGAAATGACCAGCATCATTCAAAAGGCACACTCTGCCGTTCGAAGCATAAGGGAACATCTGCCCAGGCAGGTGGTGTTGCGATGGAAATGCGTCCGTGGAATTGATTCCAGTGATCCGCTTCGTCAGATCGAAAACCCGTGGGGTGCCATCGGAGAAGATGACGAGGGCTTCCGTACCCCCCGGCGAAAGAGTGACTTCGCGCACTGTACCGCTATCCGATGGGGAGACGGGAATTTCGCGGAATCGCCACACCAGCTTTTCCGCTGGCACCGCCGGCGTTGCCAGCAGGATTTTGCCGGGCGCCCGGCCCACTGCAACGACATCGTATATAGGCTGATCAATGGCAGCGCGATCGGCGCTGCGCCCCAGGGGCGCCGTCGCGAGTACGAGTCCAAGCACCATCGCGAATCTTGAAACCCGATCCAGGTCCGATCTCCTTTTTTGTTTGCGAAAACATGTTAGTGGCTCAGCCAATTGTGTTGGGTGCTTTTGTGCCGGTCGTGCAGCCTCAAAGGCACTAGGGCTGAAAAGGCTCTCTTCCGCTGCTTCATGATTGTGGACATGTGTAGGCCGTAGAAGTCGTAGCCGTAAGCTGTCATTCTGAACGAAGTGAAGAATCTCTCAGGCGCTTTCGTCTCTTGCGCTGCTTCATGATTGTGGGCATGTGTAGGCCGTAGAAGTCGTTACGGAAAAGGGTGGCACGATGACGATTGCCGCCAGCAGTCTGAAGATGATTGGCTCGAAGAAGAGCAACGGGCGGGTTAGTCGCCGCTGCTCACCTGAGAATTTTCAGGGCTGTCTGCGTCGTCGTGATAATACGAAGTATAATGTCCCGCGCAGTTTCGAGGCTAGCACAATGCTGACGGAGAATGACACGCACCGCGTTTGGGAGAGAATGGCCGAAGCCGAAGTACGCTCGTTGTACTTTGCGGACCTGGCCACCCGGTATACGCAGTACAAGCAGTGGATCACGGGTGCGAGTTTCATTCTGTCCGCCGGGACCACGGCGAGCTTGCTCGCGGATTTGCCCAGGGCCTTCGCGGGAGTACAGGCGCTGACGGTTGCCGTGCTCACGGCGTATTCGATCGCCATCGGTCTGGACAAACGCATTGCCGTACTGGCTAAGCTGCATTTTGAGTGGAATTATCTGCACAGCGGGTACGAGCGCCTGTGGGGCCACTGGTACGAAGACGATGCGGAAGATGACCTAAATGAGCTCATTCGGCGTGGCAGAGAGGCCTCCCAAGTTGCGACCGAGATGCCGTATGAGCCTCAGACGATGAACAAGTGGGAAGAATTGGTGTATTCCCGGCTCAAGGAGGTTGCCGCATGAACAGTGCGGCGGACGAGATAAGAAAAGGAGACTGGCCCCCGGTAACGCATCCGCCACCACCGCCTCCGCCACCGCCGCAGCCGCGTCCCCGGCGAGGTCACTTAGCTTAGCTGGCTGCCCGCCCTTCTCGAACCCGAAAAAACGTGCCACCGTCCAGAACCGCCCGTATCGTGGGTATCAAATCACTGGCCAGCCGGTCCTTGGAAACGAATGCGCGGACACCCACCTCTTTGAGTTGGGCCATAAGAACGGCAGCGTCGTGAATGCTGTCGCTGATCAGGATGGTTTGCGGGCAATATTTCAGGATTTCTCTAGCTGCTTGAATACCGTTTTTCCGGGGCATTTCAATATCCAGGATTGCCAGGCCAGGGCATTCCAGGCGCGCTTTTTCGACCGCCTCTTCCCCGTCACCAGCTTCGGCACATATATTCCACTCGGGCCTTTCCGAGAGCAAACGCCTGATGGCGGCGCGTACCGGTGCGCTGTCGTCCACGAGGAGGATTTATGGCGATACTTAAACCGTAGCAAAAAAGAGCACGAAAAAAATCAGGTAAAGACTGGAGAGAAGGTTAGATACCGTCCTGGATCTTGCCCGCTGGCCTGCCGGGAATCCGGCAGCAGCAAAGTGGAAGCATCCGACGGTGAATCGCCAGGGGCGAGACCGGTGCTGCTTTCGTTGCGAACTGCCTCGCAAGTGGAGCATACCGCCATCCGTTCGCTTTGCGGACCCTGTTCAAGATATGTCATCGCTTTAAGCATGGGGTAACTCGTATGAAGCGCTTTCAACTTAGCAGGGGAGATGTCATACGGGTGAAATCTTTTGGGAACCGCACGTTTCTTTAGCCGTCGCAAAAGCGACGCGTTTAGACGGACGTTCCGGATTCTGTAACGGCGCGAATGGGAACCGCTTCGGCGGCGGGAAAGCGCTCCCGCGCCAAGAATAATGACAACAAAAAACGTGCGTATCGTGCGCTGTTCTAGGTACGTATGTGTTTTGCACAGGGCCAGAAAAGTTCTAGCAATCCCTAACATAAACGTTCGCCACGGGGTGCTAGAATCCCCCGATTTTGCATAGGGAGCGTGACGGGATGATTTGTGGCACCTTGAAATTGCCGGTGTTTTTAGGATTGTGGTTGTCGTTGGTCGCCGGAATTGGCGCTCAGGCTCAGGCCGCCACCGATCCGTCGAAAGACACCACGCAAAAACTGGCCCCCGCTTTCGCAGACACCTCGACCCTGGATGCGACGGTTTTCGTGGGGGATTTGGCCGTTCCCGGGAGGGCCCGGAAAGAGGCCGAGCGGGGACTCACGGTTTTAGTGAAGGAACACAAGCCCGCGGAAAGCGCCGCGGCTTTTCGCAAGGCAATCGCGCTGGCACCATCGTACGCGAAAGCCTATTTGCTTCTCGGGGCCGCCTACATGGATATGCAGCGATGGGCCGATGCCGAAGAGCCGCTTCTAAAGGCTGTTCTTTTGGACGACAAGCTAAGTGCCGCGACGCTTGCGCTCGGATCCTGCATGATCGAAGAAGGCAAGTACCTGGAAGCTGAGAAGTATCTGTTAAGCGGCCTGCGATCCAATCCGAACTTTGTCCGCGGGCATTACGACTTGAGCCGCGCCTATTATGGACTCCGCCGCTTTGAAGCGGCCGCGTCAGAGGCTCGCACGGCAGTGACGCTTGCGCCCGAACTGCCCAATACGCACGTCGTTTTAGCGTACGCGCTCCTCAGGCTGCGCAATGAAAGCGATGCTCTCCTGGAATTTCAGGCCTATCTTCGATTGGCGCCCGGTGGTGAATGGGCAGCCCAGGTGCGAGACTCAGTCGCCGATCTCCAGGACGAATCCTCAACCCAAGCTGCGAAAGCATTGCCATAAGTTACCAAAGATTGTGTATCACTTGGGGGTGCTGGAAATGTCAGTGGCAGAGCCGACAGTAGAGACAGGTCCCGTGCCAATGCGGAGCGGATAAAAACGGAATGTCGTGATGATAAAGATGCTGGCGATGCCCAGAACTCCGCCGAGAAACATGCCATCCCCAACAGAGCTGCAGTATCGAAACAAGAAGATCAGGCCGAAGACGGCCGCGGTACTTAGCACGGCGGCGACAGGAGGCCGCCAAGCCCAGGCGATCGCACTAGCTGCAAATGACCATGCGAGGAACACAAACCATCGGCTGGGCGCAGCTAGCGAGAGTCCGGAAATCAGCAGCGAACCCGCGACAGCGAAATAAATGGCCGAGGCAATGCGCCACTCGGATCGATACTTCATCATCGCTGCGTTCTTCGCAGGCATTGGTCTGGGCTGAGCGTGGAAGGTCAACCTGCTGGCTCGTCTTGTGATTCGCGCACTGGTTCAGCGCCTGGTTCAACCATTTGTTCGGAGCTCGCGCGGCGCTTTTGTGAGGGCTCTGTCGCTCGGGCTTTCTTGCGCGCCTTGCGCACCGCAACCGCCGCCATCTCGCGTGCTAAATCCATGAGCAGGGCTCGGTCGCCCTCTTTCATCCTAGCGAACAGGGGGCGGAACTTGTTGAAAAAGCGAGCTTCTTTGCGGGAGCGCGAAGACTGGGCCGGAAGGTTTCTCCGGCTGAATTCGGGAAGTTCGCCGTCGGTGAAAATTTTGTAGAGAGGAATCTCCAGTGCGCGCGCGAATTTCTCGAGGGTTTCGACGGCTGGAACCGTGTGGCCTCGTTCCACCCGTGATACGTAGCAGCGGAGCATGCCGGTTCGTTCTTCGATGTCGCCGTGAGAAAGTTTTCTTTCCTCGCGGAGGGCTCGCAGGCGTTCACCAATAATCATACCTGGATTATTTCAGAGATTGAGCGAAAGCCGCAAGATGCTGGCAAGCGTTCTGGTTAATTAGCCGTTCGGAGCCGGCAATACCTCGTTTTCGTATCGATTCACGCGTCGGTAGTGGTACACTTTGAAATTCCGCCCCCTTGAATTGCTTACCCGCTCATGCAATGATTGGATTATGGCAAAACATAAACATGAAGAAGACTTTAACGAAGCGGCATTCCGCGTGGTTAGAGAATCCACCACTGAACCAGTTCCTATATCAGGCGCGAAGAAACGAAAGAATCCCGCAGCGGTGGCTCTAGGAAGATTAGGCGGTAAAAAGGGTGGAAAGGCCCGCATGGAAAAATTGAGTCCTGAGCGGCGTCGGGAAATCGCCAGCAACGCCGCCAGGACAAGGTGGGCGAAAGAGGAAAAGAACTAGGCGGACTTCTTTTCTGCTTTTAGTTCTACCGTTTCTTCGGTGCCCTGTTCCTCTTCTTCCTTCGCGCGCTTACGATAGTTTGGGTACCACTCGGCTAACGCCCAATCGCCCTTCATGTTGATAATGTCTCCGACAACTTTTTCACGGCGACGAAGAACGGCGTAGACGGTGCTGTACTTACTTCCCGGTAGACCGCCAGCTTCTAGGGCACGCATAATTTCTTGCGTTGACTGTTTCTGGCGAGCTGCGGTTAGGTGCTTCTTAGTGGCATCGGGAATACTCATTCCAAGGAAGGCGCTCGGCCCCGATCCATTACTGTTTGGCGGACCTCCGCCTTGTGCGGCGATCATGCGAATAGCGACAATCGCGGCCTCTATCTGTTGTTTCTTGGCCTCTAGGTCGGCCAGCACGGCTTCATAATTGATTGGCTCGGACGGCATAATTAACCTCATTTCGTTCTGGAATTCGGTCCATATCGGTGCTATAAATGCGTTGAAACGTGTAGGGAGCGGCGCTGTGCCAAATCTTCACCGCCCCCGTCACGGGTCGTTTTAGGGTGTTTCCTTAAACCCTACGCCCTTTCGAGGGGCGAAGAAGTCTTCTCATTGGCCTAAAAGCGCCGGGGTTAGATTATCGGGTCAGCCGCCAAGCATGAACCCGACTCCCCAGCGTTTCCATTTATAAAATATATCAGAAAAGTTAGCGGCTGTAAAGTGCGTGTAAAACTATTTTTATGCTTGACAAAGCACTAGCGCTCAAGCATAATGCACGCCATGAACATACTATCAAAACAAAAGCGAGCGCAGATTGTGGCTGCTCTTGTAGAGGGAAATTCTCTACGCGCCACATCGCGTATGACTGGCGCATCAAAGGTAACGATTCTTCGACTGCTGGAAGTGCTCGGGCCAGCGTGTGCCGCATATCAGGACAAGGTTTTGCGGAATCTGACCTGCAAGCGAATTCAATGTGATGAGATTTGGCAATTCTGCTATGCCAAAGATAAGAATGTTCCGACTGAAAAGCGCGGCCAATTTGGATTCGGGGACGTTTGGACTTGGGCTGCAATGTGCGCCGACACCAAATTGGTCGTGACGTGGAAAATAGGAACGCGCGGCTCTGGCACGGCATTTGAGTTTATGCACGATTTGGCTGAACGGCTCGCGCATCGCGTGCAGCTAACGACAGACGGCCATAGGGCCTATTTGAGCGCAGTAGAGAGCGCGTTCGGCTCAGATGTCGATTATGCGATGCTCGTGAAGCTTTACGGCTCTGATGCGGGGGACGATACGAAGTACAGCCCCGGAGAATGCATCGACTGCAAACCGATTGCGATTACTGGCAACCCCAATCCTCGCCACATTTCGACAAGCTATATTGAACGCCAGAATTTAACGATGCGGATGGGGATGCGCCGATTCACGCGCCTAACGAATGGGTTTTCTAAGAAAATTGAGAATCATGGGCACGCAGTTGCCATTCACTATATGCACTACAATTTCTGCCGGATTCACCGCACGATCCGCTTTACTCCTGCAATGCAGGCGGGCATCACCGATCGCGTTTGGGACATCGCGGAGTTATTAGAGTCCGAATAAGTTCAATTAAGAACTGGCTGCTCTCCAGCGATGATCTTATGGCAATAACTTGTACATCTGCTCCATCTCATTGGCGATTGCTGGAATCATCATGGACTCCATTGGAGAATTCCTCATCAGCCCTAAAAACGTGACACGACTTCCTCCCCCGATGAGCGCCGGGGCTCTCACCACATGCGAAAGCGCATCAGCGCTCATCCGCTTGCGCAGTTCGTTGTCAACATTGAGCGCATCTGAGGCGAGATTTTCATCGAATGATTGAGAGACTTCTGCCATAATTCTCATGCTGTCTTTCGACATGTCGCCTTTTTTGCTCTTTCCGGCAGCAGAGTTTTTTTGCAATTCGCGTAGTTTAAAATCGAGGTCATGGCTGAACTCGCGCAACTTGGCCACGATACTTTCTGCTTTGAGAGCAAGTTCCTGATTATTAAGTTCTACAAGAGCGCCAGCGCTGGCCTTGTC
>PLJR01000376.1 GCA_003140295.1 Acidobacteriota bacterium
TTCGCCTTCCTGATACGTATAGTTGAGGTGCTTCAGTCCGAATTCGCGGCCATTGCCGAGCAGCCGCAAAAATTCGCCGGCACTCTTCCCTCCGGTCACGAGGAGGATTTCGTGAACGCCGGCATTAACCAGCGTTTGAATGGGATAATAGATCATCGGCTTATCGTAGATCGGAAGCAGATGTTTGTTGGTTACCCGCGTTAGAGGGTCGAGCCGGCTGCCCGTGCCGCCGGCCAAAACCACGCCTTTCATCTGTTCATCCGCCAGTGCGTAATGTGGGCGAAAATAGTTTCACCTCCGACAGCGAATAAGCACCCACGCAAGAAAACTGTGCAACGCCCGTCAAACCATGGGCTTTTCTGGGCTGCCCGCACACAAACAGCTTACAAACCATATTGTTCAACATGTGCGCAAGAAAACAGGCCATATTTCTAACACGAAAGGCCAATCAATCACCTTCCAACGCCCACCGATTCTCTCAAACATTGCTGTTGTCTGACGTTTGGTAAACCGTGCGAGGAAAAATAATTTTGATTCAGCTTCTCGAGCTCTCCGCGAGCATCTTGCGAATTTCCGCTGCCAAGGCCTGTGGAGGGTTGAGGCGCAGGGCGCGTTCAAATTGAACCTTTGCATGCGCGGGATCATTACTCTTTTTGTAGGCTACGCCCAGATGATAATAATAACTGGGGTTTTGTGGGGAGGCCTTTATGGCTCCCTGCAGCAAATCAATCGCCAGCCCGTATACGCCCTTGTTGATGTAGGCCCACGCTAAAGTATCCGCAGTATTCGGCGCCTCCGGCAATCCTCGCCTGGCCGACTGCGCCAGAGACAAAGCTACGTCCACATTCCCGTCATGTTGGAGCAACAAATAAGCCAGATTATTGGCTGCGGCTGGGTTGTCAGGCTGCACTTTCAGCGCCTCTTGGTAGTGCTGCTGAGCCGCCTGCCAGTTGCCTTGGGACTCTTCCAGCGATCCCAACAGCACATAGGGACGTATGTCTTGCGGATTTTGTTTGATGGCTTGTTGATAAGAAGCCACCGCATCAGCGACCGAGCCTCTGGCCAGTTGCACACTCGCCAAAGCCAAAATAGCGTCGATACTGGAGGGGTTAAGTTCAACGGCTTTCTTCAGTGCCTCCTCGGCTGCAGGCAATTCTTTCATTGCCATTTCGACCTGGCCCTTCAGAACATACAGGCCGCTGTTGTCGGGCACTATCGCAATTTGCTGGTCGATTCGCGCTGCGGCGCGCGCCGGCTGTTTCTGAACCAGCTGGATTTGCACCAGCCCGCCCAATGCCGATAAATCCCGCGGATCCCTCGCAAGCGCTTGTTCGAAAAGTTTATCGGCTTCGTCATACTTGTTTTGGGTGGCGCGCAACCGCCCCAGTGCGGAGTATCCCCGTGAATCACCGGGAGCCAGTACGGTCGCCTTCTGCAGATCGGCGCCGGCTTCTGCCATGTTTCCGCTACCCGCTCGCGCTGATGCTCGCATGATGTAGCCGTCCGGGGACGTCGGTTGGACGGCAATGAAGCTCTGTGCGCTCTGTAGCAGCAGGTTAATATTGCCTTTGCGCAACGCCACCGCTCCCAGCGCCCGATAGGCCTGGGTCATTTTCGGTTGGAGCCGCGCGGCTTCCTGAAGTTCCCCTACCGCCCGTCCCGTATCCCCCAGCGCAGTCAGCGTGACACCCAGACTGTAGTGGGCCCCCGGGTTTTGCGGGTCCGCCTTGAGCGCGGATTCTAGAGATTGCGCCGCTTCATTTGAATGGCCCTGCGCATTCAAGATCTGCCCATGCATGATCAGGCCGTCTATGTCCTGCGGGTGCTCCTTGAGTAAGGCATCGGTCAGCTTGGTGGCGTCGTCGAGCTTGCTGCCGAGGATCAGAAGCTGGATATAATTCTTCTGCACCCGTTCATCCTTGGGGTGCTGCTTGTAGAGAGACGCGTACTCCTCGAGCGCATGCGGGAGATCACCTATGGTGAAGTAAAAATCGCCCAGCATGCGATACCCTTCAGACACATCCGGTATGGCCAGCTTGGCCTCGGTAAACACCTGTTCGGCGTCCTTGCGCTTGCCCTCTCCTAACAGGAGGGTTCCGAGAGCGCCGTAAGGCAGCGGGCTTTTCGGCTGCAACTGATTCGCCTGCCGAAATTGCCGTTCGGCCTCGGTCCAGCGTTTCTGTCGCTGATAAAAATTACCCAGTGCCAGGTGCGCCGGCGCCGACTTCGGGTCGAGCGATATTGCCTTGAGGAAATTCTGTTCGGCGGGGCCAATTTGCTTGGCATTCAATTCGAGAAGAGCGAGGTCGATGTACGAACCTGGTTTATCGGGCGCGAGTTGGATCGCGGTCTGCATCTCGCGCAACGATTGCTGGACGTCTTCGAGGGCCGCGTCCGAATTGGCCATCAGGATGTGCCCGTCTACACTTTGCGGATCACGCTTCAGGACTTCCTCTGCGTGGGCCTGCGCGTCCTTGAATTGCTTCGATGACAGCAATAGATTCCCCAGGCCAATTTGCGCCTTCTCGTCGTCCGGCTTTAGTTCGGTGCTCTTCGTCAGCTCCTGGTACGCACCACGCCAAATGCCCTGCCGTAAATAACACTGGGCTAACCGGTAGTGCGCGTCCTCATAGGAGTTATCGATCTGCACCGCATTGAGATATTCAATCGCAGCTTCCCGGTACTTGCCCTGGTCGAAATATTTGTTCCCGCGTGCAACGTAAGCCTGTTTGCGCAGATTCGGGTCGTGGGAACAGCCAACCAACAGGACCGCAAATAGAATGGAAAACAGGCGCAAACGTTTCCCATGCCAAACTGTGGAACCCATTCCGGACCTCGGTGGGGATAAGTGGGTGAATTCACAATTCAAGGCGAATGCACTCCCCGCAATTACAGAATCCACTGTGGCCACCTTGATTTGTTGTAGGACCGACCGCGGCAGGTATTATAGCGCTTAACGAATCGCGATTCTGCTGGCGGGCATGGCGAGAGTCCTGTGTGCTAACAGCTCTCCATTTCGGGGAAAACTTCTCCACACGATTCTGCCGAGAATGAAAAGCCTCACGTCCGACATGGTGCTGCAACTGTCAAAAAACACGATTCATCAAGGCTAAAAGGATCCTCGTTTGAGATCTATTGGGCAGGAAACGTGCCCTTCGCAATAAACGCCTATTAAGTAGAACCTATCATAACCGTAACTGCTTGATTTCACGGGTATGGCGTGTTGGCCGGCTTTAATCTAAGCTACAGTTCTGTGATGGGAGGCCGTGCGAAGTGGAGCGATCGACTATCGACCCTATAGTGCCGGCCGGCAGTTCTGCAACGGCGACCGCTGAGTTCCTTTGCACGGACCTGGATGGAACCATCTTTATCGGCGATTCGCTGTGGGAATCGTTGCTCGCGCTGATTGGCACTCATTTCTGGTACGCGTTTTTCATTCCTTTTTGGCTCCTCCGAGGCAAGGCCGCGCTTAAGCATGAAATCGCACGCCGAGCTGTCTTTAATCCTCTTACGCTCCCGTTAAACAGCAAGGTCGTGGACTTCTTGCGGGATGAGAAGCGGCGGGGCAAGAAATTAATCCTGGCGACAGGTGCGGATACCAAAATCGCCGCAGCAATCGCAGAACACTTGGGCATCTTCGATTTTGTATTGGCAAGCGACGGCGTGACAAATCTCACCGGAGAGCGAAAAAGGGAGGCCATCCAACAGGTCGTTCAAGGCAGACAGTTTGACTATATCGGGAACGGCTGGGCCGACGTTCCCATCTGGAGCGCGGCGAGTACCGCAATTGTGGTGGGTCGGAGTCCCAAGCTCCTAAGGGCAGTTGAAAACGCCGTCTCGCGCACCGCGGTGATCGAGGCGCCGGGCAATAACTGGTCGTCCATCTGGCGTTGTTTGCGGCCGCATCATTGGGTCAAGAATCTGCTTGTCTTCGTGCCACTTGTACTCGCACATGACGTGAATGATGTGCACCGGCTGATGCGAGTTTCGGTGGCTTGGGTGAGCTTCTCTTTGTATGCGTCGGGCGTATATGTACTCAATGATTTGTTTGATCTCGAAGCGGATCGCATCCACCCCACAAAAAAACGCCGCCCCTTTGCGTGCGGCAAGGTTCCCGTGTGGATCGGCTTCGGCTTGGCACCATTGCTTTTAGGTTTGGGCTTATTCGTAGCGGCGCAGCTCACGGCCGGCTTTCTTGGGATGATCGTAATCTATTTCCTGGTGAGCACCGGATATACGCTTTATGCCAAGCGAGTTCCGATTCTCGACGTACTCGTCTTGACGGGTCTCTACTTGTTGCGCATTTTGGCGGGAGGCGTCGCCGCTCAGGTTCCCATTTCGATGTGGCTGCTGGTATTTTCAATGTTCCTTTTGTTGAGTTTGGCTTTTACCAAACGCCACGCGGAATTGGTCAGACAAGATAAGAAGGGGACGGCAACGTCTGCGCCCTCGAAACGTGACTATAGAGTGCAAGACACCGTGCTCGTGCAGCAGTTCGGTGTAACCAGCGGCTATATATCTGTTTTGGTTTTGGCTCTGTACGTAAACGGCGCGGAAGTGACGGCGTTATACCAACATCCCAAAGTCCTGTGGCTAACCTGTCCGATGCTCTTGTTTTGGGTTTCCCGTATCTGGTTCCTTGCAAACCGCGGAAAACTCAGCGAAGACCCTGTGGTGTTCGCGGCCAGCGACCCCTTCAGTTACATTCTGAGCTTCTTCTTTTTTCTGGTCCTCTTTCTCGCCAGCGGCACTTTCATTGATTCCTTCCGATGAATTCATACACGTCATGGGGGCGCTATCCCCGTTCACATCCCGCTGAGGTTGTTCCTCTGTCATGGATATCGCGGATCCCGGATTTCAACCAATTTTCACACCCGGTCCTGGTCTACGGGAAGGGCCGCAGCTATGGTGATACTTGCCTGAATGACGGAGGCGTACTCCTGGATTCTTCGGGCCTGGACCGTTTTATTCAGTTTGATACCCATACCGGAGTGTTGCGATGCGAGTCGGGGGTAACGCTTCAATCGGTTCTGCGACTAAGCCTTCCGGATTGGTTTCTACCCGTTACCCCGGGCACGCAATTCGTGACCATCGGCGGCGCCATTGCGAACGATGTCCACGGCAAGAACCACCATCGAGCGGGTTCCTTTGGATGTCACGTTCGCAGCTTTGAACTTCTGCGTTCTGATAAGGGTCGCGTGTTTTGCTCGCCGGAGGAGAACAAGGATTTATTCGCCGCCACTATCGGCGGCCTCGGCCTCACCGGAATGATTCTTTGGGCTGAGTTTCAGTTGAAACGCGCCTCGGGACCCTGGATTGAATGTGAGCAGATCCGATTTGAAAAGCTGGACACGTTTTTTGAGCTATCCGCCGCATCTGATGAAAATTACGAGTACACGGTGGCCTGGCTCGATTGTGCTTCGGCGGGCCATAAACTCGGCCGGGGAATTTTTATTAGGGGAAACCACTCCTCGGCCGGCCCGCAAGATTCCCACGGGCCATTACCTCTACCTGGTTTTGAAGCCCCCGAAATGTTGATCAGCCGGCCGACCGTGCGGGCGTTCAATTGGGCCTACTTCAATAGCCAATTTCGCGAGTCCACGCGGAATAGGGTTCATTACGAGAAGTTCTTCTACCCTCTGGACCGGGTCGCTGAATGGAATCGCCTTTATGGCCAGCGCGGTTTCCTGCAGTATCAATTTGTGGTCCCCTATCAGAACCGGGAAGTCGTGGCGGAGGTTCTTGATCTTATCGCCCGATCGCGCGAAGTCTGTACGCTTTCAGTGTTGAAAGTTTTTGGCTCGGTGAGTTCCCCCGGATTGCTCTCTTTCCCGCGCCCCGGGGTGACCCTTGCGCTCGATTTTCCATACCAGGGACAACCGACACTCGATCTGTGCGAGCGATTTGACCAGGTCATGAAGAGAAATGGCGGCGTAGTATACCCGGCCAAAGACGCGCGCATGTCGGCGGAGAGCTTCCAGACCTACTTTCCACAGTGGAAAGAGCTTTCCAATTTCCTCGACCCGCGGTTTGAGTCCGACTTTTGGAGGAGAGTTACGCCCACCAACGGAAATCGCCAATGACGCGTCGCGTGCTTATCTTGGGAGCAACCTCCGGAATTGCGCAGGAGACTTCCCGCTGTTTTGCCGCCGAGCACGCTAAGCTCTTTCTGGTGGCTCGTGATCCCCAGAAACTTGCAGCGGTAGCCGAGGATCTAAAAGTTCGTGGCGCCGAGGCTGTGGAAACTCATCAAGCTGACCTCAACGCGTATAGCGATCATCCCGCAATCATCAATCGAGCCGCAAGTGTGTGGCAGGGTCTGGATGCGGCGCTTATCGCGCATGGTAGCCTGCCCGACCAAGCGCTGGTCGAAAAGGATTCGCTGGTTCTGCGCGACGCCCTCGATACCAATTACTTCAGCGCCGTCTCGCTATCCATGCACCTGGCCACGGTTTTTGAAGCACAGCGCTCCGGTGTTCTGGCGATTATTGGATCGGTGGCAGGAGATCGCGGTCGCCGGAGCAATTACGTTTACGGCAGTGCCAAGGCGGCGATAGCAACTTTTGCTGCCGGACTTCGATTGCGCTTGCTGCCTGCGGGCGTAAAGGTTGTGCTGATCAAACCGGGCTGGGTCAGCACTCCCATGACGGAGCACCTGCCCCAGAATTTTCTATATATATCGGCGCAGAAGGCGGGTCGCGGGGTCTACCAAGCAATCACTTCTCCCACCTCTGTGGTTTACCTGCCCTCGTACTGGAAATGGATCATGGCTATCATCCGTTCGGTCCCCGAGCCCATCTTTGCGAAGTTAAAGCTCTAGCGATTTCGCGCGACGCGCAATTCTGTCACGCGCGCCACGGCTGAATCGTTGAGCAGCACTCCACGGGTTACGCGCCGGAGAGACCGTTCTTTCCTTAAGGTATTTCTGAACGTTTTCTCTCGACGGGCTCAGTCAACCTAAGTCCATATGCCCCGTTTATTTTTTCAGAATGACGCTCCTACCGGAGTTTATATTGTGATTTGCCAGCACGGATTAATGAATAGCCCCACCCCGATTAAACCGGGCGTGAGGGAATGTACGTGAACCGCTTTTTCAATTGTAAGAAGGGCGATTCGAGAAATCGATATGAGAGCGACGCGCAACCGACGGTCATAACAAATGCGGTTAAGGCACAAACTGGAGAATACGAAAATCCACGGTGCGTGCCGAATAGTCTCTGGGCCAGCCACAAACCTAAAAAATGGTAGACGTATAACCCGTAGGAAATCTTTCCCAAATAGAGAAGTATGGCACTCCGAGCTATCCGGATGCGCGTGCCCAGCGTTGCCACCAAAATAGCCAGGCAACTCACTGCCACACTTGGGTAGGCGAACAGCGCTAAGGCGGACATTGGCTGCATATTTGCATTCAGGTCGGCAAAGGCTGACACGGCCAGAAGAGCCAGCATCGACCCACCCAGTAGAATCAGCCGCCAGAACCCCTTCACGACAGACGGCCTTGTCCCTATTACGAGAGCGAGTAAGATCCCAAGCACGATCGGATCGAGATGGGTAATGGTGTTGAACCAGACACTCTGATTTGTCGCTCGGCCGAAATGATAAAGTGAAAATCTCGTCACATTGGAAACGAGCAAAAGGGAAACTGCGAGTGCGACCATTCGCGTTTTCGACAGTTTACTCACCACGAGCGGCCAGCAGAGGTAAAACTGCTCCTCAATGGAAACGCTCCAAAGAATATTTGCGACTGAGCCCGGGACGCCGAGCAGGACAATCACCCAATTGCCCGCCAGAACGCTGAAACCGACCAAATACTTCCATCCAAAATGCTGGTCGGAGACTACGAGGGGCAGCAGAGAAGCGAGTCCCAAAAAAAAGAAGTAAAGAGGCCAAATTCTCAGGATTCTTCTGGCATAGAAACCGCGAAAATTCAGAGTCCCCGTTAAATCTTTCTCTCGCAGCAGAAGTTCGGTGATCAAGTAGGCGCTCAGCACGAAGAAGAGATCCACGCCGAATGCGCCCGCTCCACAGACGATAGCAGCGATGCTCTTTAGCGGTGGGGAGAGGCCGTCCGACAGCAGTCCGCGGGCATGGAAAACGAACACCGCCAAAAACGCTACAAACCGGAGGGAATCAAGCTCCGGAGCATAAAAGCGCTTTGAAGATTGGGCCTCAACGAAATGAATCGTCGCACTATCGACGCCGCGCAACTCGTGCATGGCCTCCGCGGGCACTACCGCAGGTGAGAGGGAAGAAAGCGAGTGGGGATGGACTTCGCCGGTGCTAGTCATGCCTGTGTAAAATGCTGAGGCCAACCGTTATTCAACTGTGCAACAACAATTGTGAAGCGCCGAAGGAAAATATCAATACCGCATTGCATGTACCATGGATTGGATCAGGACAGGCAACCAATGCCGAAGTTTCGCCATCCCGATTTCTTGATACCTTCGATCGTTACCAGAACGGTCTTGCAGTTATTATTTTGGTGATTATTTTCTAGCCGTTTCCGGAACGACGGACATATTCACGCTATTCTTGCGCAGGATAAGCTGTGGCGAACAAAAGTCCGAAAAGTCATTCATTGAATGAAACAAAGTTCGCGGAGGTGGCCAATACTGGTCTCGACCGTGCACGCTCTGGACCGTTATGTGTTCCAGCGCCCGCACGTCTTGCACGGAAAGAAACGCCATCCCTGCTTATACCGTAAACGCAGCGAATCCTACCTGAGCGGCGCGTCAATCGCGCTCAATCTGGAATGTGGAAAACCATTATGCTGCCATCGCCGACACTAAAAGTGGGATACCGCAGCAGTTGACTGCAACCCGGCGCATGGAGGAGCACGCGGTCTGCCGAGACTGCCACCCATCCGCGTGGAACCGGCGCGCCGTTATCGCACTGCCAGGCACGCGCGCCAGGGATATAGACAGTCGGATCAACCGTGGACATGCGCGTATCGACGTAAGGCGCGACAACTTGGTGCTGCTCAAAAAACGTGTTCAGCTCGCCGACGGATTGACCCCACGTCAAATTGGCATTGACTCCGATTTCCTGCTTCGGGACGTTCAGCCTGAAGGGACTGTAATAGGAAAGATAGTGCGGGTATGACACCAGCGCGGTCACTACGCACCAGAAAGCCAGCGCTGCGACCATAACAGACGCGAATGGCCGCATTCTTTTTCCCACTACAGCGCACGTCAACGGCACAATGAGACCCGAGAGAATAATCGCCAGGCCGATGGGCACCGAGAAATGCCGGACTCCGACGTTGAGTTTAGAGGCCATAGGAATAGCGGCAAACACCACCAGGGCTGAGAGCAGCGCCTGCAGATGACGCTGCCTGGAAGCAGGAACAATCGAGGGCTTTACGGCTTTATTCCTGTTCCGCAGCAAATCCGTCACTACTAGAGCCGCGAGCAGAAAAAACAGCAAAATCATTCCGGGGGCCAGTTTAAAAAAAGAGATCACCGGGAAATAAAACCAAACGCCATGAGGATACAGATGGCCGAGAAAATAGAAGGCTCTAGACTCGTAACCTTTAACAAAGACGAGGCCGTCTACATATAGCCACATGGGAAGCAGGGGCCGCTGCAGCGCCGGATGGTTACTCATAATTCTAATCAGGCGAGGCAGCAGATAGATGGGACATGAGTCATGAGCCATTGTAATTTCCTCATTCCGGGTTGCCGAAAGAGGGTCAGTTCTGTGAAATATCCCCAAGTAAAAGACGTAAACGATCAGGCCGGCCAATACGATCCCTCCGATGGCCAATCCTTCGCGTCTGAACCTTTTCGCCGACATTGATGCCCAAGTTCCAAAAAGGTGCATACCCTTTTCTGAAAATTGGAACCATATCCAGCATAGGAGTAGCGCTGGAAACAGGAATACGCCGTTAAATTTTGTCAGCAGCGCCCCTGCCAGACTTAGCGAAAACATCAGCGCGTTGCGCCGGGTCGGCTCCTGCCACAAAGATGCGAAATACCACATCGTCCAGACCGCGAACAGCACGACAGGCACATCCGTCAGGACCAACGTGCCGTAGGACAGGAAAAATGGCGAGGTTACAAACAGCGTCAAGGCCAGGACTCCGCCCCAGGTCCCAGCTAACTGGCGCGTAATCTCGTACACGCTCAGCCCGAGCAATAGCGTTATCACGATGATGGGGAGGCGGGCAAGAAACAGGATTTCTGCCCGATTGCTCCACGCTTCAAAAGATTTTTCGCCGAAATTGTTTTCAGCGCTCACACCGGGGGTAATAACATTCCACGTGGCGTCGCTGTAATCAGGCGTTGCGTGCACCAACAGGAGCGGGAGTGCTGCGAGCAACTTGACCAGAGGCGGGTGCTGGATGTTCATGCGTACTTCAAACTGTTGCCAGTAACTTAGCCCCGCGGGAATGTGAACGGTTTCATTTGTCGTGACGGCTGCGGTTCTGATGGAGCCGATGCACAACGCCAGAAACAACAGCGAGGCCACCAACACGAAGACTTTTTCGCCCCCGGACCACGGAAGGCGTGACGGTGCCGGCATGCCCTCCGTGGGGCTCGTAGCCGGGCGGCGCGACGGAGGTTCGTTCGAGGACATTTGTCCCTTCTGCGTGAGAGAGGGCGGCAACGGCTGCAACGGTGCTCCTTTAGCGTGTGCTTGGGGCCTTCGGCGTGTCTGGCAATTGCGGTTCGGGGATTGCTGCGACTTGGCCTGCCCGCTCTATTCCGCGATGCTGCCCAGATTCAGCCAAGTCGTCAACGCGCCCCGCCAACCAGCGGACCACACGGTCCCAGGGCACCCACATCGCCTGGCACATAATCATCTGGTAAAAATTAGGGCCCATAAGAGCCGCTATCCCAGTCTGCATGGCCACCACTCCCGGCACCAGCACCCAGCGAGACCTGCGGCTGAACAATGCTATTACGAAACCCACCTCGAGCATCAAGGCCCCGGCAGCAAACAGTTTCGCAAGATGGTGCGACTGGGCAATGAACAGGCCCCAGGACGTTAGTGGTTCGGAGTCCGAAACGTGGTAGTAGGCACGCATCAGGTAATTCCGCATCATGTCCGTAGTGACCCAGCTTATTCCGGAGTGCCGCAGTTTGGACAATCCTGCTTCCAGGTAAATCATGGCCGAGATGACCCAAATCAGGTGTACCGGCCAGGTGTATTCACCGCTTGGTAGCGGATCTTGCCGCGCCGTCGCCGTCCGTCCTCGAGCCTTGCGGACCAATGCATCTATCGACCAGGCGTCACCGCATCGGGAAACGGCCATCACCAGGAAAGCCCAGATGAGCAGCTGGTCGAGATGGTGCGTTCTGCCGAAGCTGTTCGGCAATCCCATCAGGTAAACGCCGAAAATGAAGGACACCGCAGTGCTCACTCGCGTCAACAAACCCACGCAACTCAGGAACAGCGCCAGTCGCCATACCGACTGGATCACCAGAAGATAGCTCGTGGGAAGCGGCGGAAGGTGCAGCGTGGCCAACAGCCACACCGGCCTCCAGAAGACTCTGGACACGTTCCCCCACAACGCGAAATCTTCATGCCAGCCCCAGGATTTAAAAAGCCAAGGAGTGAATACGTAGAATAGAAACATGGACCCGTAAAGAATGATTCGACAGAGCCCTAAATTGTCCGGCGCAACGGGCTCAAACCAGAAATGATTCCAACGCCGCAATATGGACTTTATGCTCATCGCTCGCTCGACCCGTTTTCGAAAACCTCGCCGACGAATTCCCGGGAGTCTGGAGCGTTCAAATTACTGGCTTGCGGATTCGGGGTCCAGGTCACGCGATACAGCCTTAAACTCTGGAGCACCGGCCCCTGATGAACGCCCGAGGCACGCAGAGCGTCATATCGTTGCAGACAATCTTTGAGGGCTATGGCGAGTTGTTGTTGGCCAATGTTGCGCTCGAGGGCGTTTTGCAGCCTGGAGTTGTCAAATGGCTCCAGATATTCGTTCCTGTCCAGGGGAAATTCGACGCTTGGCTGTGGCGTTACACCATAAAGCCGAAGAATTGTAAATTTGCCGTCTGGGGGTGCGTCAATGAAAGAAAACATGGGATATTGCGAGAAAGGCCAGGTCTCCCGGTCGGCTGCGAAGTCATAGAACGACCCTCCTATAATCACCGCCGCCACTGCATACGCCGCCAATAGCCTCCTCCTGGGCATGGGACGCACCGTGCTGGCATCCCCTGAAGCAACCCGGGATGGACCCCAAAAGACAGCACGAAGCTCACGATTGAGGAAGATAACGGCCAGGAGCGCCAAAACGCACACGCCGAAAATCAACTTGCGGTTGAAAACACCGTCCGCGAAAAGGAGACCAGCGAAAAATTGCGGCCCGATTTTGCTCATCCTCAGATCAAGACCTCTTGCGCCGTAAATATCCGGTTGAATACAAAGAATCTATACCCATCGATACATCCGCCGGTCGCTCGACAGGGCAGACTTTGCCGCCCGCTTTCCTGGTCGCGCTGGTACCAAATATACAGCGGATGCACATCGCCGACCAAAGTGAGGTGTGACGGCGCACTGACGAATTATCCGAGCGCCCGGTGACAATTACACGAGCAATGGCAAAGAGGTTGCTCAAAATGGAACGTTTCCACCAGAGAGTCAACAACGCGACAGTCGTGCGAGCGTCGGTATCCGCTTTGGGGGCAGCCGTATAAACGATGATACCTCGCGATAGGATTGGCAACATATTTCCTTTTTCCGGTGGGCGAATTCCACTTATTACGACTGGTGGGATAAGACTTAGCGCACTCTCCGGCCGCAGGCGCACCGAGAATCCGAATCCTCAAGTGACATGTAAACCACGCTGAAATCTATAGTTGCAGGTATTATCAGGGCGGGTTCGTACCGCGTGGAACCGTGATGTTCCGGCCGCAGTTCTCCTTTTGAAGTAAGTTCCGGCGTCTCCGAGGTGGCGTCAACGAACATGACCGGCATTTTTTCTTTCGTCAACGGGGTCGAACAGGCGAAAATGTCTGGCCAAATGTCGGCGAGCGTGACGCGAAAGGAATCACATTATGCGATTGGCGGTAAT
>PLJR01000208.1 GCA_003140295.1 Acidobacteriota bacterium
GCTGCCGACGATCTAGCCAATCTTGTGGGCTCGCATAGCAAATTTAAAGTCGCGCATCAGCATGCCCAGCAACTACACGCGAAATGCCTCAAGGCGCGTTCGGCCCTCGAAGAACACCGCCTGGAGCACGGCTGCAATATGTGGACGTGAATCCCTATCAGGCTGGAAAACCACGCTCCTGTTTTTGAAGGCGGCCGCGCGGCGGATTTAGAACAAATCAGCAACTACCTTAGAGAACGCCACCCGCGTTACTAACAGCCGATTAACGGCCTGCACTCCGGCACGCGCGCGGCGCATCTTTTATTTGGGTGGGCTCCAAGTAGAGCCCACACCCGAAAGTGTATGAGGCTATCCGTTCACTGAAAGACATGCCGCACCGTGGCCGGATCGGACGTGAGGGCACGTGATCGGGACGGTTTCGCCCGAAAACGGTTACTTTACGGCACTTCTTTTCCTATTGACCAAAGCGTGTCGCCCTGTTTGCTACGACATGCGAGTGGAGGGTGGCGTGCGTCAGTACCGGTAAGGGGGGTACTGATGAAAGTAGTTTTGGCTCTATTCTTGGGGTTGTCGCTGTACGCACTTCCGGCCAAGGCCGACGCAATTTCGGGCGTAGGAGGACAGGTAATTTTTGGCAATCCGTATTCGGTGTCCGGACCTTTGGAATATGAAGCTTTCGCCACCAGCGTAAAGTTTGACCGCACCACGCAATCGGTTGTGTCGGTAGATACGGAATCGTTCGGGTCAGTTGGGGAGTTCACGTTTGATGGCTTTAACGTTGGCCTTACAACGTTGAATACCAAACTTGGAGTCGTGAACACGCTGAAGTACTCGTTTTTGTGGGACAACGGCATAGGTGATGTAGTGACACTTTTTGATCAGGATGTCCTCAACGACCCGCACTGGTATACCGGCATTAGTCTTTCAGGTCCAGACGCCACCGGGTGGCAATTGACAAACACGTTCCTTCCTACCGCGTCCGGATTTCTGTTTCCATACGACGACCCGGCACCATCGCCGACACCGGAGCCATCGTCGCTGATCTTGCTTGGCATCGGGCTGGTAAGCGCTGTATTCATGTCGCGGAAGCTGATTACTTCTTAAGAATAATGATGTCATCAAAATAACGGTTAAGTGGGCTGGGTGGCCAGGCTCGTGGTCGTGAACCTGAACAACTGGGAGCAGGCCACAGCCCACAAGCATTAAGGGCGTTCCGGGGCGCTGGAGGGCGATCCTGGGCTAACGTCTTGTTGGGAACACAGGACGAAACAGCGAATTTTTTGGCTTCTATGCCAATCGCGTAGAATTCGCCCCCTCCGCCATCCCCTTTGTACTCACCTTGTGTTCACGGCTAAGTAACCGCGAGCAAAACGCCCAGCCGTCTGCCACCACTGCAGCAATTCGCTGCATGCTTTTCTCTTCATTTCTTGAGACAGTGCCATGCACGGGCAGGAATGAGTTGGAAAGAGCCCCACTTTTGCGGAGAGCGCAAGAATGGGCCACCCTCGGAAGCGCACCCACAGGAAGGAGGAATGCCCATGCTACTGAAAGTTAGGCTGGGACTTCTCTCTGCCCGCGCGCTCCTGCGCGCGTTCAAAATCCCACCTCCCTAACCATCCGAATTGAAAATGTTTAAACGCTTGCTGCTGCCTGGGGCCGGCGCAGCTCGCGCGATGATAAATGTTTTGACAGAATTGCTTTTGCGGCGGAAATGCTCGGGCTTCCCCGACATTCCTCGGGATCAGCGTCCGGTTGCGGACGATTCGTTCAGGATGCAAAATTGAATGGTCACGCGCTGTTTCAAAAAAGGGCTCTTTAGTAAAAGGAGCGTAAGTCGAGATTTTCATACGCGCGAGCGCGCGATTCACAGCGATGGACGTTCGGGGATATGGGGAGGCGGATCAAGAACCATGGTGAATTATGAGCAGACTGGCTAACAAAGTGGCAATCGTGACGGGCGCTTCCAAAGGCATAGGCGGCGGGATTGCAACGGCCTTGGGAGCTGCGGGCGCACGCGTGGCCGTGAATTATTCCTCCGACCGGGAAGGCGCCGAACGCGTCGCTCAGGCGATCAGGGACAACAGGGGTGAGGCGATCGCGGTCGGGGGGGACGTGTCGAAGGCCGCAGATGTCGCGCGGTTATTCAAAGAAGTGGATTCCGCGTTCGGAAGACTGGACGTTTTGGTCAACAACGCCGGGGTATTCCGCTTCGGGGCCTTCGCGGAGATTACCGTAGAGAGCTTTCACCTCCACTACAACATCAACGTTCTCGGGGCGATTCTCGCCGTGCAGGAGGCGATCAAGCGGTTCGGGGCCGACGGCGGGAGCATCATCAACCTCAGCTCCATCGTGGGCTCGCATCCGGTGGCGGGAGCGCTGCTGTACGCTTCCACGAAAGGCGCCATCGAAACGCTGACCAGGGGATTGGCGCTCGAACTGGCGCCGCGCAAGATACGCGTCAACGCCATCGCTCCCGGTCATACCGAAACCGAAGGCAATGTAGCGGCGGGAACCTTTGAGGGTGGCGCCGGCGCCGTTCTGGCCGGGAAGACGCCGCTCGGCCGGCTCGGTCGCGTCACGGATATCGCCCCGCTGGCGGTGTTCCTGGCGTCAGACGAATCAGCCTGGATCACCGGAGAGGTCATTCGTGCCGCAGGCGGTCTGGTTGTGGCCACCTGAGCAATGTGCTGACCTCAATGCAATGTGCTGACCTCGTAATAACACATTTGGGTGAACGCAGTCAGGGCAACACAGAGAGGAGAATACGATGCAAGTTCAGAGTGACTACTTCAATGCTTATCAGAACCTAAAGCTGACACGAGATAACCAAGGCGTGCTGGTTACTGAATTTCACACTAACGGCGGGCCGTTCATCATGACCGCGCCATCTCACACGGAATTTGTCGAGGCCTTCTACCGGATTTCGCAAGATCGAGCGAACAAGATCGTAATCCTTACGGGCGCCGGTGGGGACTTCATTACCGACGTCGCTTGGTCATCTTTTGGCGACGTCACCGATCCCGGCGTGTGGAGCCAAGTTCATGATGAAGGCGTTCAGGTTTTGGAAAATATAGCCAACATACGCGTGCCGGTCATCGCGGCTATCGAGGGACGTGCCCACGTGCACTCCGACTACGCGCTACTTGCCAGTGTAATTGTGGCGGCGGATGGTGCGACCTTCCAGGATGTGGCCCACTTCTCCGCGGGCGTTGCGCCCGGCGACGGAATCTTTACCACCTGGAGCTATCGCGCTGGAGCGGGACGAGCGGAAGCGTTCCTGCTGAACCCACAGCCGCTGACAGCGCGTAGCGCACACGAATGGGGAGTGGTTGCCGAAGTTGTGCCGAACGGCAAGGCGCTCAGCCGGGCGCGGGAATTGGCCGAGCTGTACCTGAAAGCTCCGGAAGTGACACGCCGCACCTGTCCCGCCTCAGCTGGAA
>PLJR01000409.1 GCA_003140295.1 Acidobacteriota bacterium
AAGCCGGGTGCGGGCTCTACTTGGAGCCTGCGCAATATACGGGACCCAGTATAAAAGATCGCCGCACGGCTTGAATATTCTATTCGAACGCGGCCGCCGCAGCTGGCAAGCCTGCTGTTGCGCTATTTCGAACGCCCCGCATTCGAATACTAGTTAGTAAATAAGGCGTTGAAATTCTGGCGCGAATCTGCTATGATGACTAATGCTCCCTGCTGGGGTTTGTCCACGATTGCGGTGTGTGCAAATTTCCAAAAGCTGTCACTCCATACACCAAATCGCGCGTTTTAACCATCTTATTTTCAGTATTTTACAAACGCCTAATTTAGTAAGTCCTACCGCGTCAGTTAGTTGCAAACTGCCGGGGGGGGTACGCCAATTTCTCCGCAGAACGCCTCCCCCATGCGCGTTCTGATCACCGGCGGCACCGGCTTTGTAGGTTCACATTTGGCCGCCGCCCTCGCCGGCTCCGAAAATCAATCCGACTCCAAAGATCAGGCCAGCTCCGAAAACCAACTCTTTACGCTGAGCCGCCAGCGCGCCGAAGGCCGCTTGCCTGGCGCGCTAGCCCAGGTCCAGCAGGTCTTTTGCGATCTGCGCGATCCTGCCGCCGTGCGCCAAGTGCTGAAGCAGGTGCAGCCGGACGCCATCATCCATCTCGCTTCCATCAGTCCGGTGGCCTATAGCTACGATCACCCCAATGAAGTTTTCGAGGTCAATCTATTAGGCGCCATCAATCTCGCCGAAAGCTGCCGGAATGAGCTTCCGGCGCTGCGGCACTTCCTGTTTGCTTCCACCTCGGAGACTTACGGTCTCGGGCCGCTGCCCAAGAAAGAAGACACACCGCAAAATCCCAATAGTCCTTATGGCCTCAGCAAATTTGCCGCGGAAAGATATTTGCTTTACTTGCGCGACGCCTACGCCTTCCCGCTGACGATTCTCCGGCCGTTCAATACCTATGGCCGCAAGGACACTGCGTCTTTCGTGGTCGAGCGCATCATTTCGCAGATGCTGCGGCAGGATACGATTCGCTTGGGCGATCCCGCGGTGGTGCGCGACTGGCTGCATATCGACGACCACGTGGAAGCCTACCGCTTATGCCTGGGCAACGAGCGTGCCATCGGCCAGATCCTGAATTTTTGTACGGGGCGGGGCGCCAGCGTCGCCGAACTGGTCGACTTGCTGAGCGCGATGATCGGATTCCGCGGCGCCGTGGAATGGCACACGCTTCCTAAACGGCCGCTCGACGTTCCCGTGATTGTCGGAGATGCCGCAAAAGCCGCGAGTTCGCTGCCCTGGCAGCCGCGCATCGGCTTGGAGTACGGGTTGCAAATGGCGGTGGACTATTGGCGTAACAAGGCGGCATCTTAGCCGCCGCCTGAGGCCGCTTTTGTCATGAGCGTCGAGGAAGCACTTGCGGACGCCTCGGCAGCGGCCGCGAATTCTGGTGGGACGAACTCGATAGGTGATTTGTTGAGGCGAACAATGCCCAGATTCTATAGCCGTCGATTGCCGTTGGTTAGCCTTGTTACGGTTCTTGCTGTCGTTGCGTGGGTTTCGTCCATTAGCGGTCGTCAGCAGGAACAGGAACCGATTCGCGTAGCCGTGAATCTGGTGATGGTGGATGCCACGGTGAAGACCAAGGCCGGGCAGATCATGGGCGATCTCAAAAAAGCCGACTTTGAGGTGCGCGAGGACGGGGTCTCCCAAAAGCTCGCGCTATTCAGCCGTGACGAACTGCCTCTCAACGTTGCGCTGGTGCTCGACTTGAGCGATTCGATTGGACCTTTCCTGGGGCCGTTGCAGGAGGCGGCAAAAACGACGCTGGCGGCGCTCAAGGCGGACGATCAAGTGGCTCTGTTTACGTTTTCCACTGACGCAGAGCTGCGCTTGCCGCTCACGAAAGACAAAGCGCAGATCGCCGGGCAGTTCGATACGTTCAAGGCTGGCGGCGCGACAAATATCAACGACGGGATTTTCGCCGCCGCCCAGTATCTGCTGGCCACAGCGCCCAAAGGGCGCCGGGTAATTATCCTGATCAGCGATGATGTAGGCACAGATGCAGGCGGCCAAGGGACTCGCGACATCGTCACCGAAACCATCGCGGCCGACGCCGCACTCTACAATCTAAAGATACCCGGATACAATCCGCCGGCAACACGCTTCGCCGCCAGCCAAATCCGCGGGCTGGTGGACATTCGCAAGGTGATGGAACAGACGGGCGGGGAACTGTTCGACGTACAGGAAGTGGGTTCGCTCGACACGGTATTCCGCGCGTTGCTACAACGGATCAAAACACGCTACACGCTGGGGTACTACACGGAAGCCAATGGGGCCGAAGGCAAACCGCACAAGCTGGATGTGCGGCTCGCATCATCGTTTGGAGCGAAGGGGCGCGATTATGTGGTTCTGGCGAAGAACAGCTACTATTTCGTGCCTTGATGGGCAGAGCGATGGCCCTGGTTACAACGGTCGTGAGTAAAGCGCCCAGGCCCAGGACTGACTGCATCTTTCCGATCCGCCAGGCAACGCACCTCGCTAGTACGAGAAGGATCCGAAACCAATCGTCTGGTTAGAAAATGAGTGACCGCTTAGGGCGACGCTCTATGACGGTGATTTCACCGTCAACCACCTCGGAGAACTCGCTGGGCTTTTCAAGCCCGGCAGGGCCTGATTTTTTGGCTGCCTGACGGGACGCCGGTGCCGGCTTGGGCTGGCGCTTCGTGCGCAGCGGTCTTTTTTTTTCGGAATGCTTGCCGTGAGTAGGAGCCATAACGTCTCGTAGTCTCTCCGTGATTGGAATGCACAACACCGGCAATTTTGGGCGACTTCAGCATCGCAGGTGAGAAATGCCAGGCCAGGCTTGAGGGCCAACGGCAGGATGCAAGGGCTCTTCTGGCCGCATAAACGGGTGGCGGGTACACAGGTACTGTAAGAATGCGCGTTGAACGAGTTTGAGGACGCCGCTGTCGAGCGTGCCGGGAGTGTCTTGCTTGCTGGGGTTGGGATGGGACCACGCGCAGTGGGTACAGGAAAATCGGCTCAAGCTTCCGGCCGTCGTCCAGGCCAGCGATCTTTCCACAGGACACCTCCGATGGGGCGAGCAAAGACCCCGCGAATGGAGCGGTGATTAGTAAACGCGAAATCGGCACTATTAAAAATTAACTAGAATGGGGCTGCGTGTCCAACTCGTAGTTCCGATCAGAACAATCGATATTCCAGAATCCAATTGCGCGGTTGGAAGCAAAGGGCTTGCGCGCCGCGGAATCGTTCTAGCGGGTCGCCGAGGCAAATTGATTCAGGGGTTCAAGTCCGGCGATGTTGCCGGTGTGGGCTGTCGAGAGGAATTTAATTTCGGCGGCACGGGGCTGCAACTCTTGATCCAGATGTTTGAGTGATGCCGCGCCCTCGGAAGTGTCGTTGCTAAACAGTCCGTTGGGACCGATGAGCTGTTGTTTCGAGGTGATTTGCGCGGAATCGCCCATAAACAACACGCCCGATACGAGGTAAGCGGCGCTTCCCGGGGTGTGGCCGGGCACGGCGAATGCCGTCACGTCGAGATTCCCGATGGTGAACTTTTCGCCGTCTTCGAGGGGACGACTCACGTGAAAGGGGTGCGTATTATGCGCGCCAAACAGCCGGAGCACAGGTCCCTGGAACGATTCGCTGCCGTCGGCCAGCGGAACTTCTCGCTTCAGGGCATAGATCGCCGCCTTGGGAAACAGAGGGATCGTGGCATCGTGATCGGGGTGGGCGTGGGTAATGAGGATGGCTGCGACGTTATCCGCGGTGGCGTGGCGATTCGCCAAAGCGGCCTGGATGGCCGTCCCTTTTACATCGTTGCCCGCATCTACCAGCACGAGTTGGCCGTTTCCGGCGTCGAGCAGATATACGGTAGACATTCCGTCCTGAACCGGCTCGAGCCCGGCTCCGAGCGAGGGACCGCTTCCAGCCTTTTGCAGGCCGGCAAAGAAAACCAGTCCGAGCACGATGACGGCCACGACCAGCGTAGCGGCACAGATACCGATAATCTTTAGAATTTGTTTCATGAAGCTCTCCAGTAACCCGACGGATGGGCCATTTTGCCTGGCCATTAAACACCCGTTTTGCCCTGATGTGTTTGGTTTTGTTGCGCAGCACAAAAAGCACAGGGACGCTCGAAAACCCGGTAAGCTTATTGCCCGGCATGGCTTAGGGGTATAGACTCCGTCTGACTTTGCTTTCCGCGTCTTTCGAGGGCTTTCAGTTCGCAGAAAAATTGAGCAACTTATGCCGGGTTGAGCGACCGGCGGGAACGGGAAGAGCGGCAGCTGACCAGCATATGGCGGGCGATTGGGCGCAGTGTCCGGCCGGAACCGCGATTGTCGATTTTTTGGTCGGCGCACGGTATCCTAGCGTGGACGGGAATAAACATAAGCGACGAAAGTGGGGGACTTCCATGGCGAATACAGTGAAACCTGTACCGGAGAGATTGCATTCGATCACAGTCAACCTGGTGTGCCGTGACTGTGTTAAGGCTATCGACTTTTACAAAACCGTGTTTGGAGCTGCCGAGGGCGAGCGCATGATGGGGCCCGGGGGAAAGGTGATGCACGCGGAATTGAAAATCGGGGACTCGGTGATCTTCTTGAATGACACGATGAACGAAATGGGTCCCACGCAGCCATCGCCCGGTACCAGCAACCTGGCGTACCTGCACCTGTACGTGGAGGACGTGGATGAGGTTTTCGGGCGGGCTCTGAAGGCCGGGGCACGCACCGAAATGCCCGTGCAGGATATGTTCTGGGGAGATCGCTACGGCAAGCTTACCGATCCGTTCGGGCAGCAATGGGGTATCGCTACGCACAAGGAAGACCTTTCCACAGAAGAGGTGGTGCGGCGGCAGGAAGCCTTCTTCGCCAAGGCCGCAGGGCGGCAGTAAACCAAGAACAGCAGGCAGCGATCAAGGCACCTGCGAAATGGTGCGAGATCGAGGTATCTCGCGCGAACGAAATTGCCGCGACGTAGCGGCCTGGTAGATAGTTCTCCAATTTTTTGGAGAGGTGTATAGACTTGCGTCCAGGTGGGGCGCGAGCGGCGTACATGCTACCCGACGACGACAAAGTGTTGCGCATGGGAATGAGCGGTCTGGTTGGCGTGTCGACGCTCATGCAGCGCGTCTATAAGCTTGTAAACATGGTCAGTGCGTACGGCTACGCCGTGTCCGTCGTGGGCGAAATCGGCACGGGTAAGGAAGTGACGGCCCGGCTGATCCATTCGGCCAGCAATCGCAGAAATAAACCCTTTATAGGGGTGAGCCGCTCCATGTTCGTGCCTTCCTGGATCGAGTCGGAACTGTTCGGGTATGAGAAAGGCGCGGGCGGCCAGCTTACTGAGCCGAAGGTGGGTCTTCTAGGGGTTGCCGGAGCGGGGACGATTTATTTTGACGAAGTGGCCGAGCTGCCGGTGGGCGTCCAAAGCAAACTCAATCGCGCTCTCGAGGAAAACGAGTACTGGCCAATAGGGGCCACCCACCCCCGTCCATTTGGCGCGCGAGTGATTGCCGCCTCTCATCACAATCTGGAAGCACAGGTAAAAGCAGGGGCATTTCGCGAAGATTTATATTTTCAGCTGAATGCCGTGCAAATCAAATTGCCTCCGCTGCGGGATCGAAAAAGTGATATCCCGCTCCTGGTGGATGCGTTTCTCGACAAGTACGAGGAAGTGGGATCGACGGTGGGAGTTTCCGAGGCGGCCATGAATTGCCTGGTGGCTTACGATTGGCCAGGTAACGTGCGCGAACTGGAAATGACGGTACAGCGCGCCCTGGCGTTCTCTTCGAGCTCCATGATCGAGCCTTCCGACCTGATGCATGTGCCCCGCGGGCCGCACGAGGAGAAGAGTACCGGGGAACTGCAGTCGAGCCAGGAGCTTGAGCTGGAGCTCCAGGCGCTTACGGAAGCGCTACGGGAGGCCAGCGGAGATAAGCTGGCGGCGGCGAAACTGCTGGGCATCAACGAATCGACGCTCGGACGAAGGTTGAAATACCATCGCCTCGATAGCTTCCTATAACGCCGACCGTCTGGCTTTGCCGGAGGCGCGACGCGACGCGAGAATTCCTTCATGGCACACCAATTCACCACGTCCTATACCAGAGATGCCATCGATCTATTGCACCACTACAAGAAATTAGGCGAACAGGCCATCGCGCAGTGTCCGGACGAAAAGCTTGCTGTCGAACTTGATGCGCAATCAAATTCGATGGCCACGATCGTGAAGCATCTGGCCGGGAATATGAGGTCGCGATGGACGGACTTTCTTACCACTGACGGCGAAAAGCCCGATCGAATGAGAGATGCGGAGTTTGAAGAACCCCCGAAAACCAGAGCGGAGATCGGCGCAGCCTGGGAGAGCGGATGGAAATGCGTGTTCGATGCGCTCGAGGCGCTGACGGACGCGGACCTGGAGAAGACGGTGTCCATACGAATGCAACCGCATTCGGTGATGCAGGCTATCAACCGGCAAATCGGGCATTGCTCGTATCATGTGGGACAAATTGTGTACCTGGCGAAGCATTTTGCCGGGGAGCAGTGGCAAACACTCAGTATCCCCAGGAAAGAATCGGAGGAATTCATCAGGCGCGTGACTCGCGGTTAACTCTCGCAAAAGGCGATACCGGGGCTGAGATGGTAGAGGGGGAGTCCAAAAGATGATTTGCGCGACGCTTTGCTGGTGCGACACTCCTGCATAAAAGTTTTCAGTACGCCCTGTTTCGCGATGCCATTAAAACAGACGAGAAGCGGCACTCTTAGGCGGGCACGCGAGCGGGCCGCCGAGCCCAATCTTTTTGCCGCCCCGGGCTCCGCAGGAAGCGCCGGCCCCGCGCCAAATCTCCCGGCCGCGGCGGTTTTGAGCTTCCTCAAGGACAGCCGGGGCGCGCTCAGTTGGAATGTGCGCGATCTGAGGAAATCGCTGAACATCGGCGAGGCCGAAGCGGCGCAGGTGATCGCCGTGCTGCAACTGCAAGGTTACGCCGCTCCCGGGGGCGGGAGCGGCGAGTGGCTGACCACGCAGAACGGCAATATCGTTTCCGGCTCGAAGGAGCCGCGGTTCGCGCGCGAAAAGGTGTTGCAGGCTATTTCAGAATTACATGGGCGTATGCAGGCGGTGAACAAAGATTTGCATGCGCCCTACCGCATCCAAACCGGCGTCGCTTACGGAGACTTCCTGAGCGGCCGCGAACGCGTCCAGGCGGCGGATGTGGGAATCGAGTTGGCGCCGCGGACTTCAATGAGAAGCAATAAGATTTCAGCGCGGGAAAATGCTGTGCAGCGGGCTTTTCTTCGAGTACTGCGGAATAAGAACGCACGGTTGGCGCTGCACCCCTACGAAGAATGGATGAGCGCCCGATCGCATCGCAAACTTTTGTAGCCTGGGCAGGGTAGGCGCAAACTTCATAGGCCAGGAAGCAAATGAAGATGCGCGGCGCAGGAGGGCATCACCATGTCGACCGTTGCGGCTCCGGAAATTCCCAATATGCCTTTGGGGACCGCCTCGTCGGAAGAGCCGCTCGAAAGGGCCAAACCAGCCGGCACAGTGGACGGCAAGATCGCCATCATCACGGGCGCGAGCCGCGGGATCGGCCGGGCGATCGCTCTGCGGCTGGCGCAGAACGGCGCAAAAATTCTGCTCGTGGCGCGGAATGAGGGGGCCCTCGCCAGCGTGGCCGAAGAGATTACCTCGGTGGGAGGCACGCCCAAAGCGTGGGCGGCGGACCTTCGCGAAGCTGCGGCTCCGGCCGCGGCGGTTTCGGCGGCCATCGAAGCATTTGGGGCGCTGGACATTGTCGTGAACAACGCCGGCGCCACCAAACGCGGCGATTTTCTGGAGTTAACCGATGCCGACTGGCTGGACGGGTTCGCGCTAAAGTTTTTTGGCGCTGTGCGCCTGGTGCGAGCGGCTTGGCCGCATCTGGTGCGCCGGCGCGGGTCGGTGCTCAACATTATCGGAATCGGGGGCCGCACGCCGGGAGCGGAGTTCACGATTGGAGGATCGGTGAATGGGGCCGGGCTGTCATTCACCAAGGCGCTCGCCGATATCGGCATTCGCGATGGGGTGCAGGTCAACGCGATCAATCCAGGATGGGTGCGCACTGACCGGTTGCGCGCTTTGCTGCAGTCCACTGCCGATCAATTGGGCGGCGACATGCAGGCGGCCGCGGAACAGGTGGTACGCCGGTCAAATATCGTGAGGTTGGGCGAACCGGAAGACGTCGCCAACCTCGCGACTTTCATTCTGTCGGCCGAAGGCAGGCTGTTGCAAGGCTCGCTAATCGATCTCGATGGTGGGCAGACGAAAACTTTGTGAGCGGTGTGCAGGTGGCGCGCCTTTTCTGTTAGTCTGAACCAATTACCACGGAGAGGTGTCCGAGCGGTTTAAGGAGCACGCTTGGAAAGCGTGTGT
>PLJR01000039.1:0-320 GCA_003140295.1 Acidobacteriota bacterium
CGAGGCTCGAGCGCCATTCCGCAGATGGGGCAGTTTCCGGGGCCTGGCGCGACAACTTCGGGATGCATGGGGCAGGTGTATCCCGCCGCGGGCGCGGAGCTTGCCGGAGGCGGGGCGGGGTGCGCGGTCGAGGCGTGCGCGGTCGCGACGGCCCCTGTTGACGCGAGCGTCGAACCATCCGTGGACGCGGGCACCGGAGGCGATGGTGGCGCGCCGAGAACCCCGAGAGATGCCGCTGGGGGTGCGGGGCGCGGCGCGAGGTATTTGTCGGGGTCGAGCTGAAATTTTTGGGCGCAGCCGGGGCAGCAGAAAAAATAGGC
>PLJR01000039.1:419-5755 GCA_003140295.1 Acidobacteriota bacterium
GAGGGTTGCAACGCGCGATTTTGCGCGCGCCTATGCCTTCCGGGTTAACGACGGGAGGGAAATTGGCGGTGAGCGGACGGATTGGGCGTTTTTTGGGCAGCATAAAGTTTGAGCTTCCCTGCTTAAAGCCTCGGTTGCCGGCGTCCCTTATTTGATGGCGCCTCGAANNCGGGCTCTAAGTAGGGTCACACCCGTTATGGCCCGCTGGGGTGGTCAAGCCGGATGCGAATTTAGAGTGCCAGAACCCGCTGAGCAAAACCGGGATGCCTAGCCTGGGACAAGGCTAGTGCACGTCGGGCTACATAGTACCATATCTGCCAACTTCTGGCCAGCGCATATTTACTATTTAGGTATTCGAACGCGCTGGGCGCAGTCGCGCGGGCCATTCGAAACCCCTGCCTAGGTTCGAACGTTCGTGGCGGTGCAGGATTGCGGTATAGTCAGGGCATGACGCTGGTGGAAGTAACTTACGAATTGCAGACTCCTCTGCGGCCCGAGCAACTGCGCGCTTTGGGCCTGATCGCGAATACGTACGGCCTGCGGCGATTTCATGTGGACGAGCAGTTGAATCGGATTCGATTCGAATACGACGCTTCGCGGTTGAAGGAGAGCGAAGTGGAGCACGTGCTGCGACACGCCAGGATCGCGGTGGAGCGGAAGGTCTGACGCGGTCGAGTTCCGCCGGGCTGATGGGCGGATTTTCAGGTGCGGGACGAGTTGGACTTTTTCTATAAAAGCGCACAGACAGGAATGTCTGTGCTACCAAAAGCGCGGCGAGTCGATTGGGACGGGCCGCATGGGAAGTGGAGAGTCAAAAGGACGCTGCGGGGACGAGGGCCGCAGAAAAAAGGAAGGGCTCCCGCTTGGGAACGAGAGCCCGTGAGTGCATTCCGTTTCCCAGCCGTTTTAGGCCGGGGCGTGGGGTCATCCATCCTAGCTTCCCTCTCAGAGGCAGGTGGGAACGNNCTTCCCTCTCAGAGGCAGGTGGGGCGATCCGAGCCAGTTTGGCGAGCGAGCCCCTTCCCTCTCGCTGGCCATTCCGGTAAAGATCGTCGTCGGAATGCACGCGGGGTGGGAGGAGCAAATGGCGCGCCAAACGAGGTAAAATTATTGGGGGAATAAATTGTTTCGCTGCTGTGATTTGATGCCCGCCGCAAATTTTGGCTCACGCTAAATTCCCGATAGGAATCTTCAGCGGTCAGACCAATCCCGAACCGGGAATGGTGCGCTTATTCGCGGGTCACGTCCGCGTTACTGGCGCGCCGAAAAGGATAATTTATTGTGCGGGCTGCAAGTACAGCCCGAACTCCTTATTGCAGCGGGCTGCAACTACAGCCCGCACCCGGAAATTCCTCAGCGCGCTTGGAAAGATGAAAAGGGGGGGTCCAGGTGCTGATCGCGAAGCGCGGGGAAGCGGAACTCTGTTCGCCGTGTGTGCGCTTGCGGCGACGAACCGGCAGAGCGGGAAACCCTCGAAGAACACGTTCCAAACTGGAATTCGATAGCGAGCCGATTGCGAACGGCCAGCCACGGCGCACAAAATTTCCTTATGTTTGAGCGAGTTGGCGCAGCGGCTGTTTGGCGACTGACGTGCCTCTTTTTCCCATGAGGCTGTGGGCGCATGCGGGCCACAAAATCAATGGGAAAACGGAAACTTGGGGAAGTACTACGGGAGCGCGGCCAGATATCGGCGCAGGACTTGGCTGACGCGGTCTCCGATCAGCCGCGCAAATTGGTGCGGCTGGGCGAGCTACTGCTCGAGCGTGAACTGGTAACGAAGAAGGATTTAAGTTCGGCGCTGGAAGAGCTGACGCACGTGCCGTACCTGGATTGCGCGGCGGTCCGGCCGACGGCGGCGGCGCTCAAGGCGATCTCGCAGGCGGTCGCCGAGCGCTGTTGCGCGCTGCCGGTGGAGCTAAAAAATCAGCGGCTGACGGTAGTCATGGCTGACCCGCAGAATTTATCACAGCTGAACGATCTGAGTTTTACGTCGGGCGCCAACATCGAGGTGAGGTTCGGTTTCCGCAAAGAGATTGTGAGCGGCATCGCCAAATATTACGGGAAAACGGTGCGGGACCCGGTGGAACTGCAAAGAGAAAGTGGAGCCGCGCCGGAGCCGTGGCCGGGAGACGAAAGGCGGCAAATCGAGTTTTTCTCGGCGAGTTCCCGGCAAACCACCAAGGATGCGTTCCAGGAAGTGCAGGCGGAGTTGACAAACGAGCGCACGCCGGCGGTGCGGGTGGTCTCGGAAGTGATTCAAGCGGCGGTGGAGCAGGAAGCCAGCGACATACACATCGAGCCGCAAGAAGATGAGACGGTGGTGCGGCTGCGGGTGGACGGAGTGCTGCGAGACCTGCAGCGCGTGCCGCGCGCCCTGCAAAATTCCCTGGCTTCGCGCATCAAGATCCTTTCCGACATGGATATCGCCGAGCGGCGGGCGCCGCAAGACGGGCGCTTCATGGTGTCGCTTCGCGGGCGGCAGCTGGACGTACGAGTGTCGACGCTGCCTACACAGTACGGCGAGAAGGTGGTGATGCGGCTGCTGGATTCGCAAGCGGACCCGCCGACGTTCGCGCATCTGGGCTTGCCTGAGGCCATCGAACGGGATTTGTTGCGGCTGCTGGCGCTGCCGCAGGGAATGCTGCTGGTGACCGGGCCGACGGGGTCAGGCAAAAGCACCACGCTTTATGCGGCGCTGAACGTGCTGCGCAAGCCTTCGGTGAACATCATTACGGTGGAGGACCCGGTGGAATACGTGCTGCCGGGGATCAACCAGGTGCACGTGAACGTGCGCGCGGGCCTGACGTTTGCGAGCTGCCTGCGCTCGATTCTGCGGCAGGACCCGAATGTGATCATGCTGGGGGAAATCCGCGACCGCGAGACGGCGGAAATCGCCATGAAAGCGGCGCAAACCGGACACCTGGTGCTCTCGACACTGCATACCAACGACAGCATATCGGCGATCGTGCGGCTGCTCGATCTGGAGATACCGGGGTACCTGATGGCGGCGTCGCTGGCGGGGATCATGGCCCAGCGGCTGATACGCAAGCTGTGTATTTGCCGCACCGAAGCGGCGCCCAGCGCAGGGTTCCGAACGCGGCTGGCGGAGATGGGCATCGTCGAACCCGTGCAGACGGAGTGGACGCCGGGGGGCTGCGACCTTTGCGGCCGGACGGGGTTCCGAGGACGGGTGGGAGTATACGAATTGCTGGTGGTGGATGAAGCGGTGCGGGCGGCGATACGCGAGGGCTGCCAAATAAAAGCGATCCGGCATGCGGCCGGTGCGCGAGGGTTCAAATTGATGCAGGAAGACGCGTTTGAAAAAGTGCGGACCGGAATCACGACCATGGACGAAGTGCTGCGCATCGTGCCTCTGGAAGCGGTGGGCATAGCCACCGAGTGCGGATCGTGCGGGCGCACGCTGGGACCGGCATTTCAGTTCTGTCCCTTCTGCGGCGCCTCACGGCTGGCGGAAAGCGAAGCACCGAAAAAAGGAACGACTACGGCGGAACTGATCGGACCAGGCAAGGCGCGGCGATGAAAACCGTCCGGAAGGCAGGAGGAGTGAAACAGTCGCGGGTCGGCGTGCGTTTTCCGCACCTGCGGGAGCTCTCTTTAAGTTACGAAGGACGCAATGAAGATATCTGGGTGCGCCCTCCCGACATCAGCGTGCACGGAATGTTCATCAATACGGCGACACGGTTCCCGGAAGGTTCAGTGCTGAAGGTGCGGTTTCGTTTGACGCGCAGCGGGGTGGAAATCTCGGCGCGTTCGGAGGTGCGGTATTGCCTGGTGGGAGTGGGCGTGGGGGTGGAGTTTCTCGATCTGTCACCGCAAGGGGCGCAGGCGATCGAAAAAGAAATTCTGTTGAATTCGGCGCGATAGGAGCGCCGTGCGGGTCTTTTTCGGCGCGCCGCGGCACGTTCGTGGCTATAAAAGACGTGGGCGGCTATGGAGCTGGCCGCTGACACCTTTCATGAACGTAGCGGCCAAATCTGTTGCTATCGCCGCTGCTGGTACGGTTACTTTCGTTTGATGAAAAATAGAACCGAGGGGCCATGTCCGCGGGTCCAAGGCGCGGTAACAATGGGGCATGCGAAATAGGGACGGCCCCGGATTTCAGCGCGCGAAAACATTCTCGCCGACGCAGGCGGTGTGGGCGCTCCTGGCGGTGGGCATGGTTGTGGGCATAAGGCCCGCGCGAGCCCATGACACCTCGGTGCGCACACGCATAGAGACAAAAAGCCTTTGTTACTGCGGGTGCGAAGGGGCGGGCGGGAACCTGTGCGCGGAAGGGTGCGCGCCTTCAGATAATCTGAATCTCCAAGGGCTGAATCTTCAAGGGCAGAATCTCCAAGGACAGAATCTCCCAGCGGCGTTTTCATGCGGCACGAAGCCGGCCAGCTCTACGCTGCAATCCGCTCCCGTGCGGGGGACGCGTTCGCGGAAGCACAACCGGATCGAAGATGCGCGGCTGGAAAAGAGCCGGATGCCGGCTCAGGCGGCTACGATATTCCTGAACCCCAATTCTTTATATTGCCAATAAGGTAAGCATACAAATGGTATTACTTTGCCGTAAATATGTACGGCACTGGGACAAGGCTACGCCGTTTGACCGGGCGGACATTATTTCCCCGCTGGGACTAAAGAACTTAATCAAAAATCGGCCGAACCTGCAGTTGGCAATGGAAGTGCGATACCTCACAGGTGTCGTCCCCAAGCTGGGCGGGCAATCACGGCTCTCCAGTAGGGGTTGAGATTAGGAGAAAAATATGAGATTGCGCGTCATGTCTATACTGGTTCTGGTCTCAGTGGTACCGCTTCTGGCCGTTAGCGCCCGCGCGGACATTCTGGGAGCTGCGGATACGTATGCGGTGCTCGCGACTACCCAGGTAACCAATCCGGCTACCAATTTGGCGGATACCGTCATCACGGGAAACATGGGCGACACCTCGTGCACTGGCTTCGTGTTGGGAACGGGCTGCACACTTGGTTTTGGCACGGTTAGCGGGACGGTAAATTCGGGCAACGCGTCCTGGGTAACGGCGTTGGCGGCTTCCAACATTGCCTACACGGCCTTAGCAAACACCGCGTCAACGAATAACTTTACTGGATCCTGTCTGGGGTCAGGTGTGGGGTGTATCAACAACCTCGCTCCCGGCGTCTATAGCTCTACGTTGTCTTCGACTCTTTTAAATGGAGCTCTCACGCTCGCCGGCGGGAGCAGCACCGCTCCACTGTGGATCTTCGAGATGGCGGCGGGATTCACGACCGCAAGCAACTCCTCGGTTTTGGTCACCGGCACAGATGCGGCTTCTTCAGGCGTGTATTTTGAG
>PLJR01000039.1:5786-5943 GCA_003140295.1 Acidobacteriota bacterium
ACAGCAGTGACGTTTGCCGGAAACAATCCCGCCACGACGTCAGGAACTCCGAACCTGGTGTCCAATACTTGCACCGAAAGCAGCAGCGGCTATAACGGCGGTGTGACCATAACTCAACTTAATGGCGACACTGGGGTAGGCTCTGGCGACACGGGCG
>PLJR01000249.1 GCA_003140295.1 Acidobacteriota bacterium
TGCGAGCCTTGGTGCGCAAGGTCCGGGCAACAGCGTGCAGGCCACGCCTCTTCCCGCGACGGACCCACGATTTCCAATGCCGCCCTCCTGGAATCGGGAGCTGCGGCAGCTCGCGCCAAACGTCTACGCCTACACACAGGGAGGCGGCCCTACCATGACCGCCACCGGCGTATCGAACCTCGGCATGATTGCCGGTCCCGACTTTTTGTGGGCCATCGACGGCTCGCAGGGGCCTGCACCTGCTAAGGCATTCATCGCAGCATGCAAGCAGGCCACGGGTAAGGACTTCGGCCGGCTGCTTCTTACCCACCACCATGGAGATCACACTGGCGGCCTTCAATTCTTCCAGCACGCGGAGGTGTGGAGCCATCCCTACTGCCGCGACGAAGTTCTGAAGGCCGTGCAGTCAACACCAAAGATGTGGACCCCGACGTCCAACGGGGCAGCAGATATTTCCGAACCGCGCACCGCTGTGGTGCCAATGCTCACCTTCAAAGATGACTTAACCATTTTTGTTGGCGACATCGAGGTGCAGTTCAAGTATGCCGGAACCTGCCATACCTGGGGCGATATGATGGCCTACTTGCCGAAGCAGAGAATCCTATTCGCGGATGATATAGGCTTCTTCTGGGTCGCTCCGTATGCCAACAATAGCTACATCAGCAAGTGGATCGATACGTGCGACCAGATTGCCGGATGGGACGTCGACGTGATCGTTCCGGGTCACGGCCCCATCGGCGGCAAGAAAGAGCTCGCCGACATGGCTGACTACTTCCGCGTGCTCGGGGTCGAGGCCCGCAAGCGCTATGACCAGAAAATATCTCCGGGCGTGGCGGCTGCCGAAATTCGGCTGGGAAAGTTCGACAATTGGATCGGGCCTGAACGCCTGATTATGGATGTGGTCCGCTGGTACGAGGAGTGGGACGACACTTTGACGCCGGACTACAATGCCGCGGCCGTTCGCGGGGCGACCGTCGAGTACAACCAAGTTAAGGCAGGCCAAAATAAGCTGGCGGAGGTCATCCCGCTCGCTCGCATGGATGCATTTGCGCACGGCTGTTAGAGCGGCGTGCGTGCCACGGCCCATTCTTGAAATTGTTGCGCCCGCGGTTTGAGTTCTCATTTTGCGCCGGGTGTCCCTGGAGCAGGGCCGCGTTCAACGAGCAGATGAATTACGAACGCCTCAGACGCAACAATTTAATCCATGAAATGAATAACTTAACACTGGGAATTTCGCGGGGTTGACGCGCCAATCGGGAGATTGGCGTTCCCGGGGCCTGCTTATTGAACGCTGTATTCTGCCCGCACTCCTCAGCAGAGCTGCTGACTAAATCCTTGCGGACCCCCTCGAGGAAGTGTGGTAGAACATGAGCATACCTTCGGACGGAGAACATACCATGACCGAACAGATTTCTCGTCGCAAAGCGATCCAAGGCGGAGCGGCGTTGGTGGGGCTCGCCGCGCTTGGAGTTCCGCAATGGATGTTGCCTGCGTTAGCGGAAGGTGGAGAGGTCGTACCGTGGACCGATGTCCCGGCGAACTTTAATCCCAATCCGCCGACGGGAAGCCGCACCTTGGATACGCGAACGATTCGCGAGTCCTCATTTATCACGCCGACCGAAGAGTTCTTCGCCGTGCAGCACTACGAACAAGCCCAAGTGGACCCCGCTACATACAAGCTCCGGGTGACCGGATTGGTCAACAAGCCAATCGAGCTCAGCCTGGACGAATTGAAGCGTCGGCGCCGGATCGAACAGATCATCGGTTTTGAGTGCTCTGGCAACAACCCCGCCCGCCTGAACACCCTGGTGGGAAATGCCCGCTGGGCCGGGACTAGCCTCAGCGCGCTTCTCAGGGAGGCCGGACTCAAACCCACGGCAAGGGAGGTTGTGTTCTTCGCCGCTGACAAGGGCACTGAAGAGATTGTGCATGGCGGGCCGCCCCAAAAGTACGAACAGACCTTCGGGAGAAGTCTGGCTGTGGAGGATGCAACCAAACCCGAAATCCTTATTGCGTGGGAAATGAACGGCGGCCCTCTTCCGGTCAGTCATGGCGCGCCCGTTCGCTTGATCGTCCCCGGTTGGTATGGGGTCGCCAACGTGAAGTGGTTGAATCACGTCCATGCGCAGGATACGCGTTTCATGGGAAGGTTCATGGCGCGCGATTACGTCACGATGACGGAAAAGAAAATCGGCGATCAGACGATCTGGGACGAGACGTCAGTCAGTCGTATACGACTGAAGTCCATGATTGCCAGCATCACGCGCAACGGCGACAAATACACCGCCACAGGCTTTGTGCTCGGTGACGGAACGCCGCTCCGTTCTGTCGAAGTTCGTGTCGATAACGGACAATGGCAGCCTGCCTCGATGGACCGCGCCAATACCCAGTACTCCTGGAAACTATTCACCTACGAGTGTACGGGACTCGGACCCGGCGATCACAGCATCGTATCTCGCGCCACCGACGCTAACGGAACCGTTCAGCCCGAAGAAACGGATCTGCAATCGAAGAAAACGCGCTGGGAAAACAACGCGCAGTTCGTCCGCAAATTCAAAGTATAGGCCGCAATGCGGAGCGGCCCGGAGAACCATCTGGAACGCC
>PLJR01000157.1 GCA_003140295.1 Acidobacteriota bacterium
GCGCTCTACGCGCGCGGCGCGGCCTGGCTGCAGGGTCGCCCGCTCGACGTCTGAGCCTCAGACGGTCGCCACCAGGTGGCCGTCGACGCGGTAGTCGGCGCCGGTGATCTGGCGGGCGCGGTCGGCGCGGAAATTGAAATAAATCACCGCATCGTCATCGTGAACGCGGGCGACTGGAGGCGCGGCCGGCCCCGCACCCTCGGTAATCACCACCGGAAGGATGAATTCATCGGTGACGCCTTGCTCGTAACTTTCGCGCACCGCGGCGATGGGATCGGGTGAACGCCGCTCGGATTCTCCATGAACCACCGCACGATAGGCGCGCTCGACACGTTCCCAGCGGTTGTCACGATCCATCGCGTAATAGCGCCCGGAGAGGGACGCGATGCGGCCCGTGCCCAGCTTCCGCAGCTTTTGTTCCAGGCTGCGCAGGTAATCGATCCCACTGTGCGGTGGCGTGTCGCGGCCATCGAGGAAGCAATGAATGAACACCCGCTCCACTTTGTTTTGTTTGGCCATGGCCAGCAGCGCAAACAGGTGTTCGATGTGCGAGTGCACGCCGCCATCGCTGAGCAGGCCCATCAGATGCAGTTGGCGCTGCCGGCCGCGCTCCATCGCCCCCAGCAGCAGCTGGTTTTGCAGTATCGCGCCACTCGCCAGGGAGTGGTCGATGCGCGTGATGTCCATCTGCACGATGCGGCCCGCGCCGATATTCAAATGTCCCACTTCGCTATTTCCCATTTGTCCCGGGGGCAAACCCACCGGGGGACCCGAGGTAGAAATCAGCGTGTTGGGGAAATTCGCGAGGATCTTGTCGTAGTTGGGCTTGCGCGCCAGGGCGATGGCATTTCCGCGCGCCTCGGCGCGATATCCCCAGCCGTCCAGCACCGTGAGCACGATTGGTTTCGGCCGGTTGGTCATGCCTGCCCGATCATTGCGCTACACGGGGCGCAAGTGCCGCGCGTCCGGCAAATCGCGCAGCACTTCCCAGCTCTTCCTCAATGCGCAACAGTTGGTTGTACTTGGCGATGCGATCGCTTCGTGAAGCGGAGCCTGTCTTTATCTGCCCGCTGCCCATGGCCACCACGAAATCCGCGATGAAGGTGTCTTCGGTCTCGCCGGAGCGGTGNNTCCTCGGTCTCGCCCGAACGATGCGACACGATGCTCGCGTATCCGGCCCGCCGCGCCATCTCGATGGCCTCAATCGTTTCCGTCACCGTGCCGATTTGATTCAGCTTGATCAAAATCGCGTTCCCAATGTTTTCGCCGATTCCCCGCTGCAGCCGCGCCGTGTTCGTCACGAACACATCGTCGCCCACCAGTTGGATTTGCTTGCCCAGAAGCGCGGTCAGGTGCTTCCAGCCTGCCCAGTCGTCCTCGGCCAATCCGTCCTCGATCGAGACGATGGGATACTGGCGCACCCAGGATTCCCAAAACGCCGACAACTGCTCGGGCGTGCGCGATGATTTGTCGGATTTCTTGAAAACGTAACGATTGCTGGCGTTCACGTAGAATTCGCTCGCAGCGGGATCGAGCGCCAGGCTGATCTGCTTTCCAGGCGTGTAGCCCGCGGCGGTGATGGCTTCGAGCACCACCTCGACCGCTTCCTCATTCGATTTCAGGTTGGGTGCGAAGCCGCCTTCATCGCCCACGGCGGTCGAGTACCCGCGCTTGTGCAGTACTGTTTTGAGCTGGTGAAATACCTCGACGCCCATGCGCAGCGCCTCGCTGAAAGTCGCCGCGCCCAGCGGCATCACCATGAATTCCTGCAGATCGACAGAATTATCGGCGTGCGCGCCGCCGTTCAGAATATTCATCATCGGCACCGGCAGCATATTCGCATCGCGATCCATGGAATAGCGCGATAGATAGCGGTAGAGCGGCAGGCGTTCGGCAAGGGCTGCGGCGCGTGCCGCGGCCATTGATACCGCGAGGATCGCATTCGCACCGAGCCGGCTTTTCGTGGGCGTCCCGTCGAGTTCAATCAGGCGGCGGTCGAGGCCAATCTGATCGGTAACGTTCATGCCGCGCGCCGCTTCGGCAATCGTGGTGTTTATATTTTCTACTGCGCGAAGGACGCCTTTGCCGAGATAGCGCGCCTTGTCCCCGTCGCGCAGCTCCAGCGCTTCATGCTCGCCCGTGGAGGCTCCGGAGGGCACCGCCGCGCGGCCCCGCGCGCCATTTTCCAGGATGACGTCGGCCTCGACAGTGGGATTCCCGCGTGAATCCAGAATCTCGCGCCCGATCACACGCGCAATTTTCGGCGCTACATTCGGAGCATTGGTCCATCCGGGCGAAACACTGGACATGGAAAAGCCGCCTCCAAGTGGAAAATTAGGGCCAGATCGCCGTGCACCGGCCGCATTTTAACGTATGGCTATTCCGGTTCTTCGAGCATCGACTCATCGCGCACCACGGTGATGACGCCGCGCTCGGTGACCTGGTAGCGCTTGCGGTCCTCGGCAAGATCGTAGCCGATTTCGGTGTGCTCGGGCAGCACCACGTGGCGATCGATGATGGCATTGCGAATTCGCGAATAGCGCCCGATATTGACGTGATTGAAGATGATGGAGTTTTCAATTTCGCTGTAGCTGTTGATGCGCACGTCGTAACCCAGCACCGACCGCTTGACACCGCCGCCGGAAAGAATGGACCCGGCGCCCACCATGGAGTCCACCGCCACGCCCATGCGGTCGGCGTCGCCAAATACCGTTTTCACCGGGGGATATTGCTGCTGCCAGGTGCGCAGGGGCCAGCTTTTATCATACAAATTAAATACCGGGCTGACCGCCACCAGGTCCATGTTCGCTTCGTAATAGGCATCCACCGTGCCGACGTCGCGCCAGTACTGCGGGCCACTGCGGTTTTCGTCCTCAAAATTATAAGCGAACACACGGTGTTTCGAGAGAACGCGCGGAAGCAGATCGCGCCCGAAATCGTGCGACGATTGGTGATTCTCGGCGTCCGCGATCAAACTCGGAATCAGCAGGTGCGTGTTGAAGATGTAGACGCCCATCGACGCATTGATCTTTTCCGGATTGTGGCGCGAGCGCTTCGGATTGGCCGGCTTCTCCTCGAAACCCACCACTCGCCAGTCGGAATCCGCTTCAATCACCCCGAAGCGGCCGGCCGCCGTGGCAGCATCGACTTCAATGGTGGCCACGGTTACCTCCGCATTCGCGTCCACGTGCTGCTGCAGCATTTTTCCGTAATCCATCTTGTAGATATGGTCGCCGGACAAAATGATGGCGTATACGGAGCGCTCGCTGCCGACCGAGTAGATGTTTTGATATACCGCGTCCGCCGTCCCGCTATACCAGCTCGTGGACACCCGCATCTGCGGCGGCAAAATCTCGATGAAATCGCCTAATCCCATCAGCGACGACCAGCCTTGGCGGATGTGCCGGTTGAGACTCAGCGCTTTATATTGCGTGAGCACGAACACGCGCCGCAAATCGCTGTTGATGCAATTCGAGAGCGTCAGGTCGATGATCCGGTAGACGCCTCCGAAGGGTACCGCCGGCTTCGCGCGATCCCGCGTCAGCGGCCATAGCCGCTCCCCTTGCCCACCCGCCAGCAAGATACCGATGGCATCGTTTAAATGGGCCATCGCGGCAAGAAACCTCGCGCTTCAGAAATTTGTCGGGATTCCCACATCACTCGGAAAACCCACCCGCGCGGTTTTTGAGCATCGCCATTCTAGCAGCTTGCGCGAGCGCCAACCAATACGCTTGCGCCAATCTCAATTGCCTGATGGCAATCGCCCTGCCTCGGAGCATTGCGGGATTCGGACTCGCTGCACCCGCGCTTCCCCTCGCGCGCGCCGTGAGGCAGAATCGCCTCATGCCTCCCGCAGCCGATCGCGAGTGGATACTCGCCGAGGCCCAAGCCCTCGGCTTCGATCTGTGCGGCATCGCGCCCGCCGAAGCTTTCGCCGAGTTGGCGCATGCCGGCGAGTGGCTGGCACGCGGCTATGCCGGCCAGATGCATTACCTACACGACGAACGGCGCGCCGATCCGGGGCGCGTTCTCCCCGGCGCGCAAAGCATCATCGTCTGCGCGCTCAATTACAATACGGCGTTGCCGCTCTCTACCGAAGCGGCCGCCGACTCCGCCGCCCGCGGCGAAGCGCGCGGCTGGATTTCGCGCTATTCCTGGGGCGATGATTACCACGCGGTGCTCGGCGAAAAATTGGACCGCCTGCTCGCCGCACTCGCCAGTCGATTCGGCGACACCTTTGCCGCGCGCGCCTACGTGGATACCGGTCCCGTTGCCGAGCGCGTCGCCGCGTTCCGCGCCGGGCTCGGTTGGCTGGCAAAAAACACCTGCCTCATTAATGAGCATCTCGGTTCCTGGCTGTTCCTTGGCGTCATCGTGACTTCGCTCGCGCTCGCGGATTCCTCCACCGGCTCCACCCCGGCCCCCGACCTGTGCGGCAACTGCCGGTTGTGTCTTGACGCGTGCCCCACCGGCGCCCTGGTCGAGCCGTACGTGATGGATGCGCGCCGCTGCATCTCCTACCTGACCATCGAACTCCGCGACGCGATCCCCGAGGAATTCCGCTCCGCGATAGGGTGGCAGGTCTTCGGCTGCGACATCTGCCAGGATGTTTGCCCCTGGAACCGCAACGCGCCGGCAACGCCCGTCGCCGCATTCGCGCCGCGTCCCAATTTTTTCGTCCCTGCGCTCGATTGGCTGCTCTCGCTCACCGAGAATGACTTTCGCGAAATCTTTCGCGCCAGCTCCGTCCGCCGCACCAAGTGGCGCGGCCTGATACGCAACGCCTGCGTCGCCGCCGGTAATTCCGCGGCAACATCTGGCGCCAGCGCTGAACTGTTACGCGAACGGCTGCGGCATATCGCCGCCTCCGCCGACGCACTGCTCGCCGAACACGCCCAGTGGGCCCTGACGCAGTTTCCGCCGCTCCCGTTGCGGGCCGCCTCCGAATGAGCCCCGGCAAAAGGCCGACCCGTTGTATCGCATTCCTCGCGGGGATAGACTAAGGCGTGTCCCGAAACTCCCAGCCTCAATCCGTGCGCTTGGCATCCCGGCGCAATACCAAATTTGTCAGACCGGACTAACCGGCAGGAGGGCTGAATGGCACAGCAAGCAACTTCATCTTCGAAGGAGAATCCCGTGGCCCACGCAGTTCCACCGCTTCCTTACGCTTTCGACGCACTCGAACCGTACATTGACAAGCTGACGATGGAGATTCACCACGACAAACATCACGGCGCTTACGTCACGAATTTGAATAAGGCGCTCGAGGGCCATGCCGATCTGCAAGCCCTTTCCATAGAGGATTTGCTTACCCGCCTGGACCGGGTTCCCGAAAATATCCGCACCGCCGTGCGCAACAACGGCGGCGGCCACATGAACCACTCGATGTTCTGGAAGATCATGAAGAAGGGCGGCGGAGGCGAGCCCAAAGGCCAGCTCGCGGAAGCGATTCGCTCCTCATTTGGATCGTTTGCCGACTTTAAGACCAAATTTTCCCAGGCCGGCGTCACGCGCTTCGGCTCTGGCTGGGCGTGGCTGCTGATGAAGGATGGCAAGCTGGCCATCGATTCCACACCCAATCAAGACAATCCGGTGATGAACGGAGCCAAACCCGTGATGGGCCTCGACGTGTGGGAACACGCCTATTACCTGAAATATCAGAATAAGCGTCCCGACTACATCGAAGCCTGGTGGAACGTTGTGAACTGGGAGGAGATCGAGAAAAACCTGGCTGCCGCGAAGTAATCCCGCCGCAGCGAACAGCCGCAGCTCAAATCACCCGCAAACAAAATGGCCCGCCCGGCTGCTTGGAAGACCTCCAGCCCGGGCGGGCCATTTATCCTGCATCTTGCAATCTTGTATCTTGTATCTTGCTGCACGTACCTTAACCGCGTGACCCTCCGCCCTGAAGGCCAGGTTCTGCCGTCAGGCAAAGCTCTGATTGCGAGTCATCCTCAGAACCCGGCTCAGCCCCGCACCCTGCGGTACGTTTTTATTTTCCTGTTGAGCGATGACCGGAAAGCTGAAGGTCGTTTCCGTGGGAAGGTCGCTCGTAGGCAGCAACCCCACGTTCGCCTCTCGAGCCAGCCCCGCGCGGTCGCGAACGTTGAACTTTGCCAGCAATGCGGAAACATGAAACTTCACCGTCCGCTCACAGATATTCAGCTGCGAACCTATCTCTTTATTTGATTTATTCATTAACACGCATTCCAGAACTTCCCGCTCCCGTGGACTCAGCCGAACGCCCGTTCCTATGGCGCGTCCGAGGTCGAGCAATTCCTGAGCCCGCTGGCCCACCGAATCCAGTAGGGGCCCGCGCGGGACCACCAGTACTGTGTAATCGCACGGGGTTAGACCACGCACCAGGCAGTGCATGGCCAATAAGCTGGCAGCTTTTTCCACCGGCAAACTACCGCCGGGGGCCGCTTCCACCTTGAATCGCATCGCTCCGGAAACGCGCTCGCAAAACACAAACGCTCCCGGACGCACCGGAGTATTCCTCTCTTGCACGGCTTTCAGTGTTGGTGACTGCTTAGCCTTATTCAGAATAAACCTCGCGTAGTCGAACCTGAACCCAACCGAGGGATTCTGGAACGCCTGTGGAATGACCTTCAGTCTGGATGCAGAGTACGGCCTCCAGAGGCGGAGTACGCCTCTATGGGATTTCGGTCCTGCCAGCTCAGTTCGTTTAGAGGACCCTCGACGATCCTGAGCTGTTCTCCAGATCGGTTCGTTAATGTGCAAGGAAGGTACCATTACCATACCTTTTTTACCTCAATAAAAATCAGCACCTTACGCCGGAGTACGAGATTCCCCCTAGCCCTACCCGGAATAATTTTCCCTAGCGGTGAAGATTTTCCATAGGGGCGCGACTACACTCGACGCATAAATGCCGTGTTTAGAGTGGCTGGAAATCCTCCGTTTCCACTTTCCCATTTTGGGTTCGCGTCACAACACCCGCGTCTCCCGTGCCGAAATAAGGTCGTAGCGCCTCCCTCGCCATGCGATTCGCCGCCGAAATGCCGACACCACCGATCCGTAAAGAGCCACAAAGGGAACCGCCGGGGGCAGCAGCGTCCAAGCCCACGCGTTGGCGAGAAGCATCTGGCGGTGCTCGGGCAGCAGCTCCAGCACTGCCGCTAGACGCTGCACGCCACGTATCGCCGCGAGGAGCGGCGGAATCAGCGCCACCACGAAGAACTGCAGGCTCGGTGATTCCGACCTCAAGTTTGCGATCCACAAGCCCAGTCCCAGCAACACCGTCGAGCAATACACCAAGTGCGCAATCGTGGCTGTAGCCCAAAGTTTCGGGGCGTAAACTCGTGTAATAATCAACTGCCTGGCGATGAATTCAAAAAAACCGCGAGCACTCGTTTCCGTAAAGGACGGCACCAGGCACTCCGGCACGAATGCAATGCTGAACCCCGCATTTCTAAGCGTCAGGGTCAAGGAAAAGTCATCACTCGCCGATCCCTGCCAGGCCTCCACCGCGTGTATTTCCTCAAACCGTTCGCGCCGTATCGCCGTCCCGCCGCCCCAACAAAAATTGTGATCGTGTGCGCCCAATTGTGTGGCGCCCATATTGGTGGCGCGCATATATGTGGCAATGGGCGCGTTCCAGGCCGACGCCAGTGCGCTCCAAAATGCGGTCTCTTTTCCACCAGGATTGGGAATCAGCCAGCGAAAGGTGGTGGCCGCTCCCACGCGGTTATCCGCCAGCGGTGCGACCATGTGCGCCAGCCAGCGCCTCGGCGGCCGCCCGTCGGAATCGACGAATACCAGGACATCAAACTCGCGGCCAATCTGCTCGACCGTCGCCCGCAGATTATTTACCTTCTCGGTGCAATCCTTAGCGGGCCCCGCCTGGATGATGTGCACCGTTCGGACGCTTTTCGCCGCGATACGCTCGAGCAGCGGATACACGGGGTCTCGCGAACTCGCGACGGAAAAGAAAATCTCGTACGGTAGATAATCAAAGTCGGTTAACGCCAGAAGATTTTGCTCCAGGCCGGTTTCCAGCCCCTTCAGGGGGCATAGCAGCGCTACCCGCGGCATATAGAAGCTCGACGATTGCGTCACGCTTCGCCGCGCCATCCGCAGCCACATCATTCCCTGCCACAGACTGTAAAGCCCCTGGAAGATTTGCTCGATCACCAGCAGGTAGAAGACGGCCAGCATCCTGGCGCAGGATATCAGAACGGTGCGTGCGCGTAATCGGCTTGTTTACTCGATGTTTCCCGCAAAACGCCCGGCATCATTCATCTTGCGAATTGAATTGGGCCGCCCCACGAATCAGCGCCATACCCCACGAATCAGCGCCATAAATGATCAGTTCGCGCGCCGCTTGCGGCTGCCGGCCACTTTCTGTCGAGCTGTTTTCCCCGTGCGTCGTAACCGCTTCTTGCTGGCAGTCTTTTTTCTTCGCCGGCCCGCGGACGCCGTCACACGGCCGGCGGTCTTCTTTCTTTCCCGGGCCGCAGAGGCCGCCGCGCGGCCTGCGGTCTTTTTCCTCGGCGGTGCCGGTCTTCTCGATCGCGCCGGGGACCTCGGTGTCAAGCTGTCGCTGCGACGCCCCAACTGCGCGAACATCCGGATTCCCACCGTCACGAACTCGGCCTCAAAGTCGGCGGCGGCGCGCCGCGCCTGTTCCATCATCGGCGGATCCAGCAGGATTGCGCAGCGATCCGGAAACGGACTCTCCCCGTGCGCTGGCCCCGCCCCCCGCTCGGCCCCCCTCCCCGAATTAGCCGCGCGGCCGCGCGCCGATGCCCCGGAACGTGTGCGCCATCCCCAATACATCTCCAGGTCCCGGGCGAAGGCGCGCGCCTCGTTGGCCGTATCGGCGGCAGGCCATTCGAGCGCTCGGCCCACCGCAGCGACAAACTCCCCGAAGAATGTCTCCGCCAGCGCGCTCTCCTCGGCTCGCGGCGCCATGCGGCCCGAGGTAAACGCGCGTGGCACCAGCCGCCTTATCTCCACCGCGATGGACAGCAGCGCTTCGCGCCCTATCGTCGCCTCGAGCTCGCGAAGTCGTACCGCATCGCCCGTCAGTTTTCGCCGGTTATGCCGCTCGGCATACGCGTGCACGAACCGCGCGATCATCCCTGAAGGCGCGAGCGTATGCACCAGCCGGTTCGCCAGTTCGTGCGCGTGCGTGATAAAAAGTTTTCGCGTCCCGGGCATGCGCACCAAACTGCGGCAACTTGCGGTAGCAGTGCAAGTGGAATCTGAAAACAAAAGAGCCCGGCCTGTGCGGCCGGGCTCTTTTTCTGCTATGTGTGTGGGTCTTGCTTACGGCAATTTGGCGCCCATCCGGCGCCTATCCAGCACCTACCTATCCTGCAATGGATTAGTGTACTGCCGGAGATGCCGGGGTCGGTGCCGCGGGCGGCAGCGCCACCAGCGTGAGTCCGCCGGCTGGCAATGGTTCGCCGAGTGCGAACTCCAGTGCCTGGTCGGCGGTCTTCACGTAATGGATCTGGATGCCCTCGAGCACGTTCTCCAGGTCTTCCTTCACGTTGGCTTCGTTCTCCGCCGGCAGGATCACTTCTCGGATGCCGGCTCGCTTCGCGCCCAGCACTTTTTCCTTGATCCCTCCGACCGGCAGCACGAAACCGGTGAGCGAAATTTCCCCGGTCATCGCCACCCGCGGACGTACCGGACGTCCTGTCAGCAAACTTACCAGGGCGGTGACCATCGCCACCCCTGCGGAAGGTCCGTCTTTTGGCACGGCTCCCGACGGCACGTGTATGTGGATGTCGTGCTTCCGGAAGAAGTCCTGATCGACTCCGTACCGTTCGGCATTGGCGCGCACCCAGGACAGTGCTGCGGTCATGGACTCCTGCATGACTTCGCCGAGGTGGCCCGTCATCGTGAACTGCTTGCCTCCACGCATACGCGTTGCCTCGATGAACACGATGTCGCCGCCCGCCGGCGTCCACACCAGGCCCACCGATACTCCGGGCTTCTTAACGCGGTCCTCGACTTCGCGTTCGGCGCGGAACTTCGGAACACCGAGCGCTTCGTGCACCACTTCCGGCGTCACCACCAGCTTTTCAGTCTTCCCCTCCGCCAGTCGGCGCGCCTGCTTGCGGGTTAGCGTGGCGATTTCGCGTTCGAGATTGCGCACGCCCGCCTCCCGCGTGTAGGAGTGAATCATCTCGCGCAGGCCCTCGTCGGTGAATTCAATTTGCTCGCCGACTTTGAGCCCGTGCTCGGCCGCCTGCTTGGTGATCAGGTACTTGTTCGCGATATGAACCTTTTCTACTTCGGTATAACCCGCCAGTTCGATGATCTCCATCCGGTCGCGCAGCGGCTCGGGGATCGGATCGATCCAGTTCGCCGTGGCGATGAACAGGACCTTCGACAGGTCGAAGGGCACGTCCAGATAATGATCGCGGAAGGCGTTGTTCTGCTCCGGATCGAGCACTTCCATCAGCGCCGAGGACGGGTCGCCGCGGAAATCGCGCCCCAGCTTGTCCACCTCATCAAGCATGAAAACAGGATCGTTGGTCTCCGCCCGCCGCAGGCCCTGGATGATCTGCCCCGGCAACGCCCCAATATAGGTGCGCCGGTGGCCGCGGATTTCCGCTTCATCGTGCATGCCGCCGAGCGAAATGCGCACGAACTTGCGTCCTAGCGCCCGCGCGATCGACTTGCCGAGCGAGGTTTTCCCCACTCCCGGAGGCCCGAGGAAGCACAGTATCGGCCCCTTCATCCCCGGTTGCAGCTTTTTCACCGCCAGGTAATCGAGTATGCGTTCCTTCACCTTTTCCAGGTCGTAGTGATCCTCGTCCAGGATTTGCTGGCCCTTGACGATGTCGATTTCCGGCGCCGCCGATGATTTCGCCCACGGCAGCGACGTCATCCACTCGAGATACGTCCGCGACACCATGTATTCCGCCGAAGCCGGCGTCATTTTCTGCAGCCGCTTGAGCTCCCGGTCGCATTCCTTCCGCGCTTCCGCCGGCATGCCGGACTCATCCAGCTTCGCGCGCAATTCCTCGATTTCCACTTGCGAATCGTCGGAATCGCCCAGCTCCTTCTGGATCGCCTTCATCTGCTCGCGCAACAAATACTCGCGCTGGCTTTGGCTCACTTGCTCCTGCACTTGCTCCTGGATCTTGTTGCGCAGCTCCAGGACCTCGATCTCCTTCGACAGTTCCCGGATCAGCGTGTCCAGGCGCTTGCGCACGTCCGCGGTCTCGAGCAATTCCTGGCGCAGCAGCGTGGATAGTGACGGCAGGTTCGCGGCAATAAAGTCCGCGAGGCGAACCGGATCGTCGATGTTCAAAGCCACTGTCTGGAGGTCGTCGGAAAGTTGCGGCGAACGTCCCACCACGTCGCGAAACAGCTCGCGCGCATTGCGGACTAGCGCCGAAAGCTCCGTGTCATTCGGACCGATCACATCCGGCACTGCCTCAATGCTTGCACGCATGAACGGTTTTACACTCAGCAGGCCCGCCAGCCGAATACGCGTAAGCCCCTCGACAAACACCACCAGGTTGCCATTGGGCATCTTTACCGTTTTGTGCAGCTTGGCCATGGTGCCCACACGGTGCAAATCCACGTCGCTGGGGTCCTCCACCCGCGGATCAAGTTGCGCGATCACCGCCAGCAGGCGCTCTTCCCCCTCCAGCGAATTCAGCAGCGCAAGTGAACTTTCGCGCCCCACCGTCAGGGGCATCACTCCGCCTGGAAACAGCACTGTGTCGCGCACCGGCAGGACCGCTAATTCTGCTGGAACAGCTGTTTTGTCGGCCATAAAAGTCTCCCTACCTTCCTTCCAAACGACGAAACATAATCGCTATCTAGTTTAGATGCAACTGCCACCCGAATGGTGCGCCCTTAAATTTATGGGCTAAGGAAACATTAGCATCGCACGCTCAGGTTTATATTCGATGCGCCAATGCCCTGCCGGATTCCTATAAGCCAATAGATTCCTACCGCTTGGGCAGGAAGCCTAAGCAGTTCCTACGAAAGGGTGGCCCCCGGAACGTAGTGGCGGAGCACGAAGTCGAGCGCCTCGTCGCGCGCCCGCAAGCGGCCGTCAAGCTGCGCTTCTTCAATGGCCTGCAGTATTTCCTTGAATTGCGGCCCCGGCGCCAGCCCCATGCTCTTCAGGTCGGCGCCGGTTACCAGCCGCGCTGGCCGCACCTCTTCGGGAGGAGTTTCGCGCACAAAGCGGCTGACGAATTCATAGGCGTCCAGGTTCCCATGGCTCGCCAGGCAATCCAGCCGATGCTGTGCCAGGTGCTCCTCAAAGCGCTCCAGCCGCACGAAGCGCTTCAGCGTGGCAGGCCGCATCTGCAAAACATCCTTGAACCGCATATGGTTCGCAACCAGTGCTTCGATCTGTTCGGCATCGCGCGTCGCGAACCGCAGCCGCCCGCATATCTCGGCCGCCATCCGCGCGCCGATTTCCGCATGCCCGTCGAAGCGAATCCGGTCGCCGGTCTGCTCCGCCGACGCAAAGGTTGGCGGCTTCCCCACGTCGTGCAGCAACACGCCCCAGGCCAGCGTCGGTGTCGCGCCTGCCGTCAAGCCCTCGAGCATCATCCGCGTGTGAATCCACACGTCGCCCTCGGGGTGGAACTGCGGCGGCTGCGCCACGCCTTTCATGCGCGCCACTTCGGGCAGCAGCGTTTCCAGCAGCCGCGTCTCGTCCAGTAACTCGAAGCCGCGCCGCGCCGCACCCTCGGTCAGCAGCTTGGTCAGTTCATCGCGCAACCGCTCGGCCGAAATGCGCGTCACCTCTCGGGCCGCCGCCCTGATCGCCGCCAGTGTCGCCGCGTCAATCTGATATCCCAGCCGCGCCGCAAACCGCACCGCGCGCACCATCCGCAGCTTATCCTCGCGAAAGCGCAGTTCCGGCGCGCCAATCGCGCGCACCACCCCGGCGCGCAAATCCTCCTGCCCGCCGACAAAATCGAGCACCTCGCCCGTCACCGTATCGAGCATCATCCCGTTGATCGTGAAATCGCGCCGCCGCACATCCTCCTCCGGCGAACGCGAATACTCCACCCGATCCGGATGCCGCCCATCCGAATACCCCACGTCCGAGCGGAACGTGGCCACCTCCACTCGCGCCCCATCCTCGACCACCAGGATCACTCCGAAGCGCGCACCCACATCGACGCTATTGGGGAAAAGCTCCTGCACCCGCGCGGGCAGCGCATCGGTAGCCACGTCGAAATCCGCCGGCTCCCGCCCCAGCACCACATCGCGCACACACCCGCCCACCAGGTAAGCCTGGTGCCCGGAAGCGCGCAACGTCGCGCAGATTTGCGTCGCCAATTCCCTCGAAGTCATCGCCGGATTATACCGCTCGCCCCCATCTACATGGGTGTCGCCAAGAATGTCGTCGCGCACACCGCAGGTGATAGCCTTTGGTAGCACGGGCATTCCTGCCTGTGCGCATTTTG
>PLJR01000415.1:0-292 GCA_003140295.1 Acidobacteriota bacterium
TGTGCTACCAAAGGCGATTCGTGCTGCTGCGGGGGCGGTCGTTGTGTTGGGGCGCGGCCAGAGATGGGGCTGCCGGGTGGACGGCGGGCGCCATCAAAAACGGGTGATTCCGATGAGTCTGCATGCCATGGACTGGAATGAGATCGCGCATTCTTATAGCCAGGTGGAGAATTCTCGAAAGGAGGTCGTTTTTCCCTTTGTGCGCGACAAGCTGAAAGAGTCGCGGCCCGCCAGACTGCTCGATTTTGGGTGCGGCGACGGGACGTTCGCGATGATGTGCCGCGATCTGGCG
>PLJR01000415.1:317-2554 GCA_003140295.1 Acidobacteriota bacterium
GCTGTTCGCGTCCTTCACCCATCCATGTTTTCGCGACCGGAGATTTTGCGGCTTGGAAGCGGAGTTTGACCAGCGGAAGTACCTGATGAATGGGACGGGGTTCAAGGTGCGCATTTTCGACGGGAAGGGTTCGGTCGAGATCAGCGACACGCATTGGAATTTTTCCGCGGTGACCGAGCAGTTGGTCACGGCGGGGTTCATGGCGCGACGAATTTACGAGCTGCCAGACGCGGGAAAGAATGCGACGGAGGCGCTGGGGAGCCCTTGGGTGGTGCTGGAAGCGGTAAAGATGGCCCAAAAGTAATGCGGAGCGGCGGGGCGGCGACTTTCGACCAGACATTCCATCGCGCCGTCTTTGACCTCAATAATTACGAAATGATTCGGACCTGATATCAAAATGTCCGGCCTACCTTCCATGAATGTTTTCTGGGTTGTGACTTTAAGATTAGAGCAGTCACCAATAGTCGGTACTACCCGACTTCCGGTCAGAAAATTAATCAGCGAACCGGCAGTATCTGGCGCGACGATCTGTAAATGCCGCAGGAGATGGACGAAAGCTTCCGTGGTGAAATTTTCATCCTGTTGACCGGCACACTTGTGCAAGCCGAGAAGCAAATTATTCATCGGAGTATTTCGCACGTCGCCGCAGTGATTTTAGAGCGTGTTTCGAACCATAAGTGTCGCTTAATCCGGGAAAAAGCCTCAGGTTGCATGCGTGGCGCGGCTGACTTGAGCTACAGAGTGCGGGCATTTGAAAAGGTTCGATGAGCCTTTCCGGAATGGCGAACAGCGAAGCGCCAATCGGGAGATTGGCGGTCCCGGGATGCGACAACCTCAATCGTGCAGCCGGCAACGCTGCGGCGCTCAGCGCGGCGGCGGCGCGTCGGAAGGCCACGATTTGGCTGACGTCGCCGTGGCACGTGGCGCATTGCGCGCTGGCTTTGCGGCAGATGCACGCGCTACTGCGGCCGGCGGGGCGGCTGTTCGCGTCCTTCACCCATCCATGTTTTCGGGACCGGAGATGTTGCGGCGGTCGTCTGGAACCCGCGAATACACCAACCCGCCGCGCCGCAGCGCATGAAAGGTCAATTTGGCAGAACTGAGTTAGAAGTTGAACATCAGGCCTGTGCCAGCCGACCAGCTTGATTGTAAGTCGGACTGGAAATGGGTGCCTATGTAGTCGCCCTGGATGCGCCAATAGATTTGTCTGCCGAGCTTGACATCAAATCCGGCGCCAAGCATGTAGCCCAGAGCGGAGTTAGAGCCCAGAACCGGGCCTTGGGTGAATCGCAGGTGCTCCCAGCCTACTAATCCATGAACCCACGGCTCGACGCGCCCCTTATTTTCAATTGCGATGCGTGGCCCAGCGCCGAGGAAAAGAGATTTCGCGCTAAGACTGGGCGTTCCCGTGGTGTGGCCGCCGAAACCGAACGCTCCCATGCCCTCCAAGGAAACGGTCAAACGGCCATCGGCACCGGTTACTGCGTCGAACAGGTGGCCGTTGACGTCGACATTGTAGCCGTGAGTGTTGAAAGCCGTCCGAAAGACGTCGAAGTGCTGGTATTGATAACCGAAACCATACTGAAGCCGGCCACGCTCAGGCTTCCAAATCAAGGGATTATTAGCATCGGGATCCTGAGCGGAAGCGTTGATGACTGCCCCGGTCAACGCGAAGCACAGGGCCAGGCTACACAGCAGTAAGAACTTGTACATGAAAAAGCCTCCTCACGGTCACACGTGCTCCTGGTTACATGTTACTACCACGCAACAGAGGTATGCAATGCGGCGAAACTGGTATGTGAATTGCCGTGGTCCCTGATAACCCGATAGTATCGAGACCTTTCTTTGAGACCCTCCGTTAGACTGCGCGCCAAGCTACGGACCTGAGGCGTGCTCGGCGGCCTCACTCGATTTGCGCTATTTACGGACCCAAAAAAAGGTAGAATCCCGCGAAACTAACGCCGTTTACGGTAACTGGCGGAGCCGCCGGCCGCAGGACCGGCGGAAGTGGCCATGACGGGCATGCTTGACGCACACGAACGCAGGATTGACTTGCCGAGCGGGGGGTATAAACCTGAAATGGGCAGACAGGTAGCTGTCGTGCTTTACGTGGTGGCGATGGTAGCCGTCATAGTCGGTGTAGATTTCGTGTTCTTCAGAAACCGATTCCGGGAACGGCTGACAGTGAATATTGGCATTGTCTTGGTGTTCGCAGCTTTCTACTTGAGATTCCTCAG
>PLJR01000019.1 GCA_003140295.1 Acidobacteriota bacterium
GCTGCGGGAGGGCATCTTGCGAGTGCTGACCAACCGCGCCGGCGTGGAAACCGCCAGAGCCGCCGTTGCCGCCCCGCCAGGCACTTCAGCAGTACACGCGATAGTGCCACTGCCCGCCCCGGCGCCGTCTGGCGAAAAAGACGAACTGGTTACGGTGCCCGATTCCGAGGAATCGGCGGAAGACCATCGCAAACGCGTGAGCCGGACACGCTAGCACATTCGATGCGGGCACGGGCCGAGGTGCGCTTGTAGCAGCGCCATGCTCCCCGGCGACGACTGCAGGCGACTCTTGAGTTTTCACTGGTGAAGAAAAATGGCGCGCAATTTGTCTCCGCAATCTCCACCGACCCCGCCACCTCTCGACGGTCTTCACACCCACAGGCTGGGGGCGCGCACATTGGGCACGCGCGGAATGGCTTCGCAGTTCGGCGGGGCGCCTCCGTCCACTAACCTTGAGGAGTCGCTGCGGCGCGCGCTGCGCAAGCAAAAGAAAGCCCGTAAGAATTTGGAGGACGAGAAATCCATTCACGACCTCCGCGTCGCGCTGCGCCGCTGCCGTTCACTTGCCGAGGATTTCTCCGCGCTCGATGTGCATCCGGTATGGCGGCGCCTGGCGAAGGAATCCAAGAAGCAGCAACGCGGACTCAACGATCTGCGTGACGTCCAGGTCATGGCTGGATGGGTGCGTCGGCTCCAGCTGGACGGCAACTCTTCAGACGGCTTGCTTGCCGCCGCGCTAAAAAAAGACGAGCGCCGGGCGCGGCGCCGGGCGGCCAAGTCCCTCGAGAACTTTCCGAGAAAACGCTGGAAAGAATGGCTCCACCGCCTCCCCGAGCGTGCCGAGCTGATCCCCGTGGGAGAATCTCGGTTGGTGGTACTCGCGATAGATCACCTCTCCGAGGGCCACGAACTCGAACGTCACTGGCGCAAAACACACGACGCGGCCGCGTGGCACAAGCTGCGGGTGGCCATGAAGCGCTTTCGGTATACGGTCGAAAGCTGCCTGCCGCAGCAGCGTGCCGTGTCCAAGAACGCGCTTGAGCGTTTACAGGACATATTGGGCGACGGCCACGATCTGGATGTTTTGCGTGAGCGTATTTTGCGCCTGGCAGACGACAAGAATANNGGCAACGCGTGATAAGTTGCTCCGCCGGGTGGAACGCGCGCGGCGAGAGTGCGAGGATCTCTATGAACGCGCAATCGTTCCAGGCGGTAAGCGGCCACGCCTGAGCCGAAATCAGAACGGTGGGCCAAAAGGCGCATCTAGTGTGTGGGATCGCTGGCGGGGAAACCTGGCGCGGCTCGGGAACCTCAATCTTTCAAATGGCGCAAGGCCCGCGACGGCAGCAGCCAAGCCAGCGTAGCGCGCATCGGCGAAAAATCTTCTATCTCCAGGCAGGCGACCCCCGCCTTCTTAAGCGCGGTGATGGGTGTTGAGGCGCGGACGGCCAGCGCGATGAAATCATCGATATGCGGCGCATGTCCGAAGCACATCACATCCTCATCTGCAAGGCGCGCGAGTTCTTCCGCCAATCGAGTGGGTTTTGCGTCACTCTTCAAGGCTTCGGTGGCGCGCATCTGTTTAGGATCAAGGTCCAGAACCTCACACACGATCTCCCCGGTCTGAACCGCGCGCACATACGGACTGGTCAGCAATTGCGTAGGTTTCACATTCATTGCGGAGAGCCCCTTAGCAGCCGAGCGGGTCCGCGCAATACCCTTGGACGTCAGGTAACGTTCTTCCTCGGGAGGGCAATCGGGATCTTCACGGTCAATGGCGATTCCGTGGCGCATCAGGTATAGAAGCATAACGGACGTTTGTCCTTGATTGGCGCCCAGCGCCGAATTACCAACCCGAATTACCAACCCGAATTACTAACCTAGGATCGCAGGTTTGCGTTTCGGGCTCAAGTCCGCAGGCACATTTCAAGAAACCCGTTTCGACAAAGCCGGTCTGTTTCGAGAACGGTTCGAGAACGGTTCAAGAACGGTTCGAGGAAGAAGTCCTACTCTCGGCTGGCCTAAGCTGCGGAACGGCGCGGCAACGCCGCCGGTGAGCGGCGAATGCCGGTCAGGGTACCGGCCCGGGCGACTCGATCATTAGGTGTCATGGGAGATCGTCGCGCGCGCCCTACGCGCACGTGCACGCCAAAAACCTTTTCGAGAAACCCCGCCTTTCGGCGCAATTCCGCGAAATCGAAACGCGCATCCGGAGCCGCGGTCACTCTCAGCCAGATGGTGTCGTCCTGCAAACGAGTATCGATGCGCCGCACCGCTTGCGTGCCGCCGGCGTCCAGCGCCACGGCGACGTGCAGCAGCGCCGCCAGTTGCCGCACGCGAGTCCTTTCCACGGGCACGAGCGAGTGGTAGAGCCGGTGATGCACCTTGGGTATGGCCTCACCGTGATAACGGACCAGGCACGCGACCAGCGCTTGCTGATGCCGGCCCAGTCCCGGGATGTCGGCGTTCCGCACCAGATATTCGCCATGTTTGTGATAATCGCGCGGGTTCACCGCCAGCCCCACTTCGTGCAGCAACGCACCGAGCTCCAGCGGCACGCGCTGGTTAGGCGGCAGCCCGTGTACCGGCGCAAGCTGGTCGAATAGTTGCGCGGCGAGGCGCCGCACCTGTTCGCAATGCGCCGCGTCGGAGTGCATGCGTGCCGCAAATCGCCGCGCCTGCTGACGCAGTGCTTCAGCCCGTTCGTCGTGCGCGGTGGCCGGCCCGAAATGTGCGGCTGCCAGATCGTGCAATATTCCCTCGCGCACGCCCACGCCGGGCACCACCATCTGCCGCGCACCCAGCCATTCGCCCAGCGTGTTAAATACTACGGCCGCGACGCCGATCACTTCCGCGCGGATTGGCGGCGGCGGAACGCTGGCGTAATATACCGCGCCTCCACAGGCCACCATCGAAAACGCCGCAAGAACCGGCGCCAACAACCATGCTCGTTTCATAACTGCCTCCACTACTAGAAACGCCATGCGCACCAGGGGAGTTGCGGGCTTCACCTGGTATTAATGTGTAG
>PLJR01000324.1:0-269 GCA_003140295.1 Acidobacteriota bacterium
CGGACGTGGTGGCGTCCAACACAGTCGCGTACAAGGCTTCTGAAGACGTCATTGCCCGGTTGCACACTCCCGAGGGCCGGGAAGATTTTCACACGCTGTCCTGGCTCGAATACGCCCATCTGATGATGGGCAATTTCGACGAGGCGCAGAAAAACATCGCTCTCGCTAAACAGGCCGCGGAGCGGAACCCTGGCAACGGCGCCATCCAACAAAGTTACCTGGGCATGCGCGCCCGCTACATTCTGGAAAGCGGAAAGTGGGAAAAGATT
>PLJR01000324.1:299-8179 GCA_003140295.1 Acidobacteriota bacterium
GGCATGCCGGGAGCCGCAGACAATGCGGCTCGATACAACAATAATGGAGTCTGGGTGTTTATCGCCGGATACAGTGCCGCCAAACTTGGCGACGCTGCGACAGCCGATCAGGCTGCCGCGCAACTGCACGCTATGGCCGAGCGCGCCGCAGCCGGCAACGGCTATGCGGCGAAACCATTTACCATCATGGAAAAGGAAGTCAGTGCGGCTGCACAACTCTCGCGCGGACAAAAGGACGAGGCCGCGCGCCTGGCGAAGGAAGCGGCCGACGTTGAAGCAACCATGTCCGCGCCGTCCGGTCCTCCTGAGCCTATCAAGCCCGCCGTGGAGTTGTATGGTGAAGTGCTGCTGGAAGCAGGCCACCCCGCCGAGGCGGCCGCCGCATTCGAGAAATCACTGCAGCGCACGCCTAACCGCGCCGCGTCGGTAAAAGGTCTGGCGCAAGCGACTAAGAGGATCCCCAATCTCAGCAGCGCCCGGTAGTATTGTGCGAGGCCGCGAATAAGGGAGCCGAGCGCAGCTCGGCTCACGAGGCTCGCGGCTTTCCCCAACTTGTCTTGCATACTGCGGAGGGGTTGGTCATAGACGGCGAAACTTCGCCTACGTTGGAGACCGACTATCGCGTGTCTGGCGCGAGTTGTAAATGCAGAGGCACCCGGCGGAAACCGGTCCCGCATCGACTGTTAAATAATTGACTGAACATCTGCGGAGTGGCCGCCACCTCACGCCAGCGCGGCTTCAGCACCATGGATTCCATCGTCGAACACAGCACCTCGTATTTCTCATTCATGATGGCCACTTCATCGGGACTGAAGTAAGAGATCCCGCGGAAAAAGGGGATGACGTGACGAAAGGTTACGCGCGTTAGAATAATCAGATCGTACTCACCCCGATTGAGTTTGTCGACTACCGGGGCGGAATTCCAGTACCCCGTTAATTCCAGCACGTGGGCGCCAAAAGGATCGAGAAGATTTGGTTCCCGCCCGTGCACATTCATGGTGGTGCGGTCGGAAAGAATGCGAAATGGACGAAGCCAGGTGAGCGGCGCATCGGTCGGGGGTTGAAAATAGTTGCTCAGGCCTCTGTCATAGGTATAGGCGGCTCCCATGGTCCAGATCAGAGCTGCGCTGACCAGCGCCAGGGAGGCCAGCAGACGCACGCGCTCTCGAACCAGCAGAATCGCATAGGGCAACAAAAGCGCGCATCCCGCGATCCCTGGAAGGAGATAGTTTACGTACCCTCCTACCTGGGGTAGCCCTGACAAACCTACCAGCAGGTTTACAAGGGCAAAAGATGCAATCATCTTCGGCTTATTCCCCATCGTTACGGCCTGTGAAAATCCCGCAGCCCCAATACAGAGGGGAACGATCCAATAGGGTGTTATAAAATTACTAACCACAAATGTTGCGGCGTCTCTGATAGACCAGAAACTTTTGCCGACAAACATTATCTGTTGAAAAAAAGGGTCGTGACGCCAATAAAGAACAACGAAAGTGATTGCTACCGGAGCTAGCGCACCGGCTGCGAGTGCGGCAGCCTTCTTGAATTGCTTCTGGGCGCCCAGAACCACGCAAATCGCAATGGCCACAGCAATTCCCGGCTGTTTGATCAGGAATGCGATTCCCGCGAACACTCCGGCAAGCCCGTATCCCCGCCAGACATGATCCTCCCACCGCAAAGCACAATAGAGGCTTACCAGCATCGCCAGGAGAAACAACATGTCTGGCCGCGGCGAGATGTTCCAGCCAAGAAAATCGGGCTGGCCCAACATCATCAGAGCGGCCAGAAGCGAGTGCAGCGGCGAAATATCCGCCGCCCGGCCGATCATGAACACCATTAGTCCGCACAGCAGGTAGGCGACGTAGGTCATCAAACGAGAGTACAAAATAAAAAGGTCTACATCGCGATGCACGTAGCTCGCGATACATGCGTTGGCGGCATAATAAAGCGGTGCATAGGCTTGAGGCGTGTATGGCGGCTGCGACATCGGAATATAAAGCTTGCCGGTTTGTGCCGCATATATCGCTGCATAGGTTTGCGGCGACTCGAAATAGGTGTTCTCCCACGGATTGTGCAGGAGCCGAGTGCTGTCTACGATAACAGTTGCCGCGCCGAGCAGGCAGTACGCCGCGAGCAGTGCAAACGCCACGCGTGAGCCGATGATGTTACGTTGGCTGCCGATCATCCTGGTCTCGTATCCTGCCCTTTCAACTTCTCCCAAAAATTGCAGCGAAATTGTGAAACTCCTGATGCTTTGATCGGGTAGGACCATCGTAGCGGTAGGCTGCACTGGCGTTCTGGCAAATTCGCGGCCACCTTGCCTTAACATCTGATAATCACTTCGCCTCATCTCCCAGACTTACTTTTTTGCGCTTTCATCTTTCTGCTAGCCTAACGTTGCGATCGCGTCTCAGCCCGCCTTGAGGAAAGACGATGCACACTGTTCCCGAGCTTCAGATACTGCTTCCAATTCACAATGAAGCAGAGAGCATCGCCGCAACCATTGGGGAGATCTATGCGGAGCTTTCTCCGATCGTTCGGATGGAGTTTCTACTCTGCGAAGATGGCAGTAAGGACAACACCAAACAAGTATTGCGAGAACTGGCGCAAACCATTCCGGCGAAGTTGTTGTTGAGCGACGAACGCAAGGGTTACTCGCGGGCAGTTCGCGACGGCATGATGGAGACAGAGGCGCCATTCTTATTGTGTCTCGACTCCGACGGTCAGTGTGATCCTAAAGATTTCCGCAAGTTCTGGGAAAACAGGAACCGAGCAGATGTCCTAATAGGATGGCGTGTGCAGCGGGCCGATACCGCACTGCGAAGAATGATGTCGCGGGCCTTCTTTGCGGTATGGAAACGGCTGTACCGCGTGCCCATTCACGATCCCAGTTGCCCCTTTATACTTGCGCGGCGAGAGGTAATTCACAATATTTCCAGGAAGATGGGCGCGATGCGCGAAGGCTTCTGGTGGGAATTTTCCGCTCGCGTCAGCCGGAGCGGATACACGATCGAGGAGCTCCCCGTTCACCATCGAAACCGCGCGGCGGGAACGACCCAAGTCTACCGGCTCAGCAAACTTCCCGGCATCGGCTACCAACACTTTGTGGCTCTATTTCGCATCCTCCGGGAAACGCGTCGTGACGTGAGAGCGAATCTGTAAGAGCCGCATCTTGAAACGCCACGGAGTTCCGGATATAGCCCACCGCATCGCGGGGCTCGAGCACATAAGGCTAACGACCCACACCTACTGATTGCTCTGCTTCTGTCGAGTGCTTATCGGCTCCGGAATGGTCTCCCGCCATTCGTCTCCAGCAGATGCCTATATGATGACTTGAACTGAGCCCGAATTGCGGACGTCGCGGGCTTATCTTCTCGGCGCCCAAGTTCATCTGCATGCCCTCTGGCCGCTGACCGGGAGCTGCCATGGCCCGATATTCCGATGGCTTCGATAGATTTATTGATTTTGACCCGCCGCCAACGCGTCTGTATGGTTGCCGGTGGTGTCAAGGTGGGCGGCAAGGGTGTGGACACCGGAAGTTGGCGGGTTAAAGTGTCGAAAAGCGATGGCTATCCGCAAGAATCCATATTGCCACGGTTGCTCGAGGTGCCCGCCCTCCCTGGGCCCCAATTGGTCAAACGCCGCTCCATGAGTTCGCCACAACACATCTCTGCGGGTTCCGGAGCGCTGCGGAATTATCTTATCGATGCCGCCTACGACGAGATGTTCTCGGCGGAAAATTCCGTCCGCGAGCATTACCTTCGCGTGCTCGAAATGTTTACTTCCCTTCCCGCCGATGAGATTCGCCGCCGCAAACACTCGGCAGACATGTCTTTTCTCAATCAGGGGATAACCTTCACCGTCTATGGTGATGACGAAGGCACCGAGCGAATTTTTCCTTACGACCTGCTGCCGCGCGTCATTACCCACGACGAGTGGACCCTCATCGAGCGCGGCCTCACCCAGCGCATCACGGCGCTGAATCTGTTTCTGCGCGATGTGTACAACGAAGGCCACATCCTCTCCGACGGCATCGTCCCGCGCGAAGTGGTTTACAGCTGCAGGCAGTTCCGCCGGCAAATGCGCGGGCTGCAGGTTCCGCGCAACGTATATATCGCCGTGGTCGGGTCCGACATTATGCGCCTGCCGAACGGCGATTTTGCGGTGCTCGAAGATAATCTTCGCGTTCCGAGCGGCGTCTCCTACATGCTCACCAACCGCGTGGTGATGAAGCAGCTCTTTCCCCTTCTTTTTCGGAGCTGTGCCGTGCGCCCCATTGAGCATTACAGCCAGGTGCTTCTAAGCACGCTTCGATCCCTGGCGCCGGAGGGGCGTCCCGAACCCACAATCGTGGTCCTGAGCCCGGGCGTCTTCAATTCCGCGTATTTCGAACACTCTTACCTGGCGCGCCAGATGGGCGTTGAACTGGTGGAGGGCCGCGACCTGGTCACCCACGACAACGTCGTTTACATGCGCACCACCGTGGGATTGCGCCGCGTGGATGTGATTTACCGCCGCGTGGATGACGATTTTATCGACGCGCTGACGTTTCGCACCGATTCGGTTCTCGGCGTTCCCGGCCTGTTCAACGCTTATCGCGCCGGAAACGTGACTTTGGCGAACGCGCTTGGTACCGGCGTGGCCGACGATAAAGCCATCTACGCTTACGTTCCACAAATCATTCGCTATTACCTCAACGAGGATCCCATACTCGCCAACATCGAAACTTTCCATCTCACCGACGCCAAGCAGCGCCAGCATGTGCTGCAAAACCTCGACAAAATGGTGGTCAAAGCGGTGGGGGAATCCGGCGGCTACGGCATGCTGATCGGCCCGCAAAGCAGCGTCGAGGAACAAGACGAATTTCGCCGGCGCATCGAAGCCGACCCGCGCAACTATATCGCGCAACCGACGATCCTTTTTTCACGCGCGCCCTGCTTGACCGAAGATGGGTTCGAGCCGAGGCACGTGGACCTGCGGCCCTACATATTGTACGGCGACAAAATCACGATCGTTCCGGGAGGCTTGACGCGCGTGGCCCTGCGCCCGGGATCGCTGGTGGTGAACTCTTCCCAGGGCGGCGGCAGCAAAGATACCTGGGTGTTGGGAGCCTAAGGCATGCTTTCCCGAGTAGCGGACAACTTGTACTGGATGAGCCGCTACTTGGAGCGCGCCGAGCATACGGTGCGGCTGCTGAGCGTAAATCTCAACTTGATGCTCGATGAATCCACCTCCAGCGCCGGCCAGCGCTGGCAGCGAGTCCTCGCGGCGCTCGGCGATCCGGGCCCCACGGTTTGGAATGGCGACGCGTACGAATTCGCCCAGCAGCTTACCTTTGATCCCGCGAACCGCTCGTCGATCACCTCATGCATCGTGTCGGCGCGCGAGAATGCCCGCCACGTTCGCGAGCAAGTCAGCTCGGATCAATGGCAGTGGCTCAATCGCCTGTACTTGCGCGTATCGCGTTTCCGACTGGATGGCGATGCAGATATGCAGCTCCCCGCTTTCCTGGCCTCGATTTACGAGGGCGTGCATCTGTTTCAGGGCGTCACCGACTCCACCATGAGCCACGGGGAGGGCTGGCACTTCATACAGATGGGCCGCTACCTCGAACGCGCCTCGGCGACGGTCAAGCTGCTCGAGGCGTATTATCGCGAATTTGGCATGGAAAATCGCGCGCCCGAGGGCAGCGATTTCCTGGAGTGGATCGGATTGCTGCGCTCCTGCACCGCTTTTGAGGCCTATTGCAAGGTGTACACCGCGGATTTGAGCCACGATCGCATCATGGAGTTTCTGCTGCTTAGCGCTGAATTTCCGCACTCGGTGCGCTTTTCCGTGGACCGCTTCTATTCCGCCATCGAAGCCACGCACACCGACGGCGACAGGCAGCGCGCTTCCGCTTTGACGCGCATCGCCGGAAGGTTACAGGCTTCCCTCAACTTTGGACAGATCCAGGAAATTCTGGCGCAGGATGCCTGCGCGTATCTGGAAAGCATTAGAAGGTGTTGCGGAGAGATTCATCAGACGATTTACGGGCTATACGTAGACTATCCCATTCAAACCGCGCTCGCCGGCTAGAGGCAGGAGAACACCTTGTACTATACCGTGCGCCATCTGACGAAATTCCGTTACGCCTCGGCGGTCAGCGAGAGTGTTATGGAAACGCGGATGCACCCGCGAACCGACGCCACCCAGCGCTGCCTTAATTTTCATTTATCGGTGAGCCCCCGGTGCCGGCTGTTTTCTTATCGCGATTATCTGGGAAATAACATCCATCATTTTGATATTCCCGTCGCGCATGAGCACCTGGTAATCGTCACCGAGTCGCTGGTCGAGGTCCAGCCGGCCCCTGAAACTCCGGCGCGCATGGCGCCCGAGGCCTGGAACGAACTCGATGCTCTGATTCGCGATGAGGACTGCTGGGAGATGCTGCTTCCCAGCCAGTTTGCCACGCAAACGCCGGCCCTTCAGGAACTGAAAGAGCAGTTGAATGTCTGCCGGCGCGACGATCCTCTTACTGTGTTGCGGCAGATTAACGACGACTTGTTTCGCCTGATCGAATACGTGCAGAACAGCACGCGCGTCAATTCTCCGATTGAGGAGGCTTTGGAAAACCGCAAAGGCGTCTGCCAGGATTTCGCGCACATTATGATTGCGCTGGTGCGCAGCATCGGTATTCCGTGCCGCTACGTCAGCGGATATGTGCACCAGCGCAAGCAAGACGGGGACCGCTCCGCCGCAAACGCCACCCATGCCTGGGTCGAAGCCTTGCTGCCGCACCTGGGGTGGGTCGGATTCGACCCCACCAATTGCCGTCTCGCCGGCGAGCGCCACATCCGGACCGCTATCGGCCGCGATTATGCCGACGTGCCCCCCACCAAAGGAATTTTCCGCGGCCGCACTGCCAGCGAGCTGACGGTGGCCGTGCGCGTCAGCTTTTCCGCCGAGCCGCCCGCTCTCGATCGCGAGCTCCCCATCCCCGAGGACTGGTCCACCCTGGTCGATAAAGTGGCGGAGCAGGCCCCCTTGTCCGCCGCCGAGCACATGCACCAACAACAGCAGCAACAGCAATGACGCGCATCTTTCGTTCGGTGAACGTAGCGTAACCGGTCGCAGATTCCCGCGTTTTCAACCTATAAGAGCGCGGAGTTTGCCTCGCACTTCCGCCAATTCGCTGGCCGATATTGTGCCTTTCCGGGTCGCACGCCGTTTTCGCCAATCGAGGCTTTTCACCTGGTCGGACGCAACCACGCTTGGACTCGCGCCTGGCGCGCTGATGATTACTTCAAATGGATAATTTTTCTTCTGCGCCGTCATCGGGCAGCAGACCATTAGGCTGGTTTTCGCGTTATAGGCTGCCGGACTCAGCACTACCGCCGGCCGGTGCCCGGCCTGTTCATGCCCGGCTTGCGGATCGAAACTGATCCACACGATATCGCCGGCATCGGGCACATATGACCGCCGCACTACCAGGCCTCTCTACCCACGGGCCCAGCAAAATCGCATTCCTCATGTAAATTTCGCCGGGTAATGCCCCTTAGCAGTGTAGTGAGGTCATATTCCCTGCGATCCACGGGTTCGATCACGATACAGCCGGATTGCTCGCGCACGTCCACAGGCTGGTTCAAGTCCAAACGCGCCGTCTCCATAACCGCCGCGGGAATCCGCACGGCAGCGCTGTTGCCCCATTTCCCTACCGTAGTTCGCAAGGTTCCTCCTTACGTATCTACATCGTATCAACCTAGCTTACCGACATTCCGGCGAGACGTCAATACGTCCGCCGCACCGGTGGCCCTGTGGTCTGCACAATCACTCCGGCGCGCGGATACTGAAACCTTCGCGCGCGCCGGTCTGCATCGCTTGTTTTAGAAGTGGAAGCC
>PLJR01000251.1 GCA_003140295.1 Acidobacteriota bacterium
GAACGCTATAGACAGCAGCAGATCAAAAATCTGACAGATCCTTCGCAGTTTCCCACCGCCGAACCATTGACGATCACGGACGATCAAATTCGAGAAAGTCTTGAAAACACACAACTGAGGCTTCAGCGCGAGCGTGGCACCGATCTCACGCTCTTTTCACCGCGGGCCGTGGGCATGGGGCACCACATCGGAAATGCGTCTACGAGCCTCCGATGGTCGCAAATTTGCAACGATTTGATATTCAGGATCTGCTCGCTGTACCCCCAAAACTTTGTCGGTGTCTGCCAATTGCCGCAGTCGCCNNTGTCGGCGAGCTGGAGCGCTGCGTGGAAACGCTCGGTTTCGTTGGCTGCAACTTGAACCCGGATCCGTCCGGGGGCCACTGGAGCGATCCGCCCCTAACTGACCGCTTCTGGTACCCACTGTACGAAAAGATTGCGGAACTCAATGTGCCCGCGATGGTCCACGTCAGCGGCTCATGCAATCCTAATTTTCACGCAACGGGCGCGCATTATCTAAACGGGGACACCACGGCTTTCATGCAGTTCCTGACTTCGGACATCTTCAAAGACTTCAAGACACTGAAGTTCGTTATCCCCCATGGCGGCGGAGCAGTGCCCTATCACTGGGGTCGTTATCGTGGCATCGCGCAGGACCTGAAACGTCCGCCGCTGGGAGAACTGCTGCTCGGAAACGTCTACTTCGATACCTGCGTCTACCATCAGCCCGGCATAGATCTCTTGACGAAAGTTATTCCCGTCGCCAACATTTTATTCGCTTCGGAGATGGTAGGCGCCGTCAAAGGCATCGATGCCGAGACCGGTTATTATTTCGATGATACGAAGCGATATATCGAGGCGGTGCCGTGGCTAAACGACGAAGACAGGAGCAAGATTTATGAAGGAAATGCTCGAAATGTATACAGCCGGTTAGATGGAAGATTGTCCGGCCGGAAAGGCGGCCAGACTCCTGCCGACACTTCCAATTCCGCTCGTCTATGATTTTTCGAAGCCGTTCATGTTATCGTTTTGTGATGAGTCTGAACGGTCACAATCGTATTCCTGGCACTGAGGACGTGGACCCGGCGCACATCGTACCGGTCCAAGATTTCTCGTCCAATACGTTGCGCAGCATCATCGACCATCTCAAAGTATCGACCGATTTTGAGCATCTGGTTTATCGCGAAGCTGAACTCGATGCCGTCTGGACCATTACCGGTTTTTTTCTGGCGAATGAGGCGGATTCGAGTCATCGCGAAGTAGTGAAGGACCTACACGCCTGCGTGCATAAGGCACATGATTTAGTGGCCGACCGCCGCCCCGTAGCCGCAGCCATGCTTTTGCAAGCGTTTCTGTAAACTCGAACTGGACGGCGCGACGATGCTTTCAAAAGAAGAAAACGAACGACTCACTCAAACCAATGCGGGAACTCCAGCAGGCGAATACTTCCGCCGCTTTTGGGTACCCGCGTTGCTGCCCGCGGAGGTGCCAACTCCAGACTGTTCCCCGGTCCGGGTGCGGCTCCTGGGAGAAAACCTCATTGCCTTCCGGGACACGAACGGGCATGTAGGACTGATTGATGAGTTCTGTCCCCACCGCCGAGCGAGCCTTTTTTGGGGCCGCAATGAAGAGTGCGGCTTGAGATGCGTTTACCACGGATGGAAATTCGACGTCAAAGGCACCTGCGTCGACATGCCCAACGAGCCGCAGGAGTACGGATTCGAAAACAAGGTCCGCATCGCGGGATACCCGACGTGCGAGTACGGAGGCTTGGTCTGGGCTTATATGGGGCCTCCGCAGCATCAGCCCGAGTTGCCCAAGCTCGAGTGGGCGCGGGTTCCGGAGAGTCACCGTTACATTTCCAAACGCCTGCAGGAAACGAATTACCTGCAAGCCATCGAAGGTGGTATTGATTCGAGTCATTCCAACTATCTGCACGCCACGGTGGACGCATTTCGTCTCACCGATTCCTACGTTGAAAAAGTAAAAAATAGCAACAACCTCCGAGCTAAATATCATTTGCTGGATAAGGCTCCCTGGTTCACCGTGAAGAAAACGGACTATGGCCTGGTGATTGGGGTGCGCCGTAATGCCGAAGAGGACCAATATTATTGGCGGCTAACTCAGTTTCTGTTGCCCAGCCACACCATAATTCCGTATGAGAAAGGCCTGGCAATTCACGGGCACTGCTGGGTACCGCGAGACGACCAGACTTGTTGGACCTGGACGATAAGTTGGAATCCAGATGCGCCGCTTTCCGAGGAAGAGTGGGAGTCCATTCGGAAGGAAACATTCGTGCATGCGCGCGTGGATCCCGTGACGTTCCGTCCCATCCGTAACAAAGATAATCAGTACTTGCTCGATCGGGAGCAGCAGCGGGGCTCTACGATGACAGGGATCCACGGCTTTGCCGCGCAGGATCAGGCTTTGCAAGAGAGCATGGGCCCGATCGTCGATCGCACGCGGGAGCGGTTAGGAACCAGCGACACGGCGATCATTGCCATGCGCCGCCTGCTGCTACAGGAAATCCGCGAGCTCCAGGAAGCTCGTGAACCGTTTGCAGCGCAGCACGGAGATGTCTACTGGGTGCGCTCTGCCTCGCTGCTCTTGAAGAGGGATGTGGACATTGGCGAGGGCGCGCGCGATCTCATCAAGGCTGAAGTGTAGTGAACTCTCAAGCGACGTGTAAGGAGGCTCAAGTCCGCGAAGCGGCACTCCGCGAATCGCTTGTGCAGGCCTGCAACGTCCTGTACGCCCTCAAAGAAGCGGGACATGGTAACTATGGATCAAGAGCGGTGGAAGTTGCTGTGTGACTACTGCTTGTGACAGGCAGCGATTGACCGTAGGCTCTAGTTCGAGATGAGTCCATTCCCCAAGATAGTCGGATTAGTTGCGTTACTGGTGTTTCCTTTTTTCGCACGGGCGCAGGGAAACACGGATCATTACGAAGGCCGGCGTGTATTCTCCGAGATTGGCCGTGGGGTACGCGCGATTCGCCGGGGGCCGCAAGGTCAATACTACATACTGGTCGCTCCCAGCCGGGTGGTGTTGATTTATGACTCCGCCGGAAAACGAATTGGCCAAGTGCCGACAAAACTGGAAGGGGCGGCGGACGTCATATACGGTACAGCCCTCGATGTGGATCAATCAGGTCGCCTCTATGTAGCGGATCGGGGGGGAGACGCCGTGAACGTTTATGCCGCCGACGGTTCTCTCCAGACTCATGTTCATGTCCCGGCGCCGATGGGCGTTGCTGCCTTGCCTGACGATACATTTGCCGTTCCCAATGCCGGCAACGATACCCTGCTTGCAGTATATGATTTTCGTGGCACGTTGCTGCGCAAAGTCGGCGAATTGATTGATTTGGCAGACGATGCTGCGCTGAATAGTCGCTTGAATCTTGGTCATCTCGCATCAGACAATGCCGGCAATCTCTACTTCGCTTTTACCTATCTGCCCGAACCCACCGTGCGAAAATATGACAGCTTGGGCTATCTGGTTGATGAAATGTCCTTTGGTAAGTCGGAGGAGTTTCAATCAGCCGCTCAGGCAGCGCGACGCGAAATCGCTCGTGCCAAGAAAGGTGCCGCTATTTCGCCTCACGAAATCATTTCGGCTCTCGGTGTCGACCCGAACTCGCAGGAGATCTGGCTGGCGTTCGGCGATCTGCTGCTGCATTTTGATCGCGATGGCCGCACGATTGACGGCGATCATACCTACATAGTCCCGCGCACCTCCTTGGCGCCTTCGTTCATTTTCGTTGAGCCGGATCGCTTGCTCCTTGGAAGTGACCCCCTTGGCATCTACGAATTCTCTCGGGTGATTCCCACCGCGCGAGTCCTATATCCATCTCGTTGAAATAGGGTTCCATTGGTTCGGGAATTCTTATGAGAAGATCGATATGAAATTGATGTGGGTTCTGGATTATGATCTAACAGCAGTTGCGCAAAATTCGATCAGTTGATGTCAATGGTTATCCGCGGACGGTCGATGATGGGTGTTCGATAACGTAGTGGACACCGAACAAATAGCCGGCGCACCGCCGGCAGTAGCCCGCAAATCTCCCGAAAAACCGATCAACTGGATTGTTTCGATTGGCGTACCCATCGCCTTGTGGTTCGCGCCGATCCCCCTGGATGCACTGTCGAAGCACGCGCTTGCCGTGGCTTCGTTCATGATCATCGCCTGGATTACTGAGGTGCTCCCGCATGCACTCACGGGGCTGGTCGGATGCTACCTTTTCTGGGTATTGAAGGTAGTGAACTTTGAGACCGCCTTCAGTGGATTTGCTGACCAGACGCCGTGGTTCCTCTTTGGCGCCGGCCTGATCGGGATGATGGCCACGAAATCGGGGTTGGCGCGCCGTCTGGCCTATCTAGTTATGCGGCGGGTAGGAGCCAGTTATTCCCGTCTTTTGCTTGGTTTGATCCTGTCATCTCTTTTACTGACATTTCTGGTTCCTTCCGGCATCGCGTGCGTCATCATTATGGCCGCAGTGGCGCTCGGGCTGATGGAAGTGTTTGGGCTTGACCGTGGCAGTAATGTCGGTCGAGGGATCTTCATCACGTTGACCTATACCGCAGGTATGTTCGACAAAATAGTCCTGGCCGGTGCGGCCGCGATCCTGGGACGAGGGCTCATTCAAAAAGCGACTCATATCGAAATTTACTGGAGTTTGTGGCTGCTGGCTTTCTTGCCTGAAGTTCTCGTCACGATTTTCTGCATCTGGCGCCTCGTTATATGGCTCTACCCTGCCGAGGAGCGAGCGCTCGAAGGCGGCAAGGTCTTCCTGGACGAGGCGGTGGAAAACATGGGCCTTTGGACGCACACCGAAAAAAGGGCGCTGTTACTGATGTTGATGGCCATCGTTTTGTGGGCCACTGACTTGATTCATCATATTTCTCCAGCAATCATTGGTATTGGCGTCGGTCTTTTTGCCGTGGTACCCGGACTCGGCGTTCTCGACCAGGAAGATCTCAAGCGGTTCAACTATCTGCCGGTATTTTTTACGGCAACTGCAATTAGTATGGGTGAGGTCCTGCAACAGACGAACGCGTTGCACGCGTTAACTACAGTCATGTTCGCCTGGATGGGACCATGGATCACCAACAGATTCGCGCTTGCGTTCGTCCCTTACTGGACGGCCTTTTTCTATCATATTTTCCTGGGTAATGAGATTTCTATGCTGGCCACGTCGTTGCCGCCGCTAATGAACTTTGCCATTACGCGCGGCATTCATCCGTTACCTCTGGGGCTGATTTGGACGTTTGCAGCGGGTGGCAAGATCTTCGTATATCAGTCGGGGGTCATGGTCACTGGTTATTCCTACGGGTACTTCGATTCCAAGGACTTGCTGCGGGTAGGTTTATGTCTGACGGTAGTGGAATCGCTGGTCCTGTTGCTGATCGTGCCCTTTTATTGGCCGCTGCTTGGAATCCGCTAGAGCGAGCCTCCGTTACCGCGGCTTCCATTGCGGATGGGTGGTGAATAACCCGCTGACAAATCCAATTTGATACGCCAGGAACAGACCAAATAACAAACTCAAGACGCCGGAGGCTACCCTGAACCCAACGTTCACTCGCGGTAGGCTCTTTTCGGCATATATGAACGGCATGGCCATCGCCGCCGTGATTAGCATCATGCCCGCGAGCGTGCCGATGCCAAACACGAGCAGGTAGGCCAGCGCCCACTTAGGGTTCCGAATGGTGGTCATCACCAGCAGAGCTACCGCAGCAGATCCCGCGAGCCCGTGCACAAAGCCAATAACGACGGGACGGACCAATTGGTAGATGCCAATTTGGCCGAAGCATTTGTCGAACCAATTCATGGTCGTCTCGCCCGCCTCATGCGTGTGAAGTCCGGTATCATCCCCGTGTGTGTGGGCCGTCCAGTAGCCATCATGGCTGTGAACATACGAGTGCACATTGTTAGGGTGAACATCGCCGGGAGCAAATCGTTCCGTTATCCATTGAAATATACCGGTTAAGTTGAAGATCCCGAGAAAGATCAACATCAGCGCGACTGAAAATTCCATGGACAGGCCAATCCGGTTGGGAATCACCCAGTCAAACAAGATGATGCCCCCGCCCACCGCAACAATCGTAAACGTATGACCCAAACCCCAAAGACTTCCAATCAGCGCAGCGTGACTAATACGCCGGTAGCGAGAAACAATCGTGGTAATTGCCACTACGTGATCGGGATCGGTAGCGTGCCGCATCCCCAGGAAGAAGCCGAGCATGATAATGGAGAGGAGGCTGATCAGATTCATAACTTAGTCCAATAAATAAAGCCCCGCGGAACTCTGGGAACGCCCTGCTACCCCGCAGTGTAAGCACTCCGAGATCGAGTACTTCAACGATAGTCAGCAATTTCGCTTGGAGATGCCCGTTTGCCCGTCACCCCTCGTGCGCATGATCCCCTACGTGCGAGTGATCCCCGTCGTGCGGATGACTGTGCGTATGCCCGGGACCATGAGAATGAGCGTGACCTGGGTGGTCGCTTTCGTCCAGGTTATGATGCACCTCGGCCGATTTAACTCCAGCTTTTTTCAGTTCCTGCTCAAAACGCTGCTTGATCCGCGGGTCTTCCTGATTCGCCTCGATTTGCTGCACATCGAGCGGTATACCCAGGCGCTTCGGGAAGTCACCTTCCGTCATCGCGAAATACCGAGCGGCCGTGTCCCCCGTATTGAAGTGCTGGTGCCACCAATAATAAGGAGGCGAAACGACCGAACCATCTTTCCAATCCAGTTTCACCGACTTCGACTCATCCAGACCATCCTTCCCCGCGAGCGAGAATCCCTTTCCATTCAGTGTCAAAATAATGGCCTCGTACGGGTGCCGGTGGCCCAGCTTGTAAGAACCTACTTCAAATTCCGATGCGTGTGGTTCGAGGATGGTCTGCCCCGCCATTTTCCAGAAAATACTGCGATCTCCTCCGCCTCGCTCGTTCCATTCCACCAATTCGCTCAGGCGCATATCTTTGACGAAGTTCGTTTCATCCCAACGCTGCTCAATACGCTTGCTCTTGGAAAAGTAATCGGGGGATCCATCGTAACGATCGGTAAAATTGAAAGCTAGATCGTTGACCAGTCGAAGACTCCCGAAGACCTGCAGCATGAAGGGAAAAGTCGTGATAGCCAAAAGACGCGCTGGTTTAGCAGGGTCCGAATTGTAGTGCCGGTGTAGAACATTCATGGGAGCGGCAAATAGGCTTCCTTCGCCCCACTCCACTTTACTCGTGCGGGCACCCTCGCCGAATATCGTGTAACCCCTACCCACCAAGCCGATCAAGTTCTGCTCGTAGAAATTGTGTCGCGGGGCCATGGCCTTCCCCGGCGGAATCTCGTAGATCACACCGTCCATGTGCACATTGCCGGAGAAATTCAGATACACGCCGCGGGCTTCGATCTCAGGCCAGGGGAAAACCTCTTGGGTCCGCGCATCGTAGATGGCATAGCCCTCCACCATGGGAACCTTGCTGACCTTGATCCAGCGGCGGTGGAAGTTGCGCTCCAGACGTCCCCCGCCACCGATATTGGATGGACTGTAGGTGGGGTTGTCGTCGGGAATCTGGTCGATATCCGGTTCAGCGGCCTTAGGCTGGCTGGGCGTGACTACCTGCCCACTGACGCTGCCCTGTTGCGCCAGCGCTTCGGCAACGGGGGTGCCGACCAACGGCAGCGCCACCGCCGCCGTGGATACTTTCTCCAGAAATGCGCGCCTCGAAACCAGGCCCGTAAACAGATTGTCAAAGAATTCGCCGCTCATTGATTTTTTACCCCCGCCGTTTCGACCACGGATCCTGAAATCGGGCATCTTTATTTTACAAGCACAGGAATACAAATAAATCTATAAGTCTTGGTATCAGCGTGATTGAACCTGAGACGCCCACCATCGCCGCTTTGACCTTCCTTCAATACATCAAAGTGGTCCACACGGCGGATCCTCAACAAGATACACTCAAGGCGCCCCAGAAAACAACGATATGTCAAATACGAGCTTGAAGAGGTTCGCTCGCTTCAATGCCCACTAAAAACGCACCTTCAAATTAGCCGCGCAGCATGTGGTTTGAGCGCTTTGCGCGTGCACTTTCTCGTACCGCTCACCGTACCGTTGAAACTTCGTCTTACACGATGAACCGTCGCCGGTGGGGCCCTGCGGCGTATAATCCGCGGCGGGGGCACCAATGAAAACGCCGATGATCGGGCTATTCGGATGTGTGGCCGCTGCGTTGGCGGTTCTGGCTTTAGGCGCGTATGCGCAGCAGGCACCGAATGCGAACCGCGAGCCGGGGCCGCAGATCAGCGTTGACGGGTATACCTACACGCAATTGCAACTCTTCCAGCGTAACGTCGGGGCGGCTGACGATCAGAGTACGCAGTTCCCGGCGCACAAGATCATCGGCAACATCTATTACGTGGGCACGACCAGCTTGGCGTCTTTTTTGGTAGTCACGCCGCAGGGGAACATCCTGATCGACAGCACGTACGAACGGAACGTTGCTGTGATTCAGAAATCCGTGGAACAACTGGGATTCAAATTCTCGGACATCAAGATCCTCCTGGGTAGTCACGCGCACGCCGATCATATGGAGGGCGACGCGCTAGTGAAGCAACTGACCGGTGCGCAGGTAATGGCCATGGCCGAGGATGTTCCCGCGCTGGAGGCCATGAAACCGGAGGGCAAGCCGCATCCGATCGACCGGGTGCTGCACGATCGTGATGAGGTGAAGCTCGGGGGTATGACGCTGGTCGCGCACCTGACGCCTGGGCATACGCGCGGTTGCACCACCTGGACAATGAAGATACGAGACAGCGGGAAGACTTACAACGTGGTGATCATCGGCAGCATGGGCGTGAATCCGGGCGTGAAGCTGGTAAACAATTCGGATGTGCCGAATCTCGCTGAGGAATTCACGCGCGGGTTCAAAGTGATGCGTTCGCTGCCGTGCGACGTGCCGCTGGGATCGCATCCGGGAATGTATCGCATGCAGGAGAAGTACGCGAAGCTGAAGCAAGGGGATCCGAATCCTTTCATCGACCCCGCTGGGTATAAGATCGAGATGGATATCGACGAGGCCATGTTCCACGCTGTGCTGGACCAGCAGCAGAAAGCGTCAGGGGGCGGCGCAGGGCTCTGATTGCACCGTAGAGAGGAACCAAATGAGACGATTCAGTGATTCCGATCAGGTGGCCAGAGCAGGCCAAGATCATTGACACAGCCGTCAAGATTTTCCAAGAGGAGCTGGATAGCCGGAGGGAACCTCGATTCGCGCCTGGCGCAAAATGAATCGATTCGCCGTCTATTTCGTAGCGTATTTTGCCGGAGGCTGTGGCAGGTGCCTGTGCCCACGCCGCTGGCCGGACCAAATTGTGTTTGCCGCAGCTAGCACCAGCGCCATAAACTTCATCGCTATTCTGGTCTCAGTTCATCCTGCCTCGCAATTTAGTGATTGTAACTAACCCCGGACGCTAACGCTTCAAGATGGTGGTTTTGAAGAGGTACCCTTGCAGCGAGATTCTGGCCACTTGGTCAATGCGAATATCATGGCAACGAACGATGGCGAGCAGATCAAGATAATCGTTCGAACCGCTGAGCATGCATGTGACGAGGCGACCTACGGCAAAGTTCCATTCAAGGTTTTGGTACGAGAAGGAGCAGCGAGGCACCGAACGCAACAAGCGCTACCAGAAATGTAATCACCATGAAGCCCATCATGCGGCGCATAGGGATGCCCGCAATGGCCAGGATGGGCAAGGCGAAAAAGGGTTGGATCATATTTGCTACCGACTCGCCCATGGCCACGGCCATCGTTGTTCCCGCGAAAGAAGCGTGCAGCTCTTTTGCGGCCGGCAAGATAAACGGCCCTTGAACCGCCCAATGGCCGCCGCCGCTGGGAATAAATAGCGTAATCACTAGCGAGGAGATATACGTCCAGAACGGGAGCGTATGTCCAGTCGCAAAGGCCAGGAATGCTTTAGAAATTACTCCAGCAAGCCCGGTGGCAGTCATGATCCCCATGATTCCGCCATACAACGGGTATTGCAAGATGAGTGGACCTGTGACCCGGGCAGCATTCTTGACGGCATCCACATAGGCACGCGGCGTGGCATGAAAAACCAACCCGAGCAAAAGGCAAATCAAAATCATCGAATTCAGATCAAGAATGAATCCTCTAGTGTGCCATTCCCACGCTAATCCCAACGCCCCAACGGCTGCCAGCAGCGAATTGAGAATCCACGCACTGTCGAGCGCTGCTCCGAGTGTCCGTTGCTTATCGAGATTCGGTTTTCGCTGGTCCTCTGCCCGCAATCGTTCGGGATCGGCAAAAACGGAATGCTCCGCCGACGGTTCAATCCAGCGATAGATCAAAGGCAAGAGCACCAATAGGGCAAGCAGAGGCAGTAGCGTGAAGCGCGCGAAAATCGTCGTACTCAGCGGTAGTACGTGACCACTAGTCTTCTCAACAAGGTTAAGAATGGAGCCCGGGGTCGCCTGTGATAACACGATGGAACCCGACAAGCCTTCCGTGGAGATTACGAAGCCCGTATAAGCCGCGGCGACCAACCAGCCGAAATCCATGCGCACGCGTTTCGCAATTTCGCGAGCGAGAAGTCCCGCAACCACCAGGCCGAACCCCCAATTCAGCCAGGAGGCGGCCATTCCGATGACGACCGTGAGCGATACTGCCGCCCGCGGAGACTTCGGAAGAGACGCAATCTTCTCCAGCAAGGAATGAATTAGCGGCGAACTTGCCAACGCATAGCCCGTGACCAGGATCAACACCATCTGGAATCCAAAGGTCAGTATACCGAACACCCCATCGTGCCATGCCAGCGCAATGGTCCCCGGAGTTGCCGAAGGTACAAGCGAAAAGGCGAGAATCGCGGTGAGCACGGTTAAGAGAATGACAAACACAAATGGATCCGGCATGACCCGTTCGAAAAGATAGACGGAGAACGTCGTCAGCCGGCTCAAGATGGGTGGGATTCTTTCAGTGGTCGTATCGCGCGGGGGCATCGTCGAGACTGCCGGAATCGAGGACTCGAGGTTGGGCAGAGAGGCATTCTCGTCTCCCTGCCCCCCTGGGGCGTCACCGCTGTGAACCCGCGTATCGCGATCGTTTACCAAATGAATTTCAGCGCAAACTGCATCTGCCTCGACGACGTGGTGGTGGGGCTCGTCAACCGGCCAGCGATGTTATTCGTGGTTCCGTCTGGATTCAAGACGTTGCGATTCGCTTTATTGGGCGGATTGTAATTCGCACGGTTAAGGATATTGAATACTTCCCAGCGAAATTGGATGTTGAACCCCTCCGAAATTCGGTGAATCGGGTTGTTCTTGAACAAGGAGAAATCGAAATCGCTAAGACCAGGTCCAATCGCGGTGTTGCGGCCCGAGTTCCCCAGAAGATTGGCGCATGTGTTGGCGACACCACTGAACGGAGTGCATCCGGTGACGGATGAGGGCGCCGTCGGGGGGGTAAAACAAGTCAGATTGATATAGGAAAGCGTCCCGCTGGTCCTGAAATTTCCATTCACCGGGTTGCATCCGGCACTGCGATTCGGGAAATCAAAATTTTCACCGCCCGGACTCTTCACGCCCAGCGGGTCGCCGCCGATGGTAGGCGTGAAGGGCAGACCGCTCGCGAGGGTGTAGATTCCGCCAACTTGCCATCTCGACACCACCCACTTTGGAGCCGCGCTCCACATTTGCGGGCCTGGGATCATCCACAGGCCGTTAATGGCGGCCACGTGGCGGACGTCAAAGTCTGACAGTCCGCGCCGCAAGCTTGGGTTGAACCAGAATAAGCTGGACACCGAGTTCCCGAACGTATCTCCAGCAATACCGGATGAACTTGTGTC
>PLJR01000350.1:0-1363 GCA_003140295.1 Acidobacteriota bacterium
CCGATCAGGCCGGCGACAAATAGTTCGGCGATAAAATTTCCGTCTCTTGATTTCATCTCAATGTTTGCACGCGCCCCAGCGTCGGGTGAGCAGAAGGCGGTACACGAGGGTCTGCCGCTTGACACTGCGTGGGTAATTGCGGTCTCGGGGCGTTCTGTGTTACTGATGCGCTGCGGAGGTGGCTGCTGACGCTTACGCTGGTAATGTCTTTGGCGCTCGTCTTGGGCCTTGTGATGGTGGACGCCCCGCTTTTCGCACATCACGGAACTGGTGTTGCCTACGAAACCGAGAAAGAGGTCACTTTGAAGGGGACTGTGACGGAATGGATCTGGGCCAANNTTTCGACGTGACGGACGACAAGGGCGAAGTGGTGCATTGGGGCGCCGAACTAGGCAACCCGCACTCACTGTCCGAAGCAGGCTTCAGCAAGGATCTTTTGAAGCCAGGCGACAAATTCACGATTACCGGGCATCCCTCGAGGTCTGGCGCGCCACGCCTTGAATTCGAACACTTCGTGCTTGCTGATAACCGAGTGCTCCCGGAAAAGAGTGTTAAGGGAAATGGCGAGCATTTGGCTGATCCTGCGCAGTGAGAAGTCCGTTAAACGAAGCGGGCGAGTCGAGTCTGAGCGCCGAGACTCCGCTGAAGGAATTTGAAAATGCTAAATCGCTTCTTAAGTTCGATAGGGGCCACCGTGGCGGTGTTGGCGTTCTCGTCCCTCACGTTCTCACAGACGTACGGCACAAAAGGATACGCCCCAGGAGCGTGGAAACCGGATGAATTGCCGAAGGACTTGGCAAAGCCGAAACCGTTCGCTGCACATGATTTATCCGCAGTTTGGTCGATGCCCACNNGAAAGGCATTCGCTGAACGACAAGTGGCTGGACATAAAAGATAAGAGCGTGCCAGACCAGATGAGGTCGGAAGCTTATCCGCCGCCGATGACACCATGGGGAAAGGGCAAGTTCGAGGCCACGAAGCCTAGCTACGGCCCACGAGCCGTTCCGCCGGGAAAGGGCAACGACGCCGTTTCGACCTGCGAACCAATGGGTTATCCGCGCGACCTGTGGGAAGCGAATCTAAGGCCATTTGAGTTCATTCAGACTTCTGACAGGGTGCTACAGCACATGCAATTTCATGACTTGTGGCGCACCATCTNNCCGGCTTGGAACGGATACTCGATCGGCCATTGGGAAGGAGACACCTTCGTCGTGGAGTCCAATGGTTATGACGACAGAACCTGGCTCGATCATTTTGGTTATCCGCACAGTGACCAAATGCACCTCGTGGAGCGCTACAAGCGCGTGGATGCAGACACCATGGAGCTGCAGATGACTCTCACCGACCCGAAGGCGTATACGGC
>PLJR01000350.1:1404-47163 GCA_003140295.1 Acidobacteriota bacterium
GACGAGACCTCTGCGATTGCTATTCGCCTAAGCATCGACGATTAGCGTTTGGGGCATTTTCGACGGTGGCAGCGAAAGCTGGCTAGAGCATGGGAGAGATGAACACCGGATGGAAGCGAACTGTGCTTTGCGCAACATACGCGGCGTTGGTGTGCTTATGGGGCGTTGCGTGGGCGAGCGGCCAGGCCGAGCCAGAACAGAAATCGGAAACGGCGGAAACCGTCTTCAAGAACGTCCAAGTTCTTAAGGGGATTCCCGTAGACCAATTCATGGGCACGATGGGGTTCTTCGCCGCCTCGTTAGGCTTAAACTGCACGGATTGCCATGCTGCGGAAAGCTCTGGCAACTGGCAAAAGTTTGCTCTCGATACGCCGCTCAAGCAGACTGCGCGCAAGATGATTCTGATGACGAACGCGATCAATAAAGCCAATTTCGGGGGAATGCGCATGGTGACGTGTTACTCGTGCCATCGCGGCAATCAGCGGCCCGAGATCACGCCGAGTCTTGCTCAGCAATATGGCGCCCCGCCTCCGGACGACCCAGATAAAGTTGAAATTCTCGCGCAGGCTGCCGCAGGGCCTTCGGCCGAACAAATTCTTGACAAGTATATTCAGGCCATCGGCGGCGCGCAGCAGCTAGCCAACCTCACAAGTTTTGCCGCCAAGGGGACGTACATCGGTTACGACACAGATCAGCAAAAGGTCCCATTCGAACTTTATGCCCTAGCTCCGAATCAGCGGACCGCGATCGTCCATGCGCTCATTGGAAACAGCACCACGACGTACGACGGTCGCGCCGGCTGGATTTCATCAACAGACAAGCCAGTGCCGCTACTCGCGCTGACCGGAGGCGATTTGGATGGCGTTCGGGCGGATGCGGATCTGTCTTTTCCGGCGAGGATCAAGCAAGACTTCACCAATTGGCGCGCCGGCTTCCCCGCTACCACCATTGATGATCGCGAAGTCCAAATCGTCGAGGCGGACACCGTCGGCGGATCTCGCATAAAGTTGTACTTTGATAAGCAGTCGGGCCTGCTGGTGAGACAAGTGCGCTATAACTACACTTTAGTCGGCATTAATCCCACTCACATAGAATACTCCGACTACCGTCGTGTTGCCGGAGTCATGGTGCCGTTTCACTGGGTAGTGACTTGGACAGACGGGCAGGCAACCATTCAACTGGCCGATGTGCAACCGAATGCCACGATTAATGGGGAGAAGTTCGCGAAACCATCACCCGCGCCGCCGCCGAAACCTATAACCAAGTAACGGTACGCTCGCTAATCGGCGATTGTTGAACTTCGTAACAACTCACCGAACCGGAAATACCTTCGCTGCCTCCCATACAGGCGCTGCATCTCTTGACTTCAGGTAGTCCAAAAGCGCCTGGGCGGCTTTTGGATCCTGTACGTTTGTGGAAAGCCAACCCGTAATGTCGACCGGGGTCGCAGCCTCGGGCGGCAGAGCCCCTACGACGTCGAGGCCGGGATTGCGCATATCGCTGAGATAAGGACCCAAGGCGATCTCGATCTCGCCGTTGGCGACCGCGTCCTGCACGCCGCCGCCACCTGAGAACCACTTGATCTTCGCCTTGACCTTGTCGGTGATGCCCATCTTATCGAGAGCCAGGAGGGCAGCTCCGCCAACGCTTCCCTGCATCGGATCTACAGAAGCGATGGATTTTGCATTGAGCAGCGTCATTTTGACTGCTGCGGCCGTCGAGATGTCTGGTTGGGGGGCGCCTTTTTTAACAGCTATAGCCAACCGAAGCCTGGCGACCACGGTCTGAGTTTTCTTGTCGATATTGCCGGTCTTGAGCGCTTCGTCAAAGGGCGCAAACAGGAGCGTCACGTCCAAAGCGCCGCCTTCGGCAACGGTTCTCCTCGTGCCTACGCCTGTGCCGTACGATACCTGGACCTTGTCACCCGTCTTGGCTTCGAACTGCTGAACCAATTTATCAACATCCGCCTTGATGGGGTCTGGCGTCAGGAGAGTGATCCGGGTTTGGGCGTGCGCACTGGACGAAATACCAAGCGCGAGAGTTACAACGGCAATCCACGAAACTCGATGTTTCACGGTTTTCCCTTCCAATTGGCAACGGCGAAATCTCTCACTCATGTCATTATGCGATCGTTAAACTTAGCCCGACACGGGAAAGCACGCCCATTAGGCGCCGAGTTCTTGGACTATATCTGTAGCGCCTAATAATGTTCAACTTCACGCCGCTCGATAGCGCGGACCACCTGACTCGAGTACAGGGTTAGCCGAGTCCGGCGCGAGTACACGAACGGCCGAACTGTCCGCTGGCGCTGGCAGAAGGATGCGTTGACGCTTGTGGCCTTGCGCTCAAGCCGCCCGCATCTGAAGCCCTTGCGCATGTTCTTCCTTTGAAGTAGTGTTCGGTCTATGGAGACGCTCTTGGATATTGGTGCGTTCGTGGTTTTTGCGCTAGTGATTGTTTGTATTCCTCGTGCTGTTCATCGGGGAAATCCAGGTCCGGGTTCGGGAATTTTGGCGGGGTTCGTCGCGTTAGCTCTAGTCGTCTTCGGGCTTGTTTCTATGGCGGTCGCTTCCGGGCTTGCTGCCGGGTCTTCGTCCTTGGCGCACATTATTTTGCTTGCCGCTTTCGTAACGGTTGCAATTCTGTGCCGCATCTCGTGGTCCTCGGCAACCACGGTCCGTTAGATCTTCGCGCGTCCATTATCTAGTCGAGTGATATTACGTCTGAACTACGTTTCTTTGTTGTAGTCGAAATCGCAGCTGCGCGCCACGTTGCTCGGCGGCGCCGCAGAAGTAGCAACCGCAACCCCATCTCAGTAATTGGGAATCAGGACAGCCGCGGTCACGACGCAGAGCCACAACATTATTTCGACCAAAGCGCTGAGTTTCCCGACGGTTGGCGTATCAGATGTGTGTCCCCACGCGCTGACTTTCTGCTGGACAAATACGTGCCACCCAAGCGCTACGGGAATAAATACTGCAAGCTTGAGCCGAAACGCCTCGTTGACCAGGTAGGTCGTACCAATACCTGAGAATAGCAAGAAGCCCCCAAGGACAACTACTGTGAAGCCGATCCAGTTCCAGGCGAAGAGAGCCTCCGAAAGCCGGGCGGCGGTTTGGCGCTTCTTACCGATACCCAACAGGCGTAAATCAACGACAATGTTCGTTGCAAGCCAAAGGCTTAAACCTGAAAAGTGGATCGCCTGAATAAATGGATAGATACGAGTGGTACGAATGACAGTCCCAACCCCAGTGCCCTCCAGCCATTTGACCAAGGAGTACAAAAGACCGTACATGAGCATGTACCTCCTGGGTAAATAGGTCGAGGCTGGTGGCTCGAGCCATCGTTCGTAACTTCACATCTGCTGCGACGGTCGGCTTTTCCATTATCTTGCGCGCGTGTCTTTAGGCGTGCGCTAAAATCAGAGTTCCTTTCGTTCAAGCGCTATTCGCGGGTGGGGAGCAGTCCGCCCCCGCTCGCGCGTTATCTCTAGATAGCGTTCCTATCGCGTTCTGGTGTCCCTTAGTAGTTAGGAATCAGAACAGCAGCTGTGACCACCGAGATCCACAGCAATAGTTCGATCAGGCCAGCCAACTTACCCATTGGGAGCGTTTCCTCTGCTTGACCCCATACCCGAGTTTTCTGCTGAACCACAAGGTGCCAAAAAAGAGCAACGGGAATAAGGACCCCCAATTTCATTCGAAACGCGGGATTCGTCACATAAGTCGTCGCCGTTGAAGAGAAAAGTAGGAACCCGCCGAGGACGACGATGCACAATCCAATCCAGTTCCAAACAAAGAGGCCGCTGGAAAGTTGGGCCGCAGTTTGGCGCCGCTTTCCGATACCCAACAGACGCAAATCCACGGTGACGTTCGTTCCCAGCCACAGGGACAGACCCGAAAAGTGGATTACTTGGACGAACGGGTATCCCCAATCCGTAGTTCGAACGAAGGTGCCCCAGGGGCTGCCCTCAAGAAACTTACACAATGCCACCAATGCACCGTACATTCGCGCGACCTCCCCGTCTCCGCTGAATTCAATTTCGACATGATGTACGGAGCCACTTGGCAGTCCCGAGCTATCCAAGGCCCGTAAGAGCCGGGAGCTCTGTGGCCGCAAGAATTGAACCTATCCAAAGCAGCAGAGAAATGCTGGCGAGGATTTTCGCTCCTACGGGTATTACCGGCAAACGATTCCACTTCGGCACGTTCCACTGCACGATGAGGGCAAACATTACGCCCAGCAAAATCACCAGTATCTTGACTCGAAACGGGTTCACAGTGGAATAATCCCCCGCATCGGTAGCGAACTCGAGGAAACCCGATACGATTGAAAAACCGAATCCTATCCACGTCCAAGGCACAAGCTGGTCCACCAGATGAGAAATCACCTGGTTGTGGTCGGCAATACCGAGAATACGTAAATCAACCAACATAATTGTCCCGATGAAGAAAAAGGTGCTGAAGTAATGAATAACTGACACCAGTTCGTACATCCAGCCGGTCGATCCAAGCACCGTTACCCAATGAACATGTTCAAGCGCTTCCCACATTGCTGTACCTCCCTTTCTATTTCTACAACAGCTTGAATAACGGTTGTTGCTTATCCCTCCGCCGCAACTCCTGTGGCGCGGACATATCTTGCTCGTACTGGCTCGTACTGGCGGCGCTAAGCGGAATCCTGTGGCAGCACAAATTGTTCCTAAGCTTGCCAGCGCGGATGCGGCTTAAGCTCCTGGCCATTGGGCAGTACCAGTTTCTCGAGAAAAATATTATTCGAGCCGTCTTTCGCGGGATGTCCGACAGCGCTGATCCGGTCTCCCGGTTTAAGCGAATTCCTGGTCCATCCCTCTCGGACCAGCATGTTCGGGCTGCTGGCTTCGCCAACCCACTTCTTAACGCGGCCCTCGCTGTCCTTGACGTCGAAATAGACTTCCGCATGGGGATTGAGAAATTGAAATTCCGTGACAGTGCCGTTCACAGTGATTTGAGTGGTGTCGTATCGCGCTTGGCCATGATGAGCTCGGGCCGTCACTGAGAGAATGAACAACATTGCGGGCATGAGAAAGATAAATCTAAATTTCATAAGGCTCCTCACTGACGGCTTATTCTCCGACAGTGCGGCTTTGGGGGGCGTAAAATCGGGGTTAAATCCTCTTAACGCCGATTTAACACCAACGCCTCGTGAATTAGAATTATTCTGGCGCTACTTTGTCAATATCTTAGAATTGGGTGCCCCCACGGATGCGCTTCCCGAGCGCTGTTTTAGGCATGCTTGTCACGTCTCAATGTTCCGCGGTGCCGGCGACCGGAAAGTGCAAAACAAAAAACGTCCCTTTCCCCAGATGGCTGGAGACAGTCACGCGACCGCCCATACTTTCCATCATGCGCTTTACCAAAAAGAGACCAAGGCCAACGCCGCGAATTTGCCCTTCCCGGACGCCCTGCACGCGATAGAAAGGCTCGAAAATGTTTGACAGGTCCGCAGCGGAGATTCCGATTCCCCTGTCCTCCACACAAATCTGCACCTCAGCGTTGGGTATGTCGCGGACCACGCGAGCGCGCACGCCCAACCAACGATTGCCGTTTGAATATTTCACGGCGTTGCTAACGAGATTTTCCAGGCACTTGGCAATGGCCGTTGGGTCGGCCACGACTGGCGGCAAATCTTCGCCAATCTCCTTTTCGACGGCAAATCCGGCATCACGCAGCATTGGCTCCGACAATGCCAGGCTTTGCGTTATCGCTTGCGCGATTTCGACGGGCTGTAATTCGTAGCCGGCGCTGCCGGCGCGGCCCGCCGCGACTGCCAGGACTTGATCCACTACGTTCTCAAGCCGGCGGCTTTGCTCGCGAAGCATTACTCCGTACTCGCGTACTTCTGGGGGGGTATCCACGATTCCGTCAGCAAGATTTTCCGCCGCGGAATTGATGACCGCCAGCGGTGTGCATAGCTCATGTGATACCCCGGCCACGAACTCGACTTGGAGCCTCGCCAGCCGCTCCGCCCTCCGCGCGGCCGAAAAGACCAGCGCCATGCTTCCCACAAGTACCGCCAGCAGTCCAAAACTAACCGCCACGCTGCGGTGGCGCAAATTATCGACGGCAACCTCCACCGATCCTGCCGGGTGCTGCACCACCAACTGCCATTGCCCTGAAGCCGATCCCGATTGCATCGGTGCGTGTCCACGGCGCCTGGCCTGTTCTCCCACCAGATCGAACAGATTGACCGTGGCATCCGGCGAAGCTGACACGGAAACGTTCGGATCGGAGACGTAGATCGTCCGGTCGGGGGCTCGCGAGGCACGAATGAAAACGGCAAAGCTTCTCGCGCCGAAGGGGCCGAAGTGGCGTTCGACTAAATCCGGGAAATAGTTTTGCTGAATAAATGTGGAATTAATTTGAACGATAAGGAATCCGGAAAGTCTTACGCGCGGGTTCGGACCAGTAACGTTCGGCCTAATCTCAAAGAGCGGTCGACTCAAGACAGGATCGTGTGGGCCGGGGAAACCGTCAAAAAACATCCACGGACAATAAAGCGCCTGCCGATCATCCACCGTCCCGGAGAGATTTGAGGCCTGTTGCATGAGAAATCGACGCAACGAATCAAAATCAGCGGGCCACGCGATTGGCTGGAATCGATCGCCATTCTCACTCGCACGCTCTAGATAAAGGGAGGGGGCAGCGTCTATTTTCCAGATCATAATTCCAGCAAGCAAGCCGGGGACCGAAGTGGAATTTGCCCAAGCCGAATACTGGCGTGAAACGCGGGCTTCCAACGAGGCGCTGGGAGCTTCCGGATCGATCTCGAAAGCTTCGGTCAACCGTTGAAATTGGTAAGAGAACTCCTCATCAAAAGTTCGCACGCTCGCTGCCAGCGCCGCTTTCAGGCGTTGCTGTTCCACGCGGCTGATTTGACCAGTCCACCGGTACTGAAGTATCGCCAGAGTGATAACGGCTGCGGTCATCACCAAGGTCGCAGCGAACTCCAGCGCCGATCTCTTTGTCCATTTCATGGCAGATCGCCCCGAGCTACTTGCCCGGTTGCATATCCTCGCAAACATATTCAATGAGGTGCCAGTTAGGCCTTAGTTTGAACACTTGCCGGCCCATCCAAGGCGCCGTATACGCCTTGGGATCGTCGATGGTGACGTCATCTTGCAACGTGTCGTGACTGGTTCGCCGGATGCGTTCCACAACGTGCAGGCGATCGGAATGCGGGTGGCCGACCTGGTCGAGCCACGTTTTATCGTTCAGGCCAACCGTGTCGACAACAAGTGTATCTCCCTCCCATCGACCGATCGATTCTCCCATCCACGTAGGATCGAGATTTTGGGAATGTTCCCGGCGATCCAAATAGATTTGGCGCGTAAAGTGATCATATTCAAAAAGCATAACAATAAGGCCCGGAGTTTGTACGATTTGCATGGGAAACGGGACGAGCATGATCCGGGGAACACCCGGTGGAGCACAGCTTAAAATTGGGTCCTCGGACTGCGCCGACGCGCGAGGGCCGTAGCCGGGCTTCGCAGCCTTGTACTTCGCTTCGGCCCACGGCTGCAGCGCAGGTTCCTTGGATGTGAACGTATTTTGCGCCTCCCGCTCCATCCAGACTCCCGAGAGATCCGGCACGCGAGCAGCAGGCGCGCCCTTGGTGGCTGCCTGACGGCTCGCAGGCCGCACAGTCAGAGGGCTCATAAAAGCGCCGACTGCAACCAACACAAGCATTGTGCCCGCTAACGGATGTCTCACTACACGCCGCTCCTGGATTCAGCCCCTTCACAAAGCTCTGGCAACTCGCATTATCCTATGATTCGAAGGCCAACTCATGCCCCTCATCATGTGGTGATCTCGAAGTACCTGATGGGGTCTCTGCAAGTGTATTGCATACCCCGATTCGAGTGTTGAACCAGTCTAAGAGGCCGTTATCGATTCACATGACATTATCAGGGCACTTTAGAACTTGTACGACAAATTGATTCATCTGTGAGAGGTGCTGGTGACTGCTCTCTCGCGCCTCTCTTTTTTATCCCTGCGTAATGGACAAATTCCCTTGCAAGCATACAATCAAGACTCGGACCAACCGTCACTATTTGGGCTGCTAATCGCCCCGATGGTGCTCCAGTCCCGCGGAAGAATTAAGAAATCTGTATCTCCGCGCCGTGTACGCGCGTATGCTGGGCACAGGATCAACGCCCAACCCCGCACGCGAGGTGATCTATGAAACTGTCGCGCACACATTATTACGCCGCGGGATGGCTCGTCTTGCTCATAGTTCTGCCATCGGCCGCGCAGAAAACGGGATCGGGATCGCAAGCACCTAAGCCACAGCCTGGGGGCACCGGGTCGGCGGGACAACCGACGGGACCCAGTCAGCCCTCGAACCCCCGAATGCAAACTCCCCTTTACATCAAGGGCCGAGTAATTATGAATTCGGGCGAGCCGGTCCCCGAACCGGTTTCCGTGGGACTCAATTGCGGAATGCGGCTCCTGCAAGCGATTCACACCGATGCGAAGGGATATTTCGAATTTGTTCTGGGAGCGGGCCCTCAAAGCAACATCGACATGAGCGCCAGCAACGATACGATGGGGAGAGACAGCGGCAACGCGAACCTTTCCGGAGGATTTGGCGGGATGGGCGGGTTCGGCGGGTTCGGCGGCGATCCCGGCAACCGTGTGCTGGGTTGTGAGTTGCAGGTGTCTGTCACGGGTTACGAGCCGCTAACCAAAACCATCACCGATTCTGGTGACGTCACGGGGATCGAAGCCGGCACTCTGCAACTCCGTCGTTTGGCTGGCGTCGAAGGCTCCTCCATCAGCGTCACCTCTATGCAGGTTCNNCGAACAACGCTCGCAAGGAATTCGATAAGGCCACCAGTGACGTCCGCAGCAATCACGTGGCTTCGGCAACACAACACCTGGAAAAAGCCCTCTCTATAGATGACAAGTACGCGGCTGCATGGAACCAGCTGGGGCTGATTTACACCTCCGGTCACCAGACGGATGAGGCAAGCAAAGCCTTTGCCAAAGCCATCGAAAGCGACCCGAAATACATTCCCCCTTACATGGGTCTAGCCGCCCTGCAACTTCAAGATGGGCATTATGATGACGCCTTCGAGACCGCCGGAAAGGCGCTGGCGCTTGACCCGCGTATCGGGCTGGCGAGTTTCATTCAGGCTGCGGCAAGTCTTCGGCTGAATCGGCTTGATGACGCCGAGAAGAGCGGGCGGAACGCCGAACAGGGGCCGCACCAAAACTTCCCGCAAGTGCACGTGGTGCTCGCGCAAATCTTCGCCGAGAAACACGACGATGCAAATGCCGCTGCGGAGATGCGCGCCTACCTCAAGGAAGCGCCGCAAGGAAACTTCGCGGCTGAGATTAAGAAAACCCTGGACGACATCGACAGGTCCACCGCCACCGCCGGCGGCGCATCTACGGCATCGCCGGGGCCGCCACAAGTGGCACCATAATCGGCGGCTCATTCCCGTCTAAATGAATTTTGTTCTTTCGTCCGTCTCGAAGCAGCGATGCGTAATTTCCGTCTAGCGGACTGCTCCCATCGCATAATTGAGCACTGATAGACGAGTCTGGTAGTCATAAGTGGCTCCGGCGTTACCAATCTGAGCTTGCGTCAAATTCAGCTGCGCCTGGCTTAATTCGACGATGGAGCTCAAGCCGAGATTGTAGCGCGCCTGGGCCAGATTAAGAGCCTGGGTAGCCTGGGCTAACAGCTCCTTCGTGACTGCAAGGCGCTCGAATGCGGAATTCGCGTTCAACCACGCCTGGCGGACGTCGCGCACGATCCTGTCCTGCAAATCGCGCAGATATTGCTGTTCGGCTTGGGCGCGATATTTGGCCTCCGATTCTCGCGCGCCAAACAAGTGCCCGTTAAAAATGGGGATATTTACGTTAAAACCAGCCGCTGCGTAGCGGCTGGCGAGGGTGTCCTGCCGGTAAGGCGTGAGCCCCGCGACTCCGACAGCGGAGATGGTCGGGAAAAACAGATCGCGCTCCGCCGTGGCATAGCTGTTTGCCGAATTCACCTCGAGGCGCTCGCCAATCAGTTCGGGGCGGTCCTGCAGGGCCTGGGCGATAGATTGGGCAATACTTGGAAGACTGGAAGTTGGCAACGGTTCATCGGAAAGCGTAAAGGTGCGCTGGTCCGCGTAACCCAGGGCCGTCGTGAGTTCGGCGAAGGAAACCTGCAAATCATTTTGCGCCTGGATCAAGAGCAGCCGCGCTTGCGAAAGATCGACGTTTGCAAAGCTCACGTCCAGGTCTGACTTGAGCTGGTTCCGCGCCATCACGCCAATTTGATCGGCAACCAACTGGCGATCTTTAACGGTTTCCTGCGCAACCTGAAGCACTGATTGCGCCCGCAAGACCGCAAAGTATGCCCCATCGACCGCCAGAATTACGGACGCGCGCGAAGTGACGACGTTTTCTTCCTGTGCCTGGGCGCGAAAAATTGAACTTTTCGCAAGCTCGTGGGTGCGGCCGAAATCGGTGACCAGTTGTCCAACGCTGATGCCGTTTGCATAACGGTCGTAAATGATCGGATTGTTGAGGCCACCCGCGGTGACGCGGCTATTGTTTTCGGCGTCGACGCCAGTCAGGCTGCCGTTGGCGAGCGGATAATAGTTCGATTGGACCTCGCGAACCTGCTGCTTAGACGCGAAAGCCAAGTCCTGTGCCGCCTGAATTGCCGGATGATTCTGCACAGCAATTTGTTCCGCTTCTTGCAGGCTCAAGCTTTGGGAAGCTTGCGAAGTCTGCGGGACTTGTGGAACCTGTCCGCGGCATGCTTGGGAGATCAGCACACCGATGCCGAACAGAAGCAGCACCCCATATCGCTTTTTCATCGGGTCAACTCCGCCTCCGCAGCAGCTTCTGGCAAGCCGCGATGCCCGTACGCCAGGAGATACGCGGCGGGCACCACAAAGATAGTCAAGGCTACTGATGCTGTTAAGCCGCCGATAATGACCCGGGCCAGCGGCGCATAGGCCTCGCTTCCGGTTTCCAGCTTCAAAGCCATGGGAAGCAGGCCGACGACGGTCGCGAGCGAAGTCATCAAGATGGGGCGCAATCGGATGCGGCAAGAGTGCGAGACGGCCTCGCGAAGTCCGCGGCCCTCGGCGCGCAGGCGATTCGCGAAATCCACGATCAAGATGCTGTTCGAGACCACCATCCCGACGAGCATTACTATGCCCATCAGCGACTGGACATTCAGGCTCGTGTCCGTAAACGCCAAAGTCAACATTACGCCGATCAAGCCCGTCGGAACGGCCAGCACGATCAAAAAGGGATCGATGAATGAAGAAAACTGCGCGACGAGAATCAGATACACAAGCAGCACGGATAAAAGCAGGCCGAAGCCAAAGCTCCTAAAGGAAGATTGCATCGTCACGACCAGTCCGCGCACGTTGACTCGGATGTTTGGCGGCAGTTTCGTCTGGGCGACGATTTTGGAGATAGCAGCGTCAGGTTTGCCCAAGTCTTCTCCCGACGGGGCCACATACACATCGATGGTTCGTTGCAACTGGTAGTGATCCACCTCGGTGGGTGTGAGAATGGGAGTTACATCGGCAACCTGGTCAAGATAAGTGGGCAGCTTCAAACTTGGCGCGTGCAGTGGCATCGTTTTCAGGTCTTCCAGCGATTTGATCTGATTTTCGGGGTATTGCACGGTGACGAAATAATTGTTCCCGTTTTTCGGATCAACCCAATAACTCGGAGCAATCATCGCGTTCGACGTGAGAGACGTAATGACGTTATCTATAACCTCCTGCGGAGTAAGGCGAAGCTGGCTGGTCCGCTCGCGGTTCACGTTGATTCTCAGTGACGGATAATCCATGTCCTGAGGCGTATAAACATCCGCCACGCCAGGGAGCGATTTGATTTGCTCGGCCAGTTTTTGCGCTACGCCATTTGACGCCTGTAAATCGACTCCGCTGACCTGCACGTCAATCGGTGCAGGCATGCCTTGATTTAATACGGCGTCCACGAGTCCACCGGATTGGAAATAGGTGCGCAGCTGCGGAAGCTCCGTTTCGATGCGCTTGCGAACCTCATCCATGTAGACATAGCTGCCGACCTGGTGATCTTCCTGCAAACCCACTTGAACGAATGCGGTGTGCATGCCGGAATTGGAGGTGAACAACGCGGAGAGATCGGACATGACCCCGATATTCGAGACCACGGTGTTCAATTCTTTCGGAGGAATTACCTGGCGAACGATGTCTTCCACGGCCTTGATGTAGCCCTCGGTCACCTCGATGCGGGTGCCCGTGGGGGCTTTAACGTTGATGACAAATTGGCCCGCGTCTGTTCGGGGGAAGAACGAAAGGCCAATCAGTGGATAGAGAACGAAGCTGAGCAGGAAAATACCCGCAAACCCCAGGAGAACCGCTTTGGGACGGTCGAGAACCTTTTGCACCCACCGGTCGTAGCCTTCCAACATGCGTTCGAATGCGGCATTAAATCGGGAATGAAATTTCGCTCCCCAGGAAAGTTCCGCAGCGTCACGATGTCCGTGACCAGCGATTCCACGAAGAACCTTCGCGCAATACAGTGGCACTACGGAAATCGCCACAAAATAGGAGGCCAGCAGCGAGATCACGACGCCCAGGGCCAACGCGGTGAATAGATAGCGGCTGACTCCATACAACAGCGTTACGGGAAAGAATACGACTACCGTCACGAACGTGATTGCCAGCACCGCCAGCGACACTTCATTCGCCCCGCGCTCGGCAGCCAATGCTGGATCTTCCCCCAGCTCAACATGGCGGAAGATGTTCTCGAGAACCACCACGGAATTATCGATCAAACGCGAAAAGGCCAGAGCCAGGCCGCTGAGCACCATGCTATCGATGGATTTGTCGCCCGAATGAAGCAGGAAAAATGTGGCCATCACCGAAAGCGGGATGGAGAGAAACACGGCCGCCGTGGCGCGTGGACTTCCGAGAAAAACCAGAATCATCATTGCCGTAAGCAGCAAGCCGATTCCGCCTTCGCGCAGCACTGTGGAGATGGCCTGTTTCACGAATAAAGACTGATCGAAGACTACGTTGGTCTTGAGTTGCGCGGGAATATCGCGCAGCGATTGGATCGCCTTTTCGATACCATTGACGACTTGGATCGTGTTGGTATCTCCGCCTTGCTTCAGAATCGGCACGTAAACCGACCGCTGATTGTTGACACGCACGATGTTGTATTGCAGAGCGGAGCCATCGACGGCTTTGCCCACGTCCGAAAGAAACACCGACCGCTCGCCCTCGGTTTTGAGCGGAATGTCGTTTAGCGCCTCGGCATTCGCCACCTGAGCGTTGGTGTAGATGTTGTAATCCATCGGACCAATACGCACATCGCCTGCGGGCAAGATCAGGTTCGAAGAATCCGTCGCGCGCACCACGTCCATCGGGCTCAACTCATGCGCCTGCAGCTTCAGCGGGTCCACGTAGACCATGATCTGGCGGTATTTCCCGCCATAGGGCGGCGGAACCGTCGCACCGGGAACGCCTGCAATTTGATTTCGAATCTGATACTGCAGGTAATCGTGAAGCTGAGTTTCGTCTAATCCCTGCCCTTGGACAGTAAGCAGACAGACCGGCAGACTCGAAGCGTCGACCTTCATGACTACGGGCGGCAAAGTTCCTTGGGGCAAACGGCGCAAGTCGGCCATCGCCAGATTCGATATCTGCGTCACGTCCGCGTTCGCGTCTGTGCCCGGCTGAAAATAGACCTTGATTAGGCTCACCCCGGTCATCGACCGCGATTCCATATGGTCCACGCCACCTGCCAGAGTGAAAAAACGCTCAAACGTGTCGGTAATGTCGGCCTCGATCTGTTCCGGGGGCATACCACTGTAGAACGTAGCCACGAGCACCACCGGAATATCGATCGGCGGGAACATATCGACCGGCATCTGCACCAGGCTGGTGAGACCTAAAACGCAAACAAAAAGACAGATGACCACAATCAAATAGGGGTGGCGAATAGAAAATGAAGACATTAATACTCCTGCGCCATTTCTCTCGGATGGCTATTCCGATATATCCACGATTTTCGGTACCACGACCTGCCCGGCCTGGTACTGCCCTTGCTCGCCGAAAACGACCAGGTCGTTTTCTTTCAGGCCGGAAGTGATTTCCACTAGTGTCGCCGTTTGTGCGCCGAGGGTAACCGATTGCTTCTCGATCTTGTGATTGTTATCCACCACCAGCACGGATCCGGTACCTTCTCCAGAAGATTGGACCGCCTGTACAGGCACGGCAAGCACGTTCTGGGCGGTGTGCAATGGAATCCGCACCGATGCATACATCCCCGGTACGAGTTCATATTTCGGGTTCGGAACTTGGACTTCAGTGTGCATCGTGCGCGTCTGCGGATCAATTTGACCGGAAACGCGGACGATTTTCCCGGGGGAAGTCCGGTTAAGTGTCGACACTTGGACGGAAATAGACTCGCCAATATGAATGTCGGGAACGGCGCGCTCGGGAACCGGAATCACCAATCGCAGCAAATCGTTTTGTGAAAGCTTGCACAGCGTTTGATCTTTGTTGCTGGAGGTTCCTGCCGGCAGCAACGCGCCGGTGTACGCGTCGATTTCAGTCACCACGCCGTCGAACGGGGCCGTAATGCGCGCATAATCGAACATCGCTCGATCTTTTTCGAGGGCTGCCTTGGCCCCCAGCAACGCTTGTTGGGCGGATGCCAGCGAATCCTTGGCGGCGGACATTCCGGCGCTGGCCTGTAAATCCTTGCCCTGTATGGTATCTAGATCCTGTTGGGCCACCAGGCCCGGCTGTGACTTCTGAACGTCCGCGAGCCTAGTGGAACTCAGGTGTGCGACCTTATACTCAGCTTCGGATCGGTTAATCTCTTCCTGTGCGCGTTGCACGTCGCTTTCGCCTTTGTGGACTGCAGCCTCATCCTGCTGGAGCTGCTGCTGGAGTTCGGGGACCTCGAGCACCGCCAGAAGCTGACCCTGCCGCACGTGCGTTCCCCAATCGACATATAGCTTCTGGATATAGCCGGAAACTTTCGCGTAAACGTTAATTTCCTGGAAGGGCTCAAGCTCCGAAGCGATCTCCAGTTGGCTCCCCAGATTTTGGCGGGTCACCTTAACGACCGCCACTGTCGGCGCCTCCGCGGCCGCGTCCACCTGATGCGCCTTTCCGCAGCCTCCCGCAAGCGCCGCACATATCGCTAACAGCAAGAACGCCGGACAAACTTTCCGCATCATGAAAGCACCCCGTCGATCGCGCGAAAATGTCGCACGACCGTCGCTTTGGTTCCGTTGTGTCGTCATTTCCAATCCTTTACGGCTTCGCGCAGCTTATCCAGCGTGAAATCGGCGCTTTGGCACAGTGCGATGATTTGTTTCTCCTTGCGAATGATCTCCGCGGAGACGTCCGCGACCTTGTCCGCAATCTCGAGAGGCACCTTCAAGACGCCATGGGCGTCGCCATGTAGCAGGTCTCCGGGCAGCACTTTCATTCCTCCCACGGTGACGGCGCCTCCGAATTCGAACACATGGGCGTAGGCATGGGAGACCGAAACGTTCCCCGCGAACATCTGAAATCTGAGCGCGCGCGCCGCCTGGAGGTCCCGCACGGCCCCGTTGGTGACCACGGCGACGCAGCCCAGCGCATGCAGGATGTTTGCGTGAATTTCGCCTACCAGTGACCCGATCCCTGGAGTCGCATCCACATCTTCCAAAGCGACGACTCGCGGCGAGGGAATACTCAAAATGTGATTCCACCAATCGGTACGGTCATAATAATTGTGGCCTTCCATCGGTGGAGCCGACGTCCGGATTCGGGCTGTCGCCGCGTATCCGACGGCGGGCGGAAAATCCGGAAAAATCGAATGCACGCTGGAATTGGTGAAACCCGTATTGCGCAAGCGCACGCCAAAGGACTCTACGGCATTCGCTACCGTGCACGAGTCCAAACGCGTTAGCCGCTCAAGTTCGACCGGCGAAAGGCGAGTTACGCTCATATAGCTCCGATGCTAAATGCACGCCCCAGACGGCGAACGGGCGCGCGTTTCAAAAAACTCACAAAATGACCGGGAAAAAGCCGCAGGTTCTGCTAGGTAAGTGAAGCGGGGGCAGATCGGTGTTGCAGCGCAACGATGACGCTAATACTCGGGACCTCAGGCGCCAACTCAGGTTCCTGATGCCTCCAAATTTGTGGCTGGGGAGAAATAACCTTGTCGATAAGCCGGAGCGGGCACCGGTCAAGCAGCTCAGGCGAGTGCGCCACCCTCATCTTAACGGCGCCAGTGAGATAATGCCCTGCATCGGCCTGCGGCAAATACCAGCTATTCTTCGCAAGGGTAGAAAGAGAAGGCACCGTCAGGAGGAGGAAAAGAACCGCAACGCGCTTTAGCAAGTACGGCCGGCACTGGCGTTGCGCGGAATCAATCATGAATGTGACATTTAACCACGACTGAATGAGTAAAACGGTTCCTCTCGCGATCTTCAGTGTACTCCGCGCATGATCTCAAATCAACACGCGCTTGGTGATCTGCCGCTGGCATAACTGCCCTGGTGCGAACGAATTGGGACTATGTATCTACGGGGCAAGAGAACGACGAGCCTGAGAAAGGAACTTTTCCTCACTGCGCACAACGGATGAAGACGTTGTGGGGTTCTGCCGCCGCGCGTGCACATTTTCAGTATGATTCTTCTTCGTCAAACCGTTCCCTCACCACCTTCGGAATGGCTAAGCCATTCCACTTGATCGGTATTGGCGTATAACAGGGTGGTCAATGCTGATTTGGTGACAAGAATTTAAGGTTTGGTGGTTGAGCTTACTCTTCCCCGTATATATTGACGGTGACCAGGAAATCGCCAAAACCGATTCGTGAGAACTAAAATGAAACTCCAAAAGCCGCAATACGAGATTTTTGAACGATTACCCAATGGAGCAGTGCTGCGGGCTGTTGTTCCGGGATTGTTCGATGCGCAGCGCACGCTTTTCGAACTAGCGGAAAGAACGCCGAATGAGTGTTATGCAATATATCCTCCGACACAGGAAATCATAGCGCGTGTGAATTCTTCAGATGCTAGATAAAGGTTTCTGGGCGGACGTGGAAGTCGCTGGGGAACACTTGAGGCTCTTCTCCGAGCATAACGCTCAGGGAATTCAATTCTCCGTTTATAATGTCAATTCCAAGAAGTGGATCGTTCCCTCCGAGGCGGTTGACGATATCGAGCAGGGAAAAGAAAAAGCAACGGAATATGCCAGGTCTTACCTCCACTACTCTGGCCGTTCAGGACATCCGTCAGAATTACCGCCGTTGATCTGGAAAAGCGCGCGATCGCTGTAGTATTCGCTTCGGTCCAGCCCGCAAAAAGGGGCGATCAGCCGTGGCCGTGGCATGGACCGCAGCCTGCTTCCCCTGCGTGACCTTTCTTGAATTGATCCAAGCCTAGCAGTCCTCTCAGCGATGTGGGGCACTCGTTCCCTACGTAATCCCGCAGTCGGGTCCGGCTATTTCGTCCACCGCGCAGGTCATTACCGCAGCGACCACCGTATAGCAGGAAGTGACAAACTTTTTACAAAACCTCGACAGTGTGGGGACACTTCGCGACGGCGTTGGATGTAGCCTCACTCTAAAAGCTCAACAAATAGCGCGCGATTGTTGTGCTGAGACAAGCCAAGACTCAGGTGTTTCCCGTTGCATCACAGCGCGTGAAGGCGCAGTTTACAAGGGTTGCACAAGTGGCGATGTGGGGGGACAGCATTTTTTCTACGTCGCTAATTTTCGTTCTGGCCATGTCGAGGTCTACGACACCAATTTCAACCGGGCGCGTTTTTCTGAGGAACGATTCGATGATGACCAAATCCCGCCGGGCTTTGCTCCTTTCAACGTGCAGAATATAGGCGGCAGCATCTTTGTGACTTATGCCAAGCAAGACGCTGCCAAGCACGACGACGTAGCGGGCGAAGGCCTCGGTTTCGTCGATATCTACAGCCCTTCGGGCAAGTTGGAGGCACGTCTCCAGCACGGTCCCTGGCTGAACGCACCGTGGGGAGTTGTGTGGGCTCCTCGCGATTTCGGCGAGTTCAGCAATCGGGTACTCGTCGGCAATTTCGGCAGTGGATGGATCGCCGCGTACAACGGTTTCGATGGTAAGTTTATTGGTTTTATGAAGAACGCGGACGATTCGCGAACATTCATAGACGGCTTGTGGTCCCTGACGTTCGGCAATGGCTCAGGCGCTGGTCCGTACAATTCTCTATTTTTCACCGCTGGTCCCAACGCCGAGCAGGACGGCCTGTTCGGAACACTGACTCCCGTGCCTGCAGAGTTGGGGGACGGAGACGAAGAGTAAGATCCTCGGCACCAGTTGATCTGTCAAAAACACCGATGGCAGAGGGACGCAACTCTGCCATCGGTGTTTTATTTAAATAAGCCTGATCGCCTTCCATACCGTTAATTTCCTGTTTCTTCATCGTTGCGATCGTTGGTTGGCGTCGACTCACAGTTTGACAACATGGTGGCTTTCGAAAAGAATCGGAATAGAGAGCGAGCAGGAGTTATTCGCCTCGCTTGTTACCCTTCATTTTGAGCTTCCCATGGTTACACGGCCACGCTAATTACAGATTTGGCATACCTGGCGAGGCTCAAAAAAAGGGTGGATCGCAGAAATGACCGGGTTCAATAAAAGCGGACGACAGAGGGATCGATCTCTGCCGTCCTGTTTTTTTAGGGCTTAGCCTTAAATACGAAGTTAACCGGCGCGCTCTCCTCGGTGGACAAAGTTATTTCCTGCGTCTGAGTCCCGAAGGTTTCATGCCATGCCGTGATCGTGTATTTACCGGGGGGCAAATTGTTCAGCGCAAATGCACCGCTCTCTCCAGTCACCGCATAATGCGAAGTCTTCAGCACTACAAAGTAGCTGTGCATCCACGGATGGATGTTGCATTTGACAGGGATGAACTCTTCTCTCGCAAACATCTCAGAAAGCGGTGTTGTTCCCGGAGGCTGCGCTTTATTCCACTCGCGATTTGCGGTGGGCAACGGATGGATGTTGTGCGATGTGGAGTCACTGTTAATCACATTCAGCTGTTGATTCACCTGCATCGCTACGACATGCGGCGCAAAGCGGCAGCCCTTCTGCGTAATAGAAACAGGGACGTCGGGAGGCGTGCTCTCCGGGGGAGCGCCGGCGGAGACATACACTACGACGTTCTCGAGCGCGCCCCCCGGTCCAACCACTACATCTTCCGTAGTTGGGGGCGTGGAATACATCTTGGCGCAACCGGGCTCTGCGGACATGTTGATCGATTTTGGGCGAGGAGGCGCACCTTCCACAGTGACTTTACCGCTAACGCCGCCGTTAGTATGAGCACTGGAGATGGTGGTACAGCTGAACACGATCAGAGGTATCGAAATAAGGATACGGCGAATTCGCATCTTAATGTCCTTTCTGGTGTGACAAATTGTGAAGGTTTACTGCCCGCCACTGAAGCCAGCCGCCGGCCCGATCGGCTGGAGTTGGCCCGGGTGCGAAGAAATCCACGCCTTCCAGGTGGCAGCCTCTTCTGTTTTCAGAGGCTGCAGAGTTCGCAGGAAATGAACCAGATCCCAAGCGTCAGCAGGCTTGATAGAGTCGGCAAAAGAGGGCATGGGGGTGCCATCCAGCCCCGTCATAAAGATCCGGTAAAGATCCTGGTTCGTGACGCCGCACTTGAACCGCGAGCCGGTCGAAAAGTCATATGGGCGAATGGGGTTGTTCTTTGAGTCGGTAAGTGTCGGGGCGGAGGGCCCGTCTCAGTGACCTTCTGCACCGTGGCATTTCCAGCATTCAACTTTCTGGTAGAGCTCTCGGCCGTGCAAAATCCCTTCAATCGTGACAGAAGGTTCTGGAGGAATCACGATTGGCTCGACTGGCATGTCGGTCTTCCAACGGGCCGAATAGGTCTTAATGTAAGCCACCAGGTCTGCGCGGTTGTGGTTCGTCAGTGGTTTCCAAGCCGGCATGTTTGTGGTGATAAAGCCGCGTGTTACGGAGTTGAAAAGATCGTCGTCGGTCGGTAACGTGCCCGTCGGCGTCGAACGGCATTTGAAAACAGCCGCTGTAAAGTCGCGGGGTTTTGGTTCGATCCAGGTTGCGTTTTCTCCGTTGCCGTCGCCCTGTGGGCCGTGACAGCCGATGCAATATCGACGATAAAGCTGTTTGCCCGCATCGGGACGAAGTTGCCCTCCGCCATTGGCATGGCCGGTAACATTTCCGATGTGGCTTTCCTGCGCGAATGCACTGATTCCGCCTGTTGCTAAAAGCACAACGATCATCGCGACGACCAGTGCTACCGCTGTTTTATCGTGTTTCATCGGACCGCTGCTCCTCTTCAGAATGCAAAATCAAAACCGAAGAACAGGCTGTTGCTCCAAACTGCGCGAGCGGGAAGGAGCGGGGTCAGACCAACTCCATCCCCACTGAGCGGAGCGTTCCCTATGGTTTTGGTAATAGCGTATTCGTTGTGCCACGCGAGTCCCGCGCGACTAAACATAATCGGGTACCAACGGTACCCCACTGAATATGCGGTGATATCACCCTGGTTAGCAGGAGCAGTCACGAGCGCCTGTTGCGCCATCCGGATGATCTCGTAGCGCTGGGTAACGACGAATTGCGGGTGCACGAAGTAATGCGTTTCGATGAACCCGCCGTTCCAGGCGGGAGCGCTCGCGCCGACCGGAAGCAATTGGTTCGCTGGCGTCGAGGTTCCCAGAAACGCATTGTCGTGGCCATGCACAAAGAAAGGCAGGAATTCGAATTTGCCCAAGGATAAGTTGCCAGCGAAGCCCACCCGATAAAATGGTTTGTTGCCGGCGCCCGTCCCGGGGACCGCGGTTGTTCCGCCGGTCGGCGCTCCCGGGATCGCGCTCGAAGTCTGCGAGAATGTCGGCCTCTCACCAATGTAGGCATACACACCAAATCGTTCGAGTCCCAGCCGTCCTGCCTCGAATGCCTGGCTGAACGTAAGATAGGTGTCATAACCTCGGTTCGCGGGCAGCCCGACATTTCCGTCATTGCTGCTCAGCAAAGCCGCCCCGTAACGCGTGTAGCTATTTGCGGAATGGCCTGAGAGTTCCAGCCCTAACTGGTTGTCACCGAGCCCGAAATTGTTTGAATCGCCCACCGGGGTGAAGTGATAGGTCTGGTAGAGCCCGCCGTTAGCCGAAAGAAACAAGAAACGCTTTTCGGAGATCACGTTATCGAGCTCGAATTTTCCGAACTTGACGTTGAGCCAGCGGCTTTTCACAAGGTTATCCAGCCGAACGAAGGCGTTCTCGAAATGGAAGTTCCCACTACTATCGGCAGATGGGAGAACGGAAAAAGAGATGTTCTTATAGAGCGTTCCGGCGGCCCAAATGTCGATGCCCGAGAGATCAAAGCCATGGGCCTTCACGGTTCCATCTATGAGTCCGCTGGTTGGATCTCCCGAAACAGCGTCAATCGGTTGGTGGTTTGTCCTCTCGAGATGCCAATTCGGAGTGATCCGAAACGTGATCGGGAAATACGAGGGATGCTGATAGATAGGGCTGTCGCGATCATTCCCCAACTGGTATCCATCATCCCGAAAGGTTTGGCCAAAGTTGTTCAGTTCCGGCCACGCGGTGTGACAGGCCGAACACGGCAAACCATATTTGCGAGCAAACGCGGGAATGGCTCGCACTTCGTGCAAGGGCAAGGTGTGGGCCGATTCGCTTTTGCAGAAGCACAACAGCACAACTACACAGGCGCAGGCGAGAATCGACCTCAACAAGAACGGCTTAGAATTGCCACCGATACGCTGGCGGCATTCTAAGAAACAGTTGACCATACGGCCTCCTCTCGCAGCGTGCGCGCGACGGCTCCGCGGATTCCAAATGCCAGCGCTGAAAATCATTTCGTTGTGAGATTAAGAATATTCTGCTCGGAAAGTGCCACAGAGTTGTCTGAGGCTTGTCAAAAGATTGTCAACTCGTTTCATTAGTGCTGCAGTAGAAGATTCGCTTCAGATGGACAGAACGGAGAAAACCAGGTTAGTAGATTCTTAAATCAGGGGAGAATGGCGCCGGTCGCAATGTCCGATACGATAGGCAAGCCCTGGCAGCTTCCTAATTCACTTCGAAGAACAGAATGAGGGCAACCCATTTCAGCTCATCGGCCGCACTGGTGGCGCCGTTCAGTTCCGATTACGGCGCCTTTGTGAGGAAGCGTCCGAGTCCTACATCACCACAGGTTGCGCAACTTCACTCGGCGCAGGCTGCGATCTCGGCATCCTGATGAAGAATACGGTGCCCAGTTCGGAAGTGCGTTCGACCGTGATCGACCCATCATGATCGTGAATGATCTTGCTGGCAATCGCGAGGCCTAACCCAGTGCCATTGGACTTGCCGCAGCTGACGAAGGGATCGAACAACGTGCCGCGAATTGAAGCCGGAATACCCGGACCGTTATCCGCGACGCGCACCTCGAACGAATCCGGGCTCGAAGAGATCTCGACCGTGATCTGACCTTGGCGATCGGCGGTAGCTTCTGAGGCGTTGAGCACGAGATTGAAAAAGGCGCGCTCCATTTTTCCAGGATCGAACACTCCATTCATGTCACCTTCGGTATGGATGGAGATGGCGCGTTGGCGCAATTCCGGTCGCGCCAGTACGGCCTCGGTGGCGCGATGGACGATGCGGTCCATGCTGGCCGGAACAGGCGTGATAGTGCGCTGTTCGCGCGCTAGTTCGCGGAGCGAGTCCAGGAGCTCGGTCATTTGCTCCGAGGCGGTCTTAATTTCGCTGTAGATTTCATTCTTGTCGAGCTTCAACTTTTCCGCTTCGTAGAGGAATTCGGCATTCGCCACGACGGTGGCCAGGTAATGGCGCAGATCGTGGGAGATGGAACTGGCCGCCCTCCCCAAAGCGGCGACGCGCTCGGTCTCGATTCTCTGCCGTTGGGAGACCAGCAGCTCGCCGCGCATCCTCGAAAACGCTTCGCCAAGTTCAGCAACTTCGCTGCTGCCTCGAGGCGTGATGGAGTAAGCGTAATCGCCGGCGGCCAGCGCGCGAACGCCGGCGACCAGGTTATCCACTGGGCGCGTGATGGTGTGGGAAACTGAGCTCAGCAGGAGCCAGGCAAACAGCACGGCTGAGATTCCAAGAACCAGTATCGTGCGGTTGAGCTCATGAATGAAACTCATGGGACGCCGCAAGGATACGAGCACGTAACATTGCATCGGCGATGGCGGCCCGTCATGAAGCGCCACCGATGCCATCTGATATTCGGCGCCACTCAAAACCACTTCCTGAGGCGCTGAACTCGCGTCGAGGCGATGCAGGCGAATTAGCCGCTGCAGTTCGACTTCCTCCTGAGGAGAGAGACTCGAAGCGATTACTTTGTCGCCCGCGGCTAGCACAATCTTGCTGTCGGAAACGCGGGCAAGATCTTTGGCCACCGTGGAATCGACTTCGTAGCCGATGGCGACCAGTCCCAGCTGCTTGGCGTTGCTTCCCGCTCCGGCCGTGATGGTGCGAAAAAACACCCAGTAAAGCCGCTCAGCCGCGTACCAATAGGCGGCGTTATCGCCTTCTTTTACGGATCTGGCCAGATCGCCCTCGGCCATAGTGGAATCGAGTCCAGGCCGGGTAACGTGCAGGCCCTGAACATGGCCAGCAGGGTCCGCCAGCAGAAAAAGATCACTGCCCGCAACCTGCCAGAAAGGAAAAGAGCCATCCTGAATCGTCGGGGCGTGCTGGGTAGTCATCAACGCCTTCAGGGTAGGAAGTTGCGAAAGCATAGCGGCAGTGCGCGATAGTTCCAGCTCCCGTTCCTGCTGCACGGCTTGAAATGCGTCTACTGATGCCACGGTGCCTTCCCGCACTTGCTCGTCGATTTCCGAGCGCACGGTGTGCCGAACGATCAGAAGAATCGCGCCGGTAAGGGCACAGATGATCAGCAAGGTAGAGATCAGAAGTTGGGTCTTTAAGCCGCAGCTGGCCCATAAAGGCTTGTCAAGGCTCCGTGAAATCTCACTTTCCATGACGGTCAACTCTGCTTGTCGGCGCCGGAAACGCCGAGCACGAACTTGTACCCCGCGCCATGGGTAGTGAGAAAGAAACGTGGGTTGGCGGGATCGGGCTCGAGCTTTTGCCGGAGGCGCAGAATATGGTTGTCTACGGTGCGCGTCGAGGGGTAATCCTGATAGCCCCAAACTTCGGCCAGCAATTCTTCGCGAGAGATTACCCGCTGTGGCGTTTTGGCGAAAAACTTGAGCAGCTTGAATTCCTGGGCCGTCATGGTGACGGGCTCGCCTGCGCGTTTCGCCTCCATACTGGTAAAGTCAATCTGCACATCACTGAACACGAGTATCTCGTGCCTTACGGCATCGCGAACAGGAACAGCCGCGCCAGATGTGGACTGCGGGTGTACTCCGGCGCTTCGCCGCATCGCACGGCGCACACGCGCCAGCAATTCTTTCGGGCTGAACGGCTTGGTGACGTAATCGTCGGCGCCCAGTTCGAGAAGCAGCACCTTATCCTGGATGTCAGCTTTGGCACTTAGAATGATAATTGGCACCGACGGCAGATCCGCCTTAAACGCGCGGCAGACTTCCCTGCCAGACACGCCTGGAAGCGTTAAATCTAAAACAACCACGCTAGGCGCTTGCTTTCGGAAGCTTTCGAGGCCCGCCGCTCCGTCCGAGGCGATCTGAACCTGTAGGGAGTCAGCCTCAAATAGGCGTTGAAGTGTGCGCTGCATTGCGCGGCTATCCTCGACAATTAATACGGTGTCCATAGGGGTTGGATGCAACCTGTTCCGGGTACTGCTGCACGGTGGCAGCCCTTTGAGCAACGGCTGACTCCCACACGGCGCAACAGTCTAGATGGCGTATGGTGAGAATGTACTCCCAACGAGGCCACACCCGCAATCGGCGGGAAGCCGCGTGCGCGCCTAACGGAGTCCCCAAAGTCTTGGCTGTTTCAAATCGAGGGGGCGGCAACCCCCGCAGATTGCCGCCCTACCCGTGTGTCCCCGCGAGATAAACTCGAAATCTCTGGGGCTCACAAATGAGCTTAGCTTGGCGCGCCGGGGCATTTGTCACAAAAACGTCAACAATGAGTCATCTTTATGCAACGCAGAACGGACCCAGCCAGATGGGTATTTGTGCGGTTTCCAGAGAAGGATACGAGCAGTGCCCGGCGTGGCCAGTTGGAGCCTGCGAACGCTCCATTAGGCTCCTGAAGAAAACTCGCGGTTAATAAGCGGTGGTCGCTGGAGGAACATAATCCTGCCCGTACTTGTTCTCGTGGGTAAGTTTGAAGTCGCGATTATCGGTCACCTGAATCGTTCCCAGAGAGCGCGCCGTCGGAGAAATAACCACTGGGTGATCCAGAACCTTCAGCTGCTCGACCGGGCTCCGTTCGTACCAAACGTGCATCTGGTATCGCCCATCGGGAACGTTGGAAATGAGCACACGACCCTTATTGTCGGAAAGCGCAAAGTAGGGAGTATCCACTGCTACGACCACCGCGCTCATCTCCGGGTGAATATTACAAAATAGAAAGCTGACCCCGGGTCTGCTAAAGCGCACTGAGCGCGTGGTCCCTGCTTCATAAAGGCCGAGGTCGAAACGTTTGCCATCATAAAGCGAAAAGACGTTGTGAAAGAATGGATCTTTATTGGGGAACTGGATCAAGGTGCCCACTTCGATCATCAGCACGTGCGGCTGAAAGGTCTTGTTTCGCTGGATGAGCTGCGGCGCTGGCCCGGATGGCGCAGTCCCGGCGCTTCGGGGCGTTCCGTTTTCAGAGAGAGGGGTGAGCCACACCGCCACATTGGACGCATCGGTGGTAGCGCCCGTAGATCCTCGCGAGGCCGGCTTCTCCTCATTTGTTGCGACCAGTTCTACCTTCGCTGTAACCGGCGTCAACTGCGCCTCACCCGTTGCCCCGCTTGCGAATACACACAGCATCAAGACGCGATAACACGCAACCCGAAATCGCCTAGCGACGTGCGCCATCATTAAAACGTGTACCCCACACTCAAGTTTACATGGTTTGCGGCGGTCGACCCCGTATTGAGCACAAAGGTTTGCAAACGGCGGAATTCAATGGCAATCACAATGTCGGACCGCATCTGATAGATCACGTTCACAAACGGGCTCAGATTCTTGGACAACCATACACCATAAAATGACCCTGTCGGGCTAAAACGCCGCAGGTCACTCGCAAACGGATTATCGTCTCCGAACGCGCCATTGAGTTCCAGCTTGGGCCGGGGTTTAAATTTCAGTTGCATCCATCCGCCCATCGAATTGAGCCCCAAAACGATTGTGGTCGGATCGGTGAGGCGCCCGGACATCACTACGTCCTGCCCGACGGCCCCGCTAAGACCACCCAGGGCGCGGCCACGGTAGAATGCTCCGGTTAGTGCAAACCACTTTCCAAGCGGTACCGCCGCGTCCATAGTAGCAACCCAGCTGTCCACGTTGCGCTGTAATCCCCAGTCCTGCCGTCCATAGTAGCCACCGAATCCTACCGTCAAGTTTTGATCGGATACGTGCCGGGTCCAGGCCACGCGTGCCGCATAGGCCGGCTGGCCCGATGACTCGCCCCACGTGGGTTGCCGGTCCGGTGTTGGGCTGGGGACATCCCCGGACAACGAGTCGAGGATTCCCGCTTGAAACAGAAGATTCGAGTTCTCGGACAGATTGTGCCGGTGCTCGACGCGAACTTGAGGGGTCCAATTCCATAAATTCCCTGCGTAGGAAAGGGCCGGAATCGCCAGCGTCGCCAGCGACGTAGGCGCAAGAGGCGCAAAGAACAGCCGATCCTGGCCGGCGACCACCGACGTAGTTTTCCAGTCAAAGCGAATCACGCCCGTACGCAAACGCACCAGGCCCTGAGAAACTCCGTTTTCAGTACTCGGAAATCCGCCGGCGAAATCAAATTTCACGTTTGCGCTGGTGTGCGCCCCGGCAATGTCCGGACCAAACACATCCAACCCGATTTGCGACTGGCGCAGCGTTCCGCCGAAAGCACTGCGCGAATGGAGGAGTTCGAGAGGCGTGGATATCTCGGGGAAATCCTGATTATCCACCGCGCCATGATTGTCGTATAGGTTCAGCAGCACCATGCCGGAAAGCCGCAGCCGGTATTTCGATCCGCTCTCGACCTTCGTTTGGTATTGATCGGTGACCTTGGCGTCAATAAACTGCTGCTCCTCCTCAATTTTGTCGAGCCGGTCGCTGATTGCCTGCGGCCCTGCATTCGGCGTCGGCGCGGACAAATTCTGCGGCCCTGATGACGTCTGCTGAGAAGATGCCCCGGCCGCACCGGAGTCATTCGTCGGCCCGGGGTACCCCGACCCAGTGCCCGAAGTAGTGCCCTGCGGCGCTATCCGACTCAGTTCGAGGCTTAGATTCTCGCGCCGAACGCGTTCTGGCCCGGGATCGGTGGCTTGTGCGCGGGCCCGCTGCTGTTCTTCCCGCAATTCACTCACCTGCAAATTCAACGCTTCCACTTGCGCCTGAAGTGCCCGCACGGATTCAACCAGCCCCCGCACCTCAGCGGTCTCGTCGAGCGCTGTCGCTGCGGGCGGCGTCACGTCAATCGCACCAGTTCGGGAAATACTCTGGCCTGAGACGCATCCTGACCATAGCAACAATGAACCGGCGCTCATGATGAAGGCGAGAACCAGCTTGCGGTAAACTTTGGGTCGCATTGTTCCCTCCACGCTGCCCACATGCTAGCGCAGATAGGCGGACAGCAGGTATATGCGGACAGATGTCTCAGGGAGTAGGACTTCTAGATGGTGCAACGCTCGCTGGCCGCGCTCTTCAATGTTGCGGGGTCCCCGACCAAAACTTCTCGCACCTTTCCCAGCAGCGAATTCTTGGAAAACGGCTTTTCGATCATCAGCGCTTCCATACCGGCGGAAGGTGGGCGGGCCGAGTATTCGGAATATCCGGACATGAGTACGCCCTTGGTGCCGGGGCGGACCGACTTCAGGCGCTCGAGCAGGACTGCGCCCCCCATCCTCGGCATGACCACGTCACTCAGTGCCAAGTGAATAGCGCCCGTGTGCCGGGCTGCTACCGCAAGTGCTTCCACTCCATCTTTGGCCTCGAGCACCGTGTATCCAGCGGCGCGTAGAAACATGCACGCGAGAGCTCGCACACCATCTTCGTCCTCGACCACCAGAATGGTCTCGCTGCCGCGAGCGCCTGCCGATGGCTTCGCTTCGGGCTCTGCCGTAATGGCGGCGTCACTGACTTGCGGCAAGTAAATTTCGAACGCCGTACCGATCCCGGAACGCTTTCCACCCAGATAAATCCCCCGCTTTGCTTAATCACGCCATAAACGGTCGCTAAGCCAAGACCAGTCCCCTTGCCAACTTCCTTCGTAGTGAAAAATGGTTCGAAAATGCGGGTCAGCGTCTCCTTACTCATTCCATGACCCGAGTCTCTGACCGTAAGGAGTACGTAACTTCCCGGCGGCATGGGGGGACGCTCGCGTACGTCGTCATCGGACATTACGACGTTTTGCGTTCTCACTGTGAGGGTACCGCCATCGAACATCGCGTCGCGCGCGTTCACAGCCAGATTCATCACTACCTGTTCGATTTGTCCGGGATCGGCCTTGAGCAGGGCCACTTTCGGGCCGGGCACAAACGTATATTCGATGTGCTCCCCGATCAGCAGAGGCAGCATCTTGCCCATTTCCATGACCACTGCGTTCAAGTCCAGAACTCGGGGCTGCAATACTTGCATTCGGCTGAAGGCCAGCAATTGGCGCGTCATGGAAATCGCCCGGCCTGCGGCCTTGTGGATCTGGTCGACACTGTGACGCAGCGGGCCGTCCACGTCGTTTCGATCGAGCAGCAAATCGCCGTGGCCTCGAATGATCGTCAACAAATTATTGAAGTCGTGCGCTACGCCACCCGCAAGGCGCCCCACCGCTTCCATCTTGTGCGCTCGACGAAGCCGCTCCTCCAGCAACCTTTGCTCCTCCTGCGTTTTCTGCAGGGTGATGCGCATACGATCGAACGCTCCCGTGACTTCGGCCACCTCGTCTCCACCGGTTTTTTCGAGCGGATATGAGAAGTCGCCTCCTTCAAGCGCCCGAACGCCCGCCACCAGAGTCGCCAGCGGCCGCGTAAATGTGTCGGAGATTAGAAATGCGACTACACCTCCGGCCAGCAAGCAGAGCAGTCCGAGCGCCATCAAGAGATGATCCAGTCCGTTCAGAAACGACGTCGCCTGATCAAACGATTTCAAGACGCTCAATGACACGGGCGAGCTGCCGGCCGACGACAAACTCACCGTTTTCACCAGATAATCCTCGCTGCCAATCTGGATCTCTTTCGCGTCCGCTCCCGGCGCCGGGTTACTCCCGATTTGCCGCAGCAGTTCGGTTTTTTGTGTTTCATCCAATGTGCTGGCCACGACAGTATTGCCGCACTCAAACGCCACTTCGCTCGAAGCGATGCTGCCGAAATCCTTGGCGGCCTGCACGTCGATTTCGTGTCCCACAGCCAGCAGGCCCGTCATTTTGTTTTCCGATGCCGCTCCGAAGTAAATGGGCTGTATCCACACTTCGTACAAATGCCCGCCGCCAAACCACCAGTCCCTCGATTGCGCTCGACCGAGCGATCGTTGCAGCAGTTCCTCCGCCATCCCCGACGACAAGCCGGCGGTGCTGGTTCGCAGCGCCAGTACCTTTCCCGTGCGACCAGCCAACACCAGTAAGTTGCTTGCGCTCAAGCGCCAGATATCCGCCGAGGCGTCCTGAATGGTCGCCGCGTCGCGGGTGCTCATGAGCGCTCGGACGGTGGGCAGATTAGCAAGCAGTTCCGCGGATCGTGACAGCGAGTCTTCCAGCTGACGCTCGAAAGTCTGGTAGGTGTCGACGGAATTGCGCAAGTCTCCGCGAATCGATTCTCGAACGCGCTTTTCAACGCTGTAACGCACGACGAGAAGCGTTCCAGTGGTCAATCCGGCGGAAATCACCAGAAGCGCAAAAAGAAATTTTGTACGCAGTCGGATATTTCGCATTCCGCAAGTTCACTCTTGGCCTTAGTCAGGTCGCCTCAAAAAAACTCCGACTCCAAAAAACGGAAGCATAAAACGTGTTCGCCCAGAGTGAACCTACTACGTTTCCCCGAACGCCCGCCGTGTCGTGGTCAGGAGGGGTGTCGAAACGTACATACGGTGGAGCTTAGCCCACGCTTGCCCTTGCACACTTGGATCACCGTGAATGTATTTCGATGTTCGAGCGGAAGAGTCCAAAAGAAATAAGCAAACGACCGGCAGGCAGAGAAGACAGCTTCGGGCTAACGGTTTGCCGGGCTAATAGGCCGCATTGCGGCAAAATTTCTTTCCGTGCGCCGTAGCCATCAAAGAGCACATCGGATTCAGGCGAAGCGCGTCGAAAATTTACCGCCCCTGAGTTCAAACTTAGGGCAAAATAAACCGGCGCAGCGCAACCGCCAAGACTTAACTGCATACTTCCAAACCACTCCGGGGTGGTGCAATTGGCAGCACACCAGACTTTGGATCTGGTTATCCTGGTTCGAGTCCAGGCCCCGGAGCCAAATTATTCTCCCCATCTCTTCGCTGAACAGCCATGCACTACGGCGTCAACTAGGTCATCTTGCGCCAAATCCACACAACTGTGCGGAAATGACTGGGGTATCCCAACCGGGGTCGCCGGAAGCCGGGGCGTAAATAATGCATTTTCAAGTGGATGCTAAAAGTGTCTGGTGTGGCCCAAAGACTGCTTACTGCATGCGTGTGAATCGACGCACGCAATGGCGTAGGGGCAATGTCGTGGAAAATCGCAGGAGCAACCCGTCCGATAATTCGGGGTTAAACGGTATGAGCCCTGGACGGCCGCCCAGCATCTAAAGAACGTGACGAGGTGGAGTGATGAAATCGCAGCCCGAAATTAAAAAATCCGTCGACCATGCCTTTGATCGGACGTCGACACGGGAAGAACTGTACCAAGTCATGGAGCTGCTCGGAGGGCCGCTGGGCGCGGTCGTCGCTCCACACGGCGCCGCAGCGCAAAAGAGCGTGCCTTCGTCCGCACCCGCCGGTTCAGAACAAGGCGTCCTCGAGGAAGCGGACCTTTGGGACCTGTGGAATGATGCCGACGGCGAGAATGAACCGACTAGCGCGTGTGACATTGAGCCGCTCGCCGACTTGTTGCACAGTAATCGGCCGCTCTTAAACTAAGGCCGTTGAAACCCTTAGTTCGTAATCGGAACGAGAACCCAGCCAACAGTTCAAACTGGGACGCGGGCCAAAATCGCGTCCACCCTCTCGGAACCATGACGGCAGAAGCCCATACGTAATAATTACGGTCCATGGCCTTGGTAATTCCACGATTTTCAGCGGTTTAGACTCACCATCCCATCCTCCCACCAGAGTTTAATTGCGATGTACAGCAGTCAGTAGGTTTGAGCTGACTCTGGCATCTCTCTTGCCCTACCCCTGCCATGAATCCTTCTGCACTTTCGGAAGTTGCCGAACAGGTGCACGGCAAAACGGACGGTCTGACGATTTGTGTTGTAGATCCTGACAAGTCCACCGTGGTCGTGCTCGAGGAAATGCTCGAGGAGTTTGGGTTTTCGGCGGTGGCCACTTCGGATCCGCAGGAGGCGCTCGACTATGTCAGCGGGGGCCGGTTCCGGGTAGTGCTCTGCGGCATGCAAATGCCGCGGGCGGCCGGTACCGCATTTCTCGAACAGGCACTGCAACGCGACCCTGGGATTTACGTCATCGTGATGACGGACTTTTACTCGATCGAGTCGGCCATCGATGTCATCAAGCGGGGCGCCTATGATTACCTGCCAAAACCCATCGACAAGGCGCGGTTGAAAAAAACGCTGGACGATCTGGCCGCACAATTTCAACAACGGCGGCTCGTCCGCGAACTGGAAGAGAAACTCCTGAATAACCTGGAGTTTCACGGGATCGTCGGGCGTAGTCCGGCGATGCTCGAAGTCTTCGACCTGATGCGCAAAATATCGCGGCACTATACGAATGTCCTGCTCACCGGCCAGACGGGCACAGGCAAGGAGTTGATAGCCAACGCCCTTCACCAGATGAGCCCGGTCAGCACGCGACGACTGGCCGTATGCAACTGCTCGGCGGTAGTGGACACCCTGATTGAAAGCGAGCTATTTGGCCACGTTCGCGGGGCTTTCACAGGCGCCACCGATACCCGACCGGGATTATTCGAATACGCCGATGGGGGGACTGTTTTTCTCGATGAAGTCGCCGACACTTCCCTAGCGATGCAGGCCAAACTGCTGCGCGTCATTCAAAATCGCGAAATCCAAAGAGTAGGCTCGCCGGAGGTAAGCCACGTTGACGTGCGTCTCATCGCGGCGACCAATCGTGATCTGGGCGCTGAAGTCCTGGCCGGGCGCTTCCGTGAGGACCTTTATTACCGCCTCAATACCGTGAACATACGCGTGCCGAGCCTGGCGGAGCGTCTGGAGGACATCCCTCTGCTGGTGGCGTTTTTTATAAAGAAGTACAACGAGGAGTACCACAAGCGCATTCAGGGGCTAACACGGCGGGCTCAGACCGCCCTATTGCAACATGCGTGGCCCGGAAACGTTCGCGAACTGGAAAACGTAATTTCTGGGGCGTCCCTGGTGGCGGCAACCGATTTTATCGACATCCACGATTTACCCATCCAAGTACAGCGGCCGCCCGGGCACCGGACGAAGGGCGATGCCTGGCGACCGGTCCCGTTGCAGGACGTACGCAAGGAGCACATACGACGAGTGCTGGAAGTGTGCGGAGGCAACCGCGTGCGGGCTTCGCAGATGCTGGGGATCGGGCGCACCAGTCTTTATCGCTATCTGAAACGCAAAGGCAAGATTAATGGCGCGGAAGGGGCGGATGCCACATGAAAACTATACTTCCCCCGGGCAAACTTGAAGTGAAAACGCCGGACCCGAGCGACCGCCGCCAAGGGAAGCGCGTAGTGATCGCCTTTCCCATCGAGATTTCGGGGTTCGATGCCGCCGGGCGTATTTTCCGCGAGTGCTCGGTAACCTCGGATGTCAGCGAGCAGGGATGCAAATTTGATTTGCTGCGGGAACTGAAAGCCGGCGATGTGATCGCCATTCAGTTGGTGTCCCCCGGCAGAAACCGGTCCCAAAAGAGCAAGCCGCTTCTGTTCGAGGTCGCGTGGGTATGCCCGAGTATGCACGGCTGGACGCTGGGGGCCTTGAAGCTTCAGCCCGAAAACATTTGGAACCTGATCTTTCCTCCGAAAAAGTCGGCGCTGACGTAGTAAAACGAACGGAACTGCGCACGCACATCACTGGCGCGATCTTTTTTGCGAATACGCTCTTTGGACCCATCCTTTAACGTGCTGGAGCGCTGTGCTAGACTGCCGCCAGCGGGCCGAATTTCTGCCGATGCGTGGAACTTCGGGCTCTGTGCAACGATTCCCCGTGAACCCCGCCAGGCCCGGAAGGGAGCAACGGTAACGGGATCGCTTCGTGTGCCGCGGAGTACCCGAAGTTCCTCTTATCGACGGGGGATTCGCCCGCGACACTTCAGGAGTAACCTCAGCAGTGAAAACAGTGCAATGAGCCACAGATGAGCTACCAGGTTATTGCGCGAAAATGGCGGCCGCAAACTTTTGCGGATGTAGTGGGACAGCCGCACGTCACCCGTACGCTCGGGAACGCGGTGGCCACGGGCAGGGTGGCGCACGCCTACATTTTTTCGGGCGCGCGGGGCGTGGGGAAGACCACCACGGCAAGAATCCTCGCTAAAGCGCTTAACTGCGTGCGCGGACCTGCGGCGGAGCCTTGCAACGAGTGCGATTCGTGCCGCGAGATTGCGGCAGGCAATTCCCTGGACGTGCTCGAAATCGATGCGGCCTCGAACCGAGGCATCGACCAGGTGCGCGAGCTGCGGGAGATGGTACGTTACGCGCCCGCAGGGGGCCGGTACAAGGTAGTGATCCTGGATGAAGCTCATATGCTCACGCCCGAAGCGTCCAATGCGCTGCTTAAAACCCTCGAAGAGCCGCCGGAAAAAGTTGTTTTCGTCATGGCCACGACGCAGCCGGAAGATCTGGAGGAGACGATTCGCTCCCGCTCGCAGCATTTCCATTTTCGCGCGCTTTCGTTCGCGGAAATTGTCGACGCGTTGAGAGCGATCGGCGAGAAGGAAGGCCTTCAGGCCGATGAAGGGGCGCTCGCCGTGATGGCGCGCTCGGCGGATGGCAGCTTGCGCGATGCGATGTCGCTGCTCGAACAGGCTCGCGCGTACTGCGGCACGGCGATCACTGAGGCACAGGTGCGGACGTTTCTGGGAGTGGTATCTGCGGAGGTCCTGGACGAGTTGGTAGGCGCTATCGAAGCTCGTTCGGCCCAGCGCGCGCTTTCCCTGGTTCACCGCCTGCTGGCGGAAGGCCAGAACCTGCAGCAATTTTGCCGCGAACTGCTCGCACATTTTCGTAATCTGCTGGTGGTCCGCGTTTGCGGTGCGGACTCGGAACTGGTGGCCGCGCCGGCGGAGGAGCGGCCGCGGCTAGCGCGGGCGGCGGCAGCTTTCAGCGAAGAAGATCTGACGCGGTTTTTCCAAATGGTGCTGGTAACCGAAGACGATCTGCGGCGCAAGCCCGATCCGCGGCTGCACCTGGAAATAGGATTGCTTCGCCTGGTCAATGCGGCAAGGCTGGCCCCATTGGAAGAGGCTCTGGCGGAGCTATCCGGGTTGGCCGCGCCGCGAATCGTGCGAACAAATTCCGCGGAAATAAAACTCGGCACACCCGGTGCCCCGAACCCCCCGAACCCCCAGAATCAACGCTTAGACCAATCGCCAACGGTGCCGCCAGACGCTCCCGGGACGCGGTCTGCAGCCGACCGGTCAAACGCGGCGGAAGTGGCGACAGCGAATGTCGCTGCTGTGGACAAGGCCACCACGCGCAACGACGACAACTCGCCGCCAGCGGCGATGTCGGTTTCGGAGTTATCAGTGCCGGCACCGCCGGCTCCGTCGCTATTGGACCCACTAGCGACGCCGCAGCAGTTGGCTAGCTCGCCGGAGGGCGATTTACGTGGTGCGGACGCGGGTCCAGGTCCCGTGCCGGGCTCTATGCCCAGCATGATTGCGCGGACGGCGGATCCTTCCAGCGGACTTGAGGCTGCCCAGGTTGCCGCGATCAAGGCGGCCATTCTTTCGCAACAAAAATTTCTGGGCGAACTGGTGGATTCCGCCAGCCGCTGGGAACTTGAAGGCGGTGAAATTCGCCTTTATTTTCCTACGGAAAGCCGTGCGCTCGCGGAGTTATTGCAAGGACGCGAGTCCATGGAGAAGTTGCGAAGCATCAGCAGCCGCGTTCTCGGCCAGCAGTTGCGCGTCTGTGTTAAACTAGAGTCGGCACCGATGCTGGGCAGCACAGTGCGTGCCGCGCAAAATGCCCGCGAACTGCGCGCCAGATTCGAGCAGGATCCCATTGTCCGGGCCATGTTGGACCGGTTCGGCGGACGAATTTCCGAAGTCAAGCGCCGGAACGAGGAATAAACATGGAAGTGAAGGCACTCCAACAGCTTCTTTCCCAATTCCGGCAGGTACAAGAAAACCTGCAGAAGCATGTGGATAACGTGCACGTGGAGGCGTCCGCGGGCGGAGGCATGGTGGTCATTCGCATGAATGGCCAGAAACAGATCACCGATGTCCGGATTGATCCGGAAATTTTCGCGGGCAAAGACGCGGAGTTGCTGCAAGACCTGATTCGCGCGGCCGTCAACGATGCGTGCCGCCGGGTTGACGACGAGTTGGCCGCGCAGATGAAGGGTCTCGCCGGGGGCTTACCGGGGATCACCGGGTTGAAAATTCCCGGGCTCTTTTAATTTTTCCGGCTGCTGAATATAGTCCGCTGACAGGCTGCTCGATTCCACAAACAAGCATACGCTTTTTTATGCTACCGCCGGGGGCGGTCCCTGCCGATGCCTGATTTTGCCGAACCCGTTTCACGGCTCATTGATGAGTTGAAACACCTGCCGGGCATTGGACAGAAAACGGCGCAGCGGCTGGCGTTCCACCTGCTTCGATCCAGCCAGGAACAAGCGCTGGCGCTCGCGGATGCCATCCGCGAGGCCAAGCTGAATATTCGCGAATGCAGCGTGTGCAACAATATGACCGACGCCGATCCTTGCCTCTACTGCACCGGGCCTAACCGCGACCGTACCATCATTTGCGTAGTGGAGGAGCCTCACAACATTCTGGCGGTGGAGAAAACGCGGCAGTACAGCGGCCTTTACCACGTGCTGGGGGGCGCGCTTTCACCACTCGACGGCGTGGGGCCCGACCAGCTAAAACTGAAAAGCTTGATCGAGCGGCTCAAGGGCGGAACGGTAGCAGAGATCATCGTAGCCACCAATCCCACGGCGGAGGGGGAAGCCACGGCGGTGTACGTGTCTAAGTTGATCAAGCCCTTGGGGGTTCGTGTGACCAGGATTGGAGTTGGCATTCCGGTAGGCGCCGATCTCGAGTACGCCGACGAAATCACCATGTTGAAAGCCATGGAAGGCCGCCGCGACCTCTAGGCTTCCCTCAGAAACCGTAGTAGTGCCCCGGTTTGCTGGCTTATTTCTCAAACACATTTTCAATTGTTTCCTTCCGCGCTCGACGCGAAGTGTGACGCAATGTTACGCTCACGGTTCGACGCATCGGCTCGCCCCCGGGGGTGGTCGTGGCAAACTCCGCTCAGTTAGAGACGCGTGAGTCGCCCAAAAGGCGCAGTTCGCGAATCGTTCAAGCGGTGCCCCTATCGGTTACCGGCGTCGATGCCTTGGGACGGCCGTTTCTGGAGCGCACCTCGACGATTGTGGTGAGCTGTCATGGCTGCTGCTATCAATCAAAGCACTACGTCCTGAAAAATATGTGGGTCACCCTGGAAGTCCCGCAGTCTGAGGGCGACCGCTCCCAGCGCCACGTTCGCGGTCGTGTGACGTGGGTTCAGCGGCCCGTGGGCGTTCGCGAACTATTTCAGATAGGCGTAGAGCTCGAAATACCCGGCAACCTATGGGGCATTGCATTTGCGCCTCCCGACTGGATCCCCTTCCCTGACATCAACCGGCAAGAAATAGCGATTCCCTCACTCGAGCCAGCGGAATCGGCTTCGCACACGGACAGTGCCGAGCAGGCGAAGGTAGATGCGGCTTCGCGGGATCACCTGCGGATGGTGCCCTCGGCTGGTGCAGGCGAACTTTCGGCGGCGCTCGCCCGGCACATGGAACTGCTGGTGGGCGAAGCCAAGCAGCACTTGCACGAAACGATTCGCGAAAGTGCGACCCGGACGCTCTCCGCAGAGGCACGACCCCTGGTTGCCGCGTTATACGCGCAGTTTCAGGAAGCCGAACGCCGAGCCATGCCCGGAAGCGACAACGCGCCCGACACGCCGGGGCCCCACACTCTGGCACAAGCGGGGATTATCGGGCCCGACTCGCTAAAAATCGGCGACGAAGTTGGCGAGGAGCTGGAATCCAGGCTTCAGGCGCTGCGCGAGCAGTGGAATCGCGAGATAAGCGAGAGCGCGCGGCAGGCCAGCGAACGCGTGGCGGCGGAGCTCGGCCAACTCGAACAGGAACGGCGTGGCCAGTTTGAGCAACGAGTCGAATCGAAGTTACGGCAAACAATCGACAATTTGGAGTGGGCGGCTGGCGAGGCACGGTCAAAAGTGGCCCACGCGCAAGAACATCTCGCCGGATTACGCAAACAGGCGGAGGAGGCGGCCGCGCCGCTGCGCGCCATCGAGGAAACCTTGCGCGCCCAGGCCGAAATATCTCGCGTGCAGCTTGCCGGCATCGAAACCGCGGCGCGGCACTTCGAGGAGCGCATCGCCTTCGCGTTAGATAAAGCCCAGTCGGACTGGCAAATGAGCCTCGAAGCGAGTTTGGGGAGCGCCGCAGGTCTGTGCAACGAGCGCATCCAGGCTTTGATCGAGAGTGAAGTGAGCCGTGCCGCGGACCTCGAACGAGAATTGGGCGCACATCTCGACCGCGCCGGTGAAGCGCTCGGACGCCTGCACGAGGGGATTCGTCACGCCGAGGCCACGCTGCACGCGCACGAAGATCGTCTTATGAAGGCCTCCGAGCGCGCGACCGAAAACGCGATTGAGCGGCTGGAAAAAGTGGCCCACGAAGCGAAAAGCAACCTCGAGCAATCCGCTAAGGCTCTCGCAGCCAAGTCGCTGGAGGAAATTGACTCGAAAGCCACCGAGGCGACGCAGGCTACGTTCGAGGCCTTGTTCAAGACCGCCGAGTGGTATGAAAAAAAGGTGCACGCGCAGATGCAGGCAGGCGCAGAGAAAAGTCTGACGGAAACCGCCGAGAGCCTGCGCGAGAAAGCCTCGGAAACTTTCCGGCTATTTGGGGCCGAGCTCGATCACTACAGCCGGAATTACGTGGAACATACGCAAAGCCAATTTGCAGAAGGCGCGCGCGAAAACCTGGAGCTCCTTAGCCGGCAAGCTGGCGAAATCGCCGCGACGGCGTCTGCCTCGCTGGCGGAGGAAGCTCGCGCCCATATCGAAGTGGTACTCGCGGAACTGCGCAGCAGAGCGGGCGGCGCTCTTTCTGATGTCGCGGCATCCATGGAAAACCATGCCGCCGCTATTCGCGCAACGCTCGAGAGCGAGGCGCGCCGATTCTCCTCCGAAGTTCGGGGATCGCTTACGCAGCAAACCGATCAGGCCGCTCGCGCCCAACAAGCACTGGCCGCTGAAGCCAAGGCGTCGCGAGACGATTTGCGAATGCAGGGCGAACTTCAAGTGAGTGAATTGCGCCAGGCCGTTACCTCGATGGGAAACCAAGCTATCGACGAATTCAGCAAACGGCTGACGGATGCTTCGGATAGCTGGCTATCCGGAACCATCGTCAAGCTGAACGAAGAGTCGAAAGAACGTATCGAATCGCTGGCAAAAACCGCGGAGTCCCGGCTGCGAGAGGCTTGCGGAACCGTGTTCGCCAGTGTCGCCGAAACGTTGCGCCGCCGTTTGCTCGAGCCCGTCATGCCGCCTGCCGATCATCCGCGGGAGGAACCAATCTCAGATAGCCAGTCGCACGGCCACGCGGAATCGGAATCGGGCTAGGAACATCCGGTTACGCACGCGAACCGAAGTCCACTACGTCCTCTTGAGGTGTTCATTTTCCCTTTGGCCGATTCGCGACGCCAGCTATTCATGGTATCCCGCACGTTACCCCTGGCGCCGGCACTTCCACACTGGATCTCATCTTGCAGGATTTCATTTAACGTCCGCGTGCCCCCGCTTGCGAGCCCGCGCATGCGAAGCGGTATAATCTTTGGATATGGCTAACCGCGCCTATGTGCGATTTTGGACCCGCAACGATTCCGTCGACCCGCGCAGGGAGCGGTTGTTTGAGCAATTCGAGCGGCTGCTTGAGACTGTGCCATTGTCGGCGGCCCGGCCGGGCTTTTCGAGTCTGGTGATCCGCGCGGTCAACTTCAGCGAAATTCCACTGGCCGAGCACGATTTGCGCGGGGCGAACGCCAGCGCAGCGGATGTGATGGCGCTCGCGCGTGAATTAAGCGATGACGACACCGCCTGCGAGGTGGGCGCCTACTGGGATTTGTGGGGTCGGGATGCCGATGAGGGGATCTGGAAGCTGGCTCCCGAGCCGCTCCTGCTGACCTGCCACGGCCCAACGTACGATGACGGGGTAGCGGCGGAGTCCGGGGATTTTCTCGCCGACCTTGGATTCGAGCATTTTTTTACGGGGCACGCCGGGCTGCTGGGCTCTCACGGAGCACGAAGCGCGCCCGCTGATCCGGTCGAAGCGGAATTTCTGGCGTTGATGCTGCACGAAGAGCACCTACACGAATACTACGAGAGGACCCGGGAGAATATCCAAACGCTGCTGAAATGGGTGCGGGCCGCCGAGCAATCTCTGCCTATCGAGCGCTATCAGTTGTGGTCGGAGGGAGAAGAAAATTTTGAAGCGCGTCTGGACGAAATTCTCGCCGTACGCTAGCACTGCCGTGTGTGTCGCCCTGCTGTTGGCGACCTTTTCGCCAATCGTGTGCAGCCAAACCACCTCACAAATTCCTGGTCAAACTAAAGACACGGCGCCGCGGGTCAACGAACTTACGTTGGCCGGGTTGCGCCCCGGACGCGATTCACTCGGCGACGCCCTGAAACATTTCAAGGCCAAATATTCCTCGTCTTCCTCGCCGAGGGGACCTGACCAAACCGAAAGCCCGGAGATGAAGGAATGGGGCGACGCGTGCACTGGCCATTCACTCAAGGTGGAACTTGATGGCCATGGGCTCATAGAAGCCATTACGCTATCGTCACTTGTCCCTCAGGATGGAAAATGCGTGAACCGGCGAATCGATGCTCTGAACATGAAGGATTGGGCTACCGGGCACGGTTTGCGAATCGGTGATCCACGCAACCGCGTGACCGAAACCTACGGAGAACCGGATTCGAGCGGCCCATCGATGCGCGACACCAAGGAACTCGAGATACTGCGCTATCGTTTCGGTTGGGCGGGAAGCGAAGTTCCCCAGGACATGACCATTTATTGCGCGCGCGAGAGCGGCCGCGTACTGGAAATTACTTTGGCTCGCCCAGCCCGTTAGGCGGCTCTTACGAATACAACCACGCTTGCCACTCGTTAAAATGGCACAATTTGCTATACCATGGCTGTTCGAGCATCGGGTTCTGTCACGATTGCGGGTTTTCGTGCTGCTGGCGGCAGTGAGCCTGGCATGTGCGTGCGGCAAGTCAGGTAGGGCGCCGGGCCGGCAAGAGGCCGACAGAGGTTCTACGCCGGCGGAGGATGCTTCGCAAACGAGTTCGTCGCGTACGGGTCCAGTGTCGACCGATATTCAGGCGGTGGCCTCGCTGCTTCTAGGAAGCAACGCGGAAGTGCTGGCTTTCGGTAATCTCGCGCGAAATGGGCATGCGCAGGCGCTGGTGGTCAACCGCGCTCTTACATCGCAGTCCCGCGCAGGCGAAGCGGCCCCGATCGGAGCGCAGGTTGTGCCCTTCACGCGCGCCTCCGTTATCGAACGGGATGGTACGAGGTGGATCGAAGTGCTGCGGTGCGACGAGCATTTGACGAATTCCAAAGGTTTCCTGGCGGGTGCGCCGCTCTCTCCGGTGACGGGGTGGCTGGTGCAATGGAGCCAGCAAGAGGATGGCTCGGTGCAGGCGATGTATTTTACGCCGGGCCGGGCGCCAGGTGAGGTGTCCCCGGCACCTATCGCCGTGCGATGGAATCCGAGCGTTAAGCGATACCAATCCGTCGATCGCACAAACAATCAATTCCTTAGTGAACTGGCCTTGCTCGAGACGCCGACGTCGATATTGAAATGAGCACTAAATCTCATTTTCCCGCCGGTGCCAAAAAAGGCGAGCCGGCAAAAAAACCCCATTCGCCAGCACCCGCCGGAGCCGTAAATTCGCCGGCCGACCGGCCGCAATCGAAACCGGTGCGAGGTTGGAGACAGCTGCAAAAGCTACTGCCTTACATGGCTCGATGCAAGGGCCAAGTGGCTATTGGCTTAGTTATACTCGCCGCGATGGGCATCGTGGGATCGCTGCAGCCATTGGCCTTCGGCGTCATCCTCGATTGCCTTTCCGGCAATGCCCAACCGCTCGGGCGTCTCAGCCGGATGTCGCCGCGCTTAATTCACCGGCTAATTCCGGCGTACCAGCCCTCGAGCGGCCGCACGCTGGTGATCTACTGCCTGGCCGCTCTCGCGATTGTGGCCGTGAAGGGTGTGTTCTCATTCTGGTCGCGTTGGATTCTGATCGGCCTTTCGCGGGACATCGAGTACGACCTGCGCAACGATCTGCTCGACAGGTTGCTGCTGATGGAACCTGAATTTTATGTGCGCAACCGTACCGGCGAGCTGATGTCGCGAGCCACCAATGACCTGAACCAGGTGCGCATGGTGCTGGGACCCGGCATCATGTATAGCGCAACTACCCTGGTAACGATGCTGCTGGCCGTCCTGCTGATGGTCCGCCTTTCGCCAACGCTGAGCTTTTGGGTGCTGATTCCCGTGCCCATTGTCGCCGCAATCGTTTGGTATTTCGGGCGCGTGATTCACTCGCTCTACGAAACCATCCAGGCGGCGTTGGCGACTCTATCCGCGAAGGCCCAGGAAAACCTGGCGGGCGTTCGGGTCATCCGGGCCTACGCGCAGGAAGAAGCGGAGATTCACGGCTTCGACGCTCCCAATCGCGATTATGTCACGCGTAACTTGAAGTTGATTGCCGCGTGGAGCATGTTCATGCCCGCGCTGACTGCGCTGATCGGTTTGACCTTTGTGCTCGTGCTGTGGTTCGGCGGGCGCCAAGTGATTGCAGGACAGATTTCGCTGGGTGAATTTGTCGCGTTTTACGCTTACATGGTGCAGCTCGTATTTCCCATGATTGCGCTGGGATTCGTAACCAACATTTTTCAGCGCGGCGCAGCTTCCATGGGGCGGCTGAATTATATTCTCGAAGCACAGCCGGCGATCTATGACGCTGGGGCACATTTGGCCACATCTGCGGACCGGCATAAAATCGACGGCAACGATTCCAGTGCCTCGACCACGCGAGTCACCACTGCTTCCGACGGAGAAACGAACATCCGCGGCGAAATCGAATTTCGCCATCTCGATTTCACCTATCCCACGACGCGCACCGATTTACCGGGCAATGGCTCTTCCAACAACGCCCACGCACAAACGGGAACGCCGGTGCTCTACGACATCAATTTGCACATACCGGCAGGCTCGACTCTGGCGATCGTGGGTCCCACGGGCAGCGGAAAGAGCACGTTGGCGGCCCTTGTGGCGCGCTTGTGGGAGGCTCCGCCAGGCGCGCTGCTGATCGACGGAAAGTCCATTCGAGACTGGCCGCTGATCCACTTGCGGCGCGCGATCGGCTTTGTGCCCCAGGATACCTATCTCTTCAGCGAAACGGTGCGCGAAAACATCGCCTTTGGAGTGGAAAGCGCCGAAGAGACAGCCATTCTGCAGGCGGCGGAAACCGCCAGCATCGCGGGAGAGATTGCGGAATTCCCGGCGCGCTACGAAACCATGGTCGGAGAGCGCGGCATCACTCTTTCCGGCGGGCAGAAGCAACGCGCCGCGCTCGCTCGCGCCGTGGTGCGTAATCCGCGAATCCTGATTTTGGACGACGCGCTCTCCAGCGTGGATACCGACACCGAAGAGCGCATCTTGCGCGGCTTGAAGGAAATGATGAAGCAGCGCACCACCATCTTGATTTCGCATCGCGTCTCGACCGTCCGCCATTCGGATCTGATCATCGTTCTCCGTGAGGGACGCATCGTCGAACGCGGCACGCACGACGAGTTACTGGCGCTGGGCGGCTATTACGAAGACCTGTATCAAAAGCAGTTGCTCGAGGAAGAGCTGGAACGCGCATGAGTGATTTTCGCGAAGAAGAAGCATTAGGCAAGATCTACGACTCGCACCTGGCGCGCCGGCTGTTCGGCTATTTGCGTCCGTACAAGGGCTGGGTGGCGATCGCGGCCTTACTGACCATCCCCGTAGCGCCGCTGGCCGCCGCAGGCCCCAAGCTGTTCGAAATCGCGGTGGACCGCTACATCGTGCCCGCACTGCATCACGAAATTCTTGCGCCCGTGGCCGCTCGCGGCCTGGGATGGGTATCGCTGCTATTCCTGGCCACCTTGGCGCTGGGATTCGCGTTTCAATACCTGCAGGTGCGGGTGATGCAAAAAGTCGGCCAGGAGACGATGTACGACCTGCGCCGTGAAGTGTTCGAACGCCTGCAGCGCCTGCCCATGACCTTTTACGACCGCAGCCCGGTGGGGCGGCTGGTGACGCGCGTGACCACCGATGTAGATGCACTGAACGACCTGTTCGCCTCCGGAATCAGCGCGATGGTCAACGACGCCTTCCTGCTGCTGGTGTTCGTTTTCATCATGCTGCGGATGAACTGGAGGCTGGCTCTGGCCACCTTCGCGGTACTGCCCTTTATTTTTGTGGTCACCTGGATTTTTCGGAACAAGGTTCGCGATGCCAATCGCCGCATCCGCACCGCCATCGCGCGCATCAATTCGTTCCTGCAGGAACACATCAGCGGAATGAGCGTGGTGCAGCTTTTCAACCGCGAGCGCAAATCGCGCGCGCAGTTCGCCGAGCTGAACCGCGTGCACATGGAAGCCTATAAAGACGCCATCCTGGCATATGCCCTGTTTTTCCCCGGCGTGGAATTCATCGGCGTCGTGGCCATTATCACCGTGTTTTGGTACGGCGGCTTCCTGGCGTTGGCCGGCGTAGTGCCCGTCGGCGTGCTCATCGCGTTCATGCAGTACGCGCAGCGATTCTTCCAGCCTATCCAGGATTTGAGCGACAAGTTCAATATACTGCAGGCCGCCATGGCCGCCTCCGAACGCATTTTCAAGCTGCTGGACGAGCCGTTGCCGCCGGCGGCAGCTGGTGCGGGACGCCACCTTGGCACCATCAAAGGCGAGATTGAATTCCGCAACGTGTGGTTCGCGTATGCCGGCAGCCCCAAGGGCGCGGAGCCTAAAGAAGAGGATTGGGTGTTGCGCGACGTTTCTTTCCGCGTCGACCCCGGCCAAACCATCGCCATCGTCGGCCACACGGGCGCCGGAAAAACCACCACCATCCAGCTTCTGCTCCGCTTTTACGACATACAGCGCGGCCAAATCCTTCTCGACGGCGTCGATATCCGCGAGCTGAACGTGCAGGATTTGCGCCGTCAATTCGGAATCGTGCTGCAGGATCCGTTTTTGTTTTCGGGAACCCTCGAATCGAACGTGCGCCTCGGCACCGAAACCGTGGATCGCGAGGCCGTCGCGAACGCCCTGCGCGAGGTGGGACTCGAGCATTTTCTCGATTCGCTGCCGGAGGGTCTGGACACAATTGTCAGCGAGCGCGGCGCGACTTTTTCAGTAGGCCAGCGCCAGTTGGTGAGTTTCGCGCGGGCCCTGGCCCACAATCCCAAGTTTCTGATCCTTGATGAAGCCACCTCCAGCGTGGACACCCGCACCGAGTTGATGATTCGCGCGGCGCTCGATCGGCTGCTTACCGGCCGCACCGCCATTGTCATCGCACACCGCTTGAGCACCATACAGCACGCCGATCGCATCCTCGTATTTCACAAGAGCCGCCTGCGCGAGCAAGGCACGCACCAGGAACTCCTCGCACAGCGCGGCATTTATTACCGCCTGTACCAACTGCAGTACAAAGACCAGGAATTGCGCGTCGCCGTGCCTCCCGAATCGATTCGCGATGCCCTGGCCGGCTCCGGTGCCGGAGCACCTCGGCCCGCCGACGATTAGCGAGCACTTGCCGGCCTCATGATTCTCAGCCGTTTCACCGGGTGCGGGCTCTACTTGGAGCCCGCATAATAAAATGAACACTGGCAAAACCACACCTCCGCCTTTTTACACAAACAGCTTAACGTCACCCGGAGTGGCCCATTTTTGCGCTTTCCGCAAANNGGGGCTTTTTCCGAGTGGCACCATTCCAATCGTAGGTTCACATTCGCACGCTTTTACGCCAGCAGCTTGACCTCACCCCCGCGGTGAACCGCACGTAAATTCTTTGACGCGCCTGTTAAAATAGAGTCAGAAGCAAAAATAACGGAGTCTTGCCGGAGCACTCAGGAGCTCTGCCCCCGCCCTGGTGGGTGCGCTAACGGATGTCTTTCAATTTACCTCCAATACCCGCCGCGAAAAGGCCGCGCA